>JBJDYP010000060.1:0-36292 GCA_051867435.1 Faecousia sp.
ACGGTCATGTTTGCCCCCGGCGCGCCGTTCTACGAAACCCCCGGCAAGGGCATCAACGAAGTGCGTATCGCCTATGTTCTGGCCCAGGACAACCTGGAGCGTGCCATGGATCTGCTGCACAAGGGCATCCTGCGCTACCAGAAGGAAGTCATGGGTTTATAAGCCCAGCGGCACTTCACAACGGAGGAAAACCATGCTCGAAAAAGAAATCGGTGAAATTCGCAGAAGAATTCGCACCGGGAAGAACAATATTACCGCCATTTACGGCTGCTATGTGAATGACAGCCAGGAGATCATCGCCAAGTTCCGCCTGCCTGTTTCGATGATGCCGGAGAACGAGCAGGAAAAGTATTTTGCTCTGCTGAAACGGAGCCTTTCCGGCGTGCCGGGCAAGAATCTGATCGATATTTCCTTCCAAACCTCCCAGGTGGTGGACAGCCCGGAGCATAAGCTGCTCATGGGTCTGAGAAACACCGCGCTGAAGGATGAGGCACTTTTAGATCAGTTGTATGAGAAGATCACCTCCTCGCTGACGCTGGATACCGGCTACCTGATTCTGGCGTGCTGTGACAGCTATGACGTGCCTTTCAAATCCAAAGATGATGCCATGCAGGCGGACGCGGGAGAAGAAACCTATACCTATCTTCTTTGCGGGATCTGCCCTGTCAAGCTCGCAAAGAGCACCCTGCGCTATGTTTCGGAGGAGCAGGTGTTCCATGATGGGGGAGCCGTGAATCAGGCCACAGCGCCTGTGCTGGGCTTTCTGTTCCCGGCGTTTGACAACCGCAGCACCAATATTTACAACGCGCTGTACTACACCCGTGACCTGACGGACAGCCATCAGCCGTTGGTGGACGCGCTGTTCAACACCGGCATTCCCAAGCCCGCTGCCGAGCAGAAGAAGTCCTTTGAGGCGATCCTCGGCAACGCGCTGGAGCAGGAGTGCAGCATGGATGTGGTGCAGACCGTCCACGATGAACTGCGGCAGCGCATGGCGCTGCATAAGGAGAGCAAAGTCCCGGAGCCCTTGCTGGTGGATAAGGAGGATGTTCAGAGCGTGCTGCGAAGCTGCGGTATTTCCGAGGCGCATCTGGCAAAATTCAGCGTGGATTTTGAACAGGAATTCGGCACCAACGCCCTGATCCCACCCAGAAATGTGATCGACAGCAAACGCTTTGAAGTGAAAACGCCGGATGTGGTGATCAAGGTGAACCCGGAGCGCAGCGATCTCATTGAGACCCGTGTCATCGGTGGGGTGAAATACATCCTGATCGCGGCTGACGACAGCGTAGAGGTCAACGGCGTCAATATCACAATCCAGGAGTAATCAAGTATGCAGAACTTTGGAATGTCTATGCTTTGGTTCTGGATCTGCTATGTACTTGTAACGCTCGTGGGGATCCTGCACACCTGTTTCAACATCTTCGTTCTCCATATGCCGCCCATGGACGACAAAGGAATGGGAGAGGGATACGAAAAGACCAAACCCTGGCACCCCCTGTACAATATCATTCTGTTCACTTTGTTCGGATACCTCTATATGTCCGGGCTGGGGAATCCTTCACTGGGTGAGGCGCTGATCACCGGCGCGGTCTGGGCAGGCATTTGCATCCTGTTTGATGTGTTCGGCTGGGTGATTATCCGCCATCCCTGGAGCCTGACTTTCCGGGAATTCTATGTGGACTATCAGCCCTGGATCAGCCTGATTTACTTAGCGATCTTTCTTGGCCCCGTGATGGGATACTTGTTCTGCTGAAAAGACATACAAAAAAGCACTGCCGGAGGCAATCCGACAGTGCTTTTTGTATCAGATGGTTCTGGTCCATTCGGTAATCAGGAAACCGGGCAGCGCCCAAACAAGCTCCAAAAGCAGCAAATTTACGGGAGAAAGCAGGGTGTACTGGCGCAGCGCCACAAGAACGGCCACAATGCCGATACCCACCAGACCGCCGAAAATGTGGAGCGCGGTTCCGATTCTTGCCGCGTGACCCATGGCACGGCCACCGGTAATCGCATAGGCCATGGGGGCAAGACCCTCCTGGGTGGTCAGGGCGCAGATCTTGAGCTGATCCCCTTCGGGCAGCGGGGTGTTCGCAAGCACGGATCTGACCTTCATTTCCGGGAAAATAATCTTCCGGGGGCTGACACCGAACTTGCTGCGGATGAATTTTTTGTCCAGCATGAAGTTGCCGGAAAGAAGGACAGGCTTCAGCCGGAAGGAGCCGCACAGGGAGGAAAGACCTGCCGAAGCGGAGCGGCTCTTGCCGAAATTCAGGGCAACAACACAGCACAGATTCAGATCAATGGCCACATACAGGGCCTGATTGACCCGGGTGCCCTCGGGCATGGACACGCCCATATCCTGCATAAACGAAAGGGTGCCCACCAGGACGGATTCTTCCTCAATCTCGCCGCCGATGCCGCCGTTGGGGTAGTACTGCAGCCGTTCCACCTCGTACTCCTGAACCCGCCGGTTTTCCTGAAGGCTCTCAAACAAAGGCGCTAGGGGGCTGCCGGACTTGCGAACCAGAGAAGTTCCGTAGGAAACCACCAGATCGGGATCCAGATCGCCAAAGAACTTGACGCCGTTCAGCTTGATGGAGCCTTCCGGGAACAGATCCTGGTCTTCGATTGCCACCGCGGCGGTTTTCTCAGTGAACAGAATCCCGCTCCAACCGCACAGCACCGCGCCGAAGCGATGGAGCTTCCGCTCCAGGACGGCCATGGGTCTGGAAATCGCGATAAAGGAGGTTGCGGGCACCGCCGCCAGCAATATGGCAGACCAAACTCTGGCAGCCATGTTCCAGCCGCTCATCACGGCAACGGTAACGGCGGTCACCACGGAAATCAGAAAAGCGAACAGAGAATAGAGGGACAATAAGGACTCGGGCCGGACAGGTTCCTGGTAGCGGTCCATAAAGTCGGAAATATCGCCTTCTCCTTTGCGGAAGCCGGGATGATCGTCATAGAAGTTTTCCTGCCGGATGACGCTGTAAAGCACATTTGCTCTGCGGAGGGTGTCCATCTGCGCCATTTCCGTGTTCCTGCGCTGATAGGATGCCAGGAGGGACATGGTCATCTCCAGGCAGAAAGCGGCGCAGTAGGGGACACGAAGCTCTTTCAGGCAGACAAACGCATCCGCGATGCACACGCCAAAGGTGCAGACCAGCAGGGTGTACAGGGTGAATTTGCCCTTGAACAAGGAGCAGACGCCTTCAATCAACTGATTGCTTCCCAGCAGGGCACAAAGCAGCATGGCGAAGATCTCACCGAAGACCAGCAGACGCATCCTGCTGTCCTGCACCATGTCGAACTCATGGAGGATGATGGATACCACGCTGGCAAAGAAGACCAGGAAGGAGAGGAAAATGCTGATCTGCAGCTTGCCCATTCCCAGTTCGGTCAGCTCGTAGAACCGCTTTTCCGGGCCAGCGACGATCTTCCGCTTCATGTTGATCAGCTTGGAGCGGGGGAACTCAATGGGCTTCGGCGGCGTGTACTCGCCGATGGGATCGTCGTATTCAGGCTCCCAGCCCTCGGAAAACGCCTCGGGCTTTTCTTCCGGCTCTTCCTCGGGGATGGGAGGAAGGGGCTCCTCCGGCGCATCCTTTTCCGAATGAATGGGCGTAAAGGGCCGGGTCACTTCCAGCGGCTCGGTCTTTACGGCGGAAATGGGATCCAAACGACGGGTCTCCGCAGGATCCGTGTCGGCTTCCGGCTCCTCCACGGCTTCTTCCGCAGCTTCTTCCGCCTGATCTACAGCAGCCGGTTCTTCGGCAGGCTCCCCGGGCTCTTCCGGGGGGACTTCATCTACCATCTCGGGCTCTTCCAAGGTCACTTCGTCAGGCACCGCGGGTTCTTCATCGGAAACAGGCGCTTCTTCGGTGGTTTCCCCGTCGGAAACCGTGGGCTCTGTGCCGCTGCCGAATTCCCGAAGGATGTCTTCCAGGGTGAATTCCTCCTGGACTTCGTCTTTGTTTTCTAAATCCATAGTTGTTACCTCCCGGAGGAAATCCGCTGTCGAACGGCTTCATAGAGCAGGATGGAAGCTGCCGCGGAAGCGTTCAGCGAAGAAATCTTACCATTCATGGGAATGCTGACCGTCACATCGCAGCTCTCCCGGACAAGCCGGGTCATGCCGTCGCCTTCGTTGCCGATGACAATGGCGGCAGCGCCGGTCAGGTCGGCCTGATACATGGGAACGGAGCCTTCGGCAGCGGTGCCGAAGATCCAGACGCCCTTGTCCTTCAATTCCCGGATGGCGGCGGACACATTGGTGACTCTTGCCACCTTCATGTATTCGATGGCACCCGCGCTGGCCTTTGCCACCACTGCGGTCAGACCCACGCTGCGCCGCTTGGGAATGATCACACCGTGAGCCCCGGCACATTCCGCGGTTCGGAGAATGGCGCCCAGGTTGTGGGGATCGGACAGCTCGTCGCAAATGACGATCAGCGGGGCTTCCCCACGCTCCGCGGCAGTCTCCAGAATGTCGTCGATGGAGTAGTACACATGGGCGGCTGCCAGGGCAATGACACCCTGATGGGCATGGGTCAGGCTCATCTGATCCAGCTTTCTGCGGTCCACGGGAACGATGACGGCACCGGCATCCTTTGCCTCAGCCGCGAGACGCTGCAAACCGCGGTCAATCTCACCGCTGGCAATAAACACCTTGTCGATGGTTCGTCCGCTTTTCAGGGCTTCCGTCAGGGCATTGCGGCCTTCCAACTGGTTTTCGTTGATTTCCGGCGCTTCGTCGCGGGGAAGGAAACCGCGCCGGGGAGCATTCTGTTTCATGGGGCATTCTCCTGTGCGTATAAGATACTTACGGTGATTATAGCAGATTTTCCCCGAAAATACAACATAAATATTTGAATTCCCGCTGGTTTTACGGAAAAAACACGGATCATTTCCGCCGTCCTTTGGCTGAAAATGACCCGTGTTTTTTAATTTTTCTGCTGAAGCTGCCGGATGGCGCATCTGGCGGCTTCCTGCTCCGCCCGTTTTTTGGAGCTTCCGGTTCCTTCGCCGATGGGCTCACCGTTGAGCAGCACCTGAACCACAAACTGCTTCGCGTGATCCGGGCCGCTTTCCCCCACAAGGGCGTAGGACAAAACCTGGTTCTTTTTCTGCTGCACCAGTTCCTGCAGCGCGGTCTTATAGTCCGCGTTGTGGAAGCCGGTAACCGGCACATTGGGCAGGATGAACCGCTCGATAAAGGAGCGCGCGGCGGTAAAACCACCATCCAGATAGCTTGCGGCGATGACAGACTCCACCGCGTCTGCCAGAATGGAAGCTCTGGTTCGTCCGCCTCCCTGTTCCTCTCCATGACCCAGCATCAGATGGGCGCCCAGATCCAGTCGATCCGCAACCTGGGCCAGGGATGTTTCGCACACCATATCGGCGCGCATTCTGGACAATTCTCCCTCCGGCCGGTCGGGAAAACTGCGGTACAGATGCTCCGCAACCACCATGCCAAGGATGGAATCTCCCAAAAACTCCAGACGCTCGTTGCTGAGCAGGCTGTTGTGCCAGCGTTCGTTGGCATAGGAGGAGTGGGTCAGCGCGTTCTGGAGCAGGGAAAGGTTGTGAAATTCATAGCCGATCCTGCGTTCCAAATCTTTGATCATTCGTTTTTCTCCTTCATTTCGGAGAGCTTCTGCAAGCCCTGTTCCAGTTCTGCGGAGATGTCCGCTTCAGCGGCGGTCATGGCCTGGCGGATGGCGTTGCGGAACGCGATCTGATCGGAAGAGCCATGGGCCTTGATCACGGTTTTGCGGATGCCAAGCAGGGGAGTGCCGCCGATTTCCCGGTAATCCAGCATTGCCATCATTTCCTTCACGGCACCCTTGCAGAGCAGATAGCCCAAAACGGTGAAAATGTTCTTCTTGAACATCCGTTTGATGAGAGATCCCATGAACATGGCGGTGCCCTCGATGGACTTCAGCAGCACGTTGCCGGAGAAGCCGTCGCAGACAACCACATCCACGGCACCCAGAGGCACGTCCCGGGCTTCCACGTTGCCCACAAAGTGAATTAGACCCTGATCCCCGGCTTTTTTCAGCAGGGCATAGGCATCCTTCTGGAGCTGACCGCCCTTACTGTCCTCCGTGCCGATGTTCAGCAGACCGATTCTGGGATGCTCCAGTCCGAAGAACCGCTTCGCGTAGAGAGAGCCCACCAAACCAAACTGGAGCAGGAACTCGGGTGTGCATTCGGCGTTGGCACCGCAGTCGCAAATGATGGTCTTGCCGCCTGCCTTGTTGGGCATGGCGGGGCCAAGGGCTGCACGGCGGATCCCACGGACACGCTTTACGATCAGGGTGGCGCCGGTGAGAAGGGCACCGGTGCTGCCCGCGGACACGAAAGCATCCCCGTTTCCATCCGCCAGCATTTTCAGACCCACCACCATGGAGGAATTCTTGCGCTTGTGGATCACCGTGGCAGGATCGTCGTGCATATCCACCACATCGTCCGCGTTGGCAATTTCCACACCTTGAGGAAGGTCGGAGTAGCCGTGCTTGCTCATGACACTGAGGATTTCTTCGCCCTTTCCAACCAGCGTGATCTGCACGCCGTATTGCTTCGCGGCATCAAAGGCACCCAGGACGGCAGCCTCGGGAGCGTTGTCGCCGCCCATTGCATCGAGTATGATCTTCAATCGGCACACCTCTTTCTGTCTTACACACCCTGCGCCGCCAGCCGGTCGATGATCTCCAGAGACCGCTGGGCAATGGCAAGGTTCTTTTCGCTTTTCTTTCGGATCCGCTTTTCCAGCGGGGAAATGATGGAGAAATTCACATTCATGGGCTGGAAGTCCTGAATGCGTTCGTCACTGATGTACAGCCCCAGCGCGCCGATGGCGGTTTCTCTGGGGAACTCCGGCAGGGGCCTGCCCTGGATCCTGGCAGCCATTGCCACCGCCGCCAGGTACCCGGAGGCAGCAGACTCCACATAGCCCTCCACGCCGGTCATCTGCCCCGCGAAGGCGACCAGGGGATTTCTGCGGTCGGCATAGTACCGGTCCAGCAGCTTGGGAGAGCAGAGGAAGGTGTTGCGGTGCATGACACCGTAGCGCACATACTCCGCATTTTTCAGTGCGGGGATCATGGAGAATACCCGCTTTTGCTCCCCGAATTTCAGATGGGTCTGGAATCCCACCAGGTTGTAGACGCTCCTTGCCGCGTTGTCCAGCCGAAGCTGCACGACGGCATAGGGTTCTTTCCCGGTCTTGGGATCCACCAGTCCCACAGGCTTCAGAGGGCCGAACCGCAGGGTATCCATCCCTCTGCGGGCCATGACCTCCACAGGCATACAGCCCTCAAACACATTTTTGTCCTCAAAGCCGTGGACTTCGGCTTCCTCCGCGTGGGTAAGCTCCCGGACAAAGGCCTCGTATTCTTCTTTGTTCATGGGGCAGTTCACATAGTCCGCCGTTCCGCGGTCATAGCGGGATGCCCACCAGGCGCTTTCCATGTCCACGCTTTGGGCAGTGACCAGAGGGGCTGCCGCGTCAAAGAAGTGAAGATAGTCCGTTTCCCCGAAGTATTTCCCAATGGCATCGGACAGGGCATCCGAGGTCAGGGGGCCGGTGGCGATGATCACGGGACCTTCGGGAACCTGGGTGACTTCCTCCGAGCGGATGGTGATATTGGGATGATTCCGCAGCGCGTCGGTGATCCGCTGGGCAAAGCCTGTTCGGTCCACCGCCAGGCATCCGCCGGCTTCCACCCTGGTTTCCATGGCGCAGCGGAGGATCAGGCTGCCCATTCTGCGAAGCTCTTCCTTCAGAAGTCCCACGGCGTTTTCCAGCCGGTCACCCCGCAGGGAGTTGGAGCAGACCAGCTCGCCGAACAAATCGGAATGATGGGCAGGGGTCTTCTTTCCGGGCTTCATTTCAATCAATTCCACCGTCAGACCGCGCTGGCCAAGCTGCCATGCGGCCTCGGAACCGGCAAGACCGGCACCGATCACTTTCACATCCGCCATTACGCGTCCTCCTTCTTCTTCCGGGAGGTGGGTTTGGCAGTGGATTTCTTTGTGGCAGGCTTCTTTGCGGTACTCTTCTTCACTGCTTTCTTCTTTTCCGGCTGGGATTCGGCGGTTTCCGCGGTTTCGGAGGGCTTCCTCCGGTAACCCCGCTGATCCTCCGGCAGGAATTTGGAGCATTTCTCGTTGATGCAGAAGGGTTTCATCCGACCCTTGCCGGATTTCTTGAACATGGTCTGACCGCATTCGGGGCAATCCAATTCCGTGGGCACATCCCAGCTCATAAAGCCGCATTCCGCGCCGGTCTCGCAGGCGAAATAGGGATAGCCGCGCTTGGATTTCCGCTTCACCATACCGCTGCCGCACTTGGGACAGCGTCCGGGCATCCGCTCGATCAGGGGCTTGGTGTTGGTGCATTCCGGGAAGCCGGGGCAGGCCAGGAACCGTCCGAACCGGCCGCTTTTGATGACCATTTTTCTGCCGCAGACCTCGCAGATCTCGTCGGTCTCCTCGTCGGGCACCTTCAGGTGGACACCCTCCAGGGCTTCTTCCGCTTCGGTGAGCTCTTTGTGGAAGCCCGCGTAGAATGTGGAAATGACGGATTTCCAGGGACGCTTGCCCTCCTCGATCTCGTCCAGGTTCCGCTCCATGGTTGCCGTAAATTCCACGTCGATAATGTCGTTGAACCGTTCCAGCATGAGCCCGGTGACGATCTCACCCAGGGGAGTGGGAGACAGATGCTTGTCGGTTTTCAGCACATATTCCCGGTCCTCAATGGTGGAGATGGTGGCTGCGTAGGTGGACGGACGGCCCACACCCCGTTCCTCCATGGCCTTGACCAGGCTTGCCTCGGTGTACCGGGCGGGAGGCTGGGTGAAGTGCTGTTCCTTTTCCATGGACCTGGCGTTTGCCCGGTCCCCAACCTGCAGGTCAGGCAGGGGAGAGCCATTCTCTTCTCCGTCGTCGTCACGGCCTTCTTCGTAGACGGCGATAAAGCCGGAGAATTTCAGGCTCTGGTGGGTGGAACGGAAAATATGCCCGGCGCAGGTGGTGTCGATGGACACTGTATCAAACACGGCGTTTGCCATCTGGGATGCCAGGAACCGGCTCCAGATCAGCTTGTACAGCCGGTACTGATCCCGGGTCAGGGATGTCTTGATCCGCTCCGGGTCCAGCTCCGCGTGGGTCGGACGGATGGCCTCGTGGGCATCCTGGGCACCTGCCTTGGTCTTAAATTCGTGGAACTTGCCGTAATAGTAGTCCTTGCCGTACCGCTGGCAGATCAGATCCCGGGCGGAGGCCATGGCTTCTTCGGAAAGCCGCAGGGAGTCGGTACGCATATAGGTGATGAGACCCGTGGCGCCTTCCCCCAGCACGTCAATTCCCTCATAGAGCTGCTGGGCAATGGCCATGGTCTGCTTGGGAGTCATGTTCAGCTTCCGGGATGCTTCCTGCTGGAGGGTGGAGGTGGTGAAAGGCGGCGCGGCAACCCGTTTCTTCTCAGCCTTTCGCACGCCGGTGACCACAAATTCCCTGCCGGTTATGTCGGAAATGATTTCCAGAACTTCCGCTTCGGAGTGAAGCTCCCGCTTCTTGTCCTCGCCGTGATAATGGGCTACAAAGGAACCGGGCTTTTCGATTCGGTCCAGGGTCACATCCAAAGACCAGTATTCCTCCGGCGTAAACGCCCGGATCTCATTTTCCCGATCCACCACCAGCCGGGTCGCTACGGACTGGACACGTCCGGCGGACAGCCCCCGGCGCACCTTTTTCCACAGCAGGGGAGACAGCTCGTAGCCTACGATGCGGTCCAGCACCCGGCGTGCCTGCTGGGCATCCACCAGATCGTAATTGATGGTTCTGGGGTTTCTGACAGACTCCTGCACCACCTTCTTGGTGATCTCGTTGAAGGTCACACGGTGGGCTTCTTCCTCCGACAGCCCCAGCAGTTCCTTCAGGTGCCAGGAGATGGCTTCTCCCTCCCGGTCCGGGTCAGTTGCCAGGTAGACATGGTCTACCTGCTTGGCGGTTTTTCGCAAATCCGCGATAATGTCCTCTTTCCCCGCCAGAGGACGGTATTCGGGTTCAAAATTATTTTCAAAGTCGATGCCCATTTTGCTCTTGGGCAGATCCCGCAGGTGCCCCATGCTGGCTTTCACCAGATAGTCCGGGCCCAGGTATCTGCCAATGGTTTTTGCTTTGGACGGCGACTCAACGATAACCAAATTAGACGCGCTTGCCATGGTTTCCTCCATTGAATCAGGATTTTATTGCGGTTTTAAGGTGTACCGCCGACCGGGGAGCCGGTTGACGATGCCTTTCACCTCCAGCAGCGTGAGACTGGATAGTACGCTTCCCGCGGGAAGGCCGGAACGGTCAATCAGATCGTCCACCAGCATTTCTCCGCCGCGAAGCAGCTCCGCCAGGGTCTTTTCGTCACAGGAAAGATTTGGAAACTGCTTTTCTAGGTCAATATAAGAGGAAGAATCCTCTTTGTCAATATGATTTTTTCGTTTTTCTTCGGAATTGCCCTTGCTATGGCGGGTCTTCCCGGGATTTTTCCCGTGGGAATCGTCGGTGTTTCCGGCATTTTGCCGAACCTCGTCGGGATATGCCGCGATTTTGCTGCCTGCTCCCGCACGGTGTACCTTGCCCGGAAAGACCGCTTCGTATTCGGAAAGAATGTCGTAGCCGGTGGCGACGGCAATGGCACCGTCCCGGAGCAGGGAATTGCTGCCCACGGAACCCGGGGTGTCGATATTGCCCGGAACGACGAACACATCCCGGCCCTGTTCGGCTGCCAGATTGGCGGTGATCAGCGAACCGCTTCTTTCCGGCGCTTCCACAACCAGTACGCCGCAGGAAATGCCGCTGATGATGCGGTTTCTTCTGGGGAAATTCCATGCCATCGGCGGTGTGCCGGGAGGAAATTCCGTCAGCAGGCAGCCAAACCGCTGAGTATCCTCGTACAGCGAGCGGTGAAAGGACGGGTAGACAATGTCCGCGCCGCAGCCTAAAACGCCGATCACGCTTTTGCCCGCGGTCAGCGCTCCGGTCATTGCCATGGCATCGATGCCCTTTGCCAGACCGGATACCACAATGCCGCCGCAGGACGCGATCTGATAACCCAGCCGTTTGGCGGCACCCATGCCATAGGCGGACGCGCTCCTGGTGCCCACCACGGCGATCACCGGCTCCGCGTCGATCTGGGGCAGGACCCCCTTGTAATACAGCACCACGGGGGGATCCGGGATGTTTTTCAGCCGGGCGGGATAGGCAGCATCCTGCCAGGTCAGGATATGGATCCCCTTGCGCGCGCATTCGGCGCAGATCTGATCCGCTTCCGAAAGATCCTTGTCCGCCAGGGAAGCTGCCGCTTCTTCGGAGATTCCCTCCAGTTTGCGCAGCGCGTCCCCGGAGGAAAAGTACAGCTCCTCCGGGTCAGTATAAGATTCAAGAAGGTTCCTGCGTACCCGGTCTGAGATCCCGGGCCGGGTGGAAAACCATATCCAGTGTATCAGCATCCTACATCAACTTTCCGCTTTCATTTGCCACATGACAATGGCTGCCGCAATGGCGGCGTTCAGGGATTCGCATCTGGGATTCATGGGAATGATCAGCGCCTGGTCGGCAGAGTCCAGAATTTCCCTGCGGACACCCTGCCCCTCGCTGCCGATGACAATGGCCATGGTGCCAAGATTTGCCCGGCGCAGATCCAGGGCACGGTCAGACAGCGCCGTTACCCCTATGGGAATACCCGCGTCCCGGCAGGCGGTTTTTGCCTGCTCCCAGGTGGTTCTGACCGGTTTTGTACGGAAGACGGCACCCATGGACGAGCGAACCACCTTCCAGCTATAGGGATCGGCGCAGCCTTCCAGCAGCGCCACCGGCACATCCAGCGCGTCCGCCGTCCGCAGAATCGTGCCCAGATTTCCCGGATCCTGGATCCCGTCCAGCAGCAGACAGCCGGGGGTTGGCAAAAACGGGGCTTCCTCCGGCATTCCGCAGAGAAACACGGCACCCTGGGGGGCTTCCATCGGGGAAACGGATGCCATCACATCCCTGGGCACACGGACCAGCTTCACATGATCCGGCAGTTCCGGCGCAGATACCCCGTCCGAGAGAATCACAGTGTGCAGGGTAGGGCAGTAGCGGATGGCTTCCGGCAGCAGCTTGGTGCCGTCCGCCACGAAAAGCCCGGTTTTTTCCCGTTCACCCCGGGAAGAAAGCAGCTTCCTGACCTGCTGCAGCAGAGGATTCTTCCGGGATTCGATCCTGACTTCCATCACAGATCCTGCACCGCGGTCAGAGCGGCATTGTCGCCCAGGATTACCAGGATATCGCCTTTTTCAATGATATAGTCCGCAGACGGGGAGACGTTGATCTTCCCGTTGCTCTTTACGGCGATGATATTGACACCCAGCTTTGCCCGGGCATTGGTCTGCCGCAGGGTTTTCCCGACCCACATCTTCGGCGCTTCCGCTTCTACGATGCCGTAATCGCCGGACAGTTCAATATAATCCAGCACATTGGGGGAGGTGAGGCTGTGGGCCAGCTTGTTGGCAATTTCATGTTCCGGGATGATGACCCGGTCGGCGCCCAGCTTTTCCAGAACCTTCCGGTGGGTATCATCGTGGGCCTTGCAGATCACCTGGGGAATCCCCAGCTCTTTCAGGTTCATGGTGGTCAGGATGGAGGAGGAAAGCTCGCCGCCGATGGCAACAATGGCACAGTCAAAATTGCCCACACCCAGCGCTTTCAGAACATCCTTGTCCCTTGCGTCGCCCACCACCGCCTGGGTGACGTCGTTGGCGATCTGCTGCACCAGATCGGGGTGGGTATCGATGGCCAGCACCTCACTGCCCAGACTGCAAAGGCTTTTCGCCACACGGGAGCCGAAACGTCCCAGACCGATAACAACATATGTACTCATAGTATATCCTCCTTAACCAATCAAAAGCTTTGTTTGCGCGTACTGGAACCGTTCGCTTGCCCGGTCTCCCATCAGGAAGCCCAGGGAGATGGTCAGCACGCCGACTCTGCCGAAATACATAAAGATGATAATCAGGATTTTTGAAGAAATGCTGAGGGTGGGTGTGATGCCGGTGGACAGACCGACGGTGGCGATGGCGGAGACCGTCTCAAAAATAGCATCCAGGAAGGGCACATGGGAGGTGGCGCTCACGAACACACCGCCGGCAAAGGCAAGGGTCAGCACGGTCATGACAATGGTCGCGGCATCCAGAACCTGACTTTTGGGAATGGAACGTTTGAATAGATTCACGTTTTCCCGACCTCTGGCTCTCGTCCACAGGAACAGGAACAGAACCACGATGGTCGCGGTCTTTACACCGCCTGCCGTGGAGCCGGAGGAACCGCCGATCAGCATATAGAACAGGGTAAACGCCTTGCTGCTCTCAGTGAGCATTCCCTGATCGATGCCGGCGAAGCCGGCGGTTCGGACGGTGGTGGACTGGAAGAACGCGGCAAGGAACTTCTGCGGAACGGTCATGGATCCCAGGGTCGCGGGATTATTCCACTCCAGAATCAGGTAGCCGGTCATGCCGGTGAGCAGCAGAAGAGCCGTGGTAATGAGAACAAGCCGGGAATAGACGCTCAGCTTTTTGAAGCGCCTGACACGGATCAGTTCTTCCCACACGAAGAAGCCAAGGCCGCCCAGGATAATCAGCGCCGAAAGCGTAAGCAGCACCACAGGATCGGTGCCGAAAACCATGGCGCTGCCGCCGGGGCTGATCACGCCGAAAATATCGAAGCCCGCGTTGCAGAACGCGGAAACCGCGTGGAAGACTCCCCAGCGGAGGGCGCACCAGGGGCCGTATTCCGGCAGGAACCGAATGGTCAGGATCAGCGCGCCGGTGAGTTCGATGAGAATGCTTCCCTGAATCACCATCCGCTGCAGCCGGACAACGCCCTCCAGATCATTCAGGCTCATGGCCTGCGCCATCAGCATCCGCTGCTTCAAACCGACTTTCTTTCGGAACATAAACACAACCAGTGACGCGGCAGACATGACACCCAGACCGCCCAGCTCAATAAGCGCCAGAATGACGATCTGACCAAAGCCGCTCCACTGGATCCAGGTGTCATACAGCACCAGACCGGTGACGCAGGTGGCAGAGGTGGATGTAAACAGCGCGGTCAGGAAGCCGCAGGACACACCGCTGCGGGAAGAGATCGGAAGCATCAGCAGAAGTGTTCCGATCAGGATCGCCGCGGCAAAGGCAACGGCAATTATTTTCGTAGCGCTGAGCTTTGTGGATCTGTGGTTCAGCCAAAGCTTCAGCAATCGTCTTTTGTAGTGCATGGTTCCTCCCTTTCCTTTGTTCCGGGATGGTTTTGAATAAATCCTATACATTATAACAGAAAGAGATGGATTTGACAACAATATCTTTTATGAATCGGGGACAAACGAATTAAGATTTTAAGTTGTTGACAACTGTAATAATACAGTGTATAGTAACTGTGTTAATACAGTAAAGAAAGGCGGCGTTCCAATTGATCTCAAACGCAAGAAACGCAGGGCCGATCTATCAGCAGCTCACCGACAATCTGAAACAGCAGATCCGTTCCGGCGTACTTCGTCCGGGAGACCGGCTGCAGAGTGTGCGGGAGTTGGCATCGTCCCTGGCAATCAATCCGAATACCATCCAGCGGGCATACCGGGAGCTGGAAACAGAGGGCTGGATCCTCTCCATTCCCGGAAAGGGCAGCTATGTCTGCGCCACGGAAAAGGAAGGCAGCAAGGAGATGGCGCTGTTTCGGGACACGGTGAGGACGCTGTTGTCCCAGGGGGTTTCCGGCGATGAGCTGATCCGGGTGATCCATGAGATTGGAGGAAAACAGAATGCTTGAAATGAGACAGGTTACCAAAACCTTCGGCGGCTTTAAGGCGCTGGATCAATTGACCCTGACGGTGCCGAGAGGCGCGGTCTACGGCATGGTCGGTCCCAACGGCGCAGGCAAATCCTCCGCCATCCGTCATCTGTGCGGCGTGTACCGTCAGGACTCCGGCACGGTGACACTGGACGATGAGCCGATTTATGAAAATCCGCGGCAGAAAGCGAGATTGGGCGTGATCCCCGATGATGTCTTCTTTTTCCCTTCCGCGTCCATCCAGGAAATGCGGAGGTTTTACAAGGGGATCTATCCCACCTTTGACGATGCCATGTTCAAAAAGCTGGGGGAGGCCTTTGATCTGCCACTGAACGGACAGATACGTCGGTTCTCCAAGGGAATGCAGAAGCAGGCAGCCTTTTGGCTCACCGTGAGCTGCCGTCCCGAGGTGCTGATCCTGGACGAGCCGGTGGACGGGCTGGATCCCGTGATGCGCCGCCAGATCTGGAGCATCATTCTGGCGGATGTGGCTGCCAGAGAGGCCACCGTGCTGATCTCCTCCCACAACCTCCGGGAGCTGGAGGATGTCTGCGACCATGTGGGCATCATGGACAAAGGTCACATGCTGCTGGAAAAGAGCCTGGCGGATATGCAGGGCAATGTGATGAAGCTGCAAATGGTAGGACAGCCGCCCGCGGAGCTGGAAATCCTCCACAGGAGCACCTCCGGCAGACTAAACACCCTGATCGTCCGGGGTACCGCGGAGCAGATCCAGGCGAAGGTCGCGCCGCTGGATATTCCGTATTTCGATGTGATTCCCCTTTCTCTGGAGGAGATATTTATTTACGAGTTGGGAGGTGCAAACTATGCAGTCAAGGAAATCGTATTTTAACGGTTCACTGCTTTGGAAGGACATCAGGCGCTTTTTCCCATGCTGGGCGCTGTACAGCGTGCTCCTGGCGCTGCTGTTTTTTCTTACACAGGAGACTGTGCTGTTGGATTACGGAAGCCGCGCGGCACGGATCGCCTTGTCCCTTGCCCAGAGCGCCAACAGCTTCGCAATGGTCTATCTTTTCTATGCCTTTCTCAATGCCCAGGTGCTGTTTGGCTACCTTTATGACTCCAGGGCGTGCAACGGTCTGCACGCGATGCCGGTCCGCAGAGAGGGCTGGTTCCTTGTCCATCTGGCGGCGGGGCTGCTGTTCGCCCTGGTGCCGAACCTGATCTATTCTCTGGCGTACCTGTTTGTGATCCCGGAGTATGCGAATATCGTGTTCTATTGGTTCTGGATCACCGCACTGGAGTATTTCTTCCTGTTTGGGCTCTCCGTATTCTGCACGCTGCTGGCAGGCAGTCGGTTTGCGGCTGTTCTGATTTATGGCATCTTCAACCTGTTTCCGAGACTGTGTGAGTTCATCGTGGATACGCTGTACCTGAATTTGTTCCCGACGGTTGTTCTGAACGGAGACATCACCAATCAGCTCAGCCCGATTTTCTTCATAGATTCGGTCACAGCCAGGGAATGGGCCGAAGAATCGGGCATGGTTTTCGCGAAGTTCGAAGGGATGGGATCTTCCATTCAGCTTATACAGTATGGGATCGTTATCGCCGTTGCCCTGGTTTGGTTTGGACTTGCGCTGCTGATGTACCGCAAACGGAAGCTGGAGTACGCCGGCGACTTGCTGGCGGTTAAATGGATCCAGCCCCTGTTTCTGACCGTGTATACCATTGCCGTGTCCGCGATCATTGTGGGATTCTTTGCCAGCTCCGGCGGCCCGTTGATTTATCTGACCGCCTTCATCGGCTCGGTGGTGGGCTTCTTTACCGGGCAGATGCTGATAAAGCGGAGGGTCAATGTTTTCTCCCATAAATCCATCCGCAATTTTGGGATTTTTACGGCGGTATTTGCCCTTTCCTTTGCTGTCGCGGCACTTATCTCGCCTTCGGTCGTGAATTACGTCCCGGATCCCGCAAAGCTGTCCGGCGCCAGTCTGGAACCGGGTTATTACAGTCATTTTGTGGGGAAAGCCACCGAAGAATCCGATATACGCAGGATCACGGAGCTTCATCAGTACATCCTGGATAACCCCGACGAATGGGATGCGGATCGGGAATCTGATTTTGACAGCAGCAAGTATTGGTGGGTTCAGATCACCTATACCAACGCCTGGGGAAATAAGACCCAGAGGGAATTCTATGGTGTGAAGGAAGGCTCCGCACTGGAAGAAAAGCTGGACGCATTCTTCTCGGAACCCAGATTCATTTTTGGAGTCAACACCCCCGGCGAACTGGCGGAAAAAATCGATTCGCTGTCCATTGTGTCCGCTCCCGGACAGGGAGAATACACGATGTACATTCCTCAAAACCTGATCAAGTCCTTTGCGGAAGCCGTCTGGGCGGACGCGCAGGCTGGGAATTTCGGTGTATGCAGGGATATGAAGGAAGAGTATGAATTTGCTATCACCTTCCGGGGCGATCCCTATTTTTTCTCCTATCCGTATACCGAAGACTGCGAAAACATTACGGGCTGGATCTCCCAGCACGAGGAAGAATTGAATAAAACCGACTTCCGATATTAAAAAATTGCCCCTGCGCAGGCAGGGGCAATTTTCTGTCTAAGAGGATCAGCGCAGAGTTACATTCAGCCTGGACTTCAGTGCTTCCAGCACCTTGGTCACGACCTGCTCGGAATCCGCGTCCGTCAGGGTGCGGTCGTCGGCACGCAGCTCCAGAGAGAAAGCCATGCTCTTTTTGCCGTCCGCCACACCAACGCCGCGGTAGATATCGAACAGCTTCACATTCCGCAGCAGCTTTCCGGCGCTTGCCTCGATCACATCGGAGATCTGGGCAACGGTGACGGCTTCATCGCACAAGAGCGCCAGGTCACGGCTGACACCGGGATACTTGGGCAGGGGAACATAGGTGGGTTCGGGCTGCACCAGATCCACCAGCGCGGTGAAGTTGATCTCCGCCACATAGATCTCCCCGGACATACCGTAGTTTTTGGCGGTCAGAGGGTGAAGCTGACCCATGAAGCCCACATCCAAACCGCCGACGGTGACCTTGGCGCAGCGGCCGGGGTGATAGGTGGGGTTGTCCTTTACGGCAGTGTATACTGCCTTGGGAAGCCGCATTCCATGCAGCACATTCTCCAGCTCACCCTTCAGCGTGAAGAAGCTCTCGCCGGCACCGTAGGTGCCCAGAACCAGCATCTTGGGCTCCTCGGGCAGTTCCTGACCGTCAACGGGACGATAGACCTTCGCCAGCTCGTAGAGCTTCGCGGACTTGTTGTGGTAGGCGCTGTTTCGTGCCAGAATGTCCAGCATGGAGGGCAGCGCTACGGTACGCATGACGGATGTATCCTCACCCAGGGGGTTCTGGATCTTCAGGGTCTTGCGCAGAGGGGAATCGGGGCTGAGCCGGATCTGGTCGAAGATGGTGGGGGAGACGAAGGAGTAGGTGATGATCTCACTGTAACCCATGGCACGGCACAGGGCACCCGCCTTGGCTTCCAGCTTCATGACAGGGGTGTAGCCGCCCTGGGTCGCAGCGCCCCGGAGGGTAGTGGTGGGAATGCTGTTGTAGCCGTAAAGTCTGCCCACTTCCTCCGCAATGTCCGCCATCAGGTTCAGATCCGGTCTCCAGGAGGGAACCAGAATGGTATCGCCGTCGACTTCGATTTCCAGACGGCGCAGGTAGTCTACCATTTCCTCCCGGGAAATGTCGGTGCCCAGCAGCTTGTTGATGCGCCCAGGCTCCAGCTTCACGGTCTTGGGTTCGGGAACATAGTGGATGATGTCGATCATGCCGTCCATCACATCACCGGCACCCAGCATTTCCACCAGCTCGCAGGCACGCTGCACGGCGGGCACGGTCATCATGGGATCCAGATTCTTCTCAAACTTGCTGGAGGCTTCGGTACGCATACCCAGCGCCAGAGCGGTCTGACGGATGGAGGTACCGTTGAAGTTGGCGGACTCAAAGACCACCATGGTGGTGTCATCCACGATTTCGGAGTTTTCGCCGCCCATGATGCCTGCCAGACCGATGGGCTTATCGCCGTCGGCAATGACCAGCATACCGGGATTCAGCCTGCGCTCGGTGCCGTCCAGGGTCTTCAGGGTTTCGCCTTCCACGCTCTCCCGGACCACAATCCTGCCGGAACCCACATAACGGTAGTCAAAGGCGTGCATGGGCTGGCCGTACTCCAGCATCACATAGTTGGTAATATCCACGATGTTGTTGATGGGGCGCACGCCGTTGGCACGCAGGCGCTGGCGCATCCACTTGGGAGAAGGGCCGATCTTCACATTGGCAACCATGCGGGCGGTGTAACGGTTGCAGAGGTTCTCCGCGGGCACTTCCACATCCAGCTTCTCGTACATGGAGCCGGCCTCGCTGCCGTGTACCACGGGCTCGTGGTGGCGCATGGGCCGGTTGAAAGCAGCGGCGGCCTCTCTTGCCAGACCGATGATGGAGTAGCAGTCGGGACGGTTGTTGGTGATCTCAAAATCCACCACGGTGTCGTCGTTGCCGATGACCAGGTTGATGTCGTCGCCGGGCTTGCAGTCTTCGTCATTCAGAATCCAGATGCCGTCGGCAAAGACCCCGGGCAGATCATTCTGGGTCAGACCCAGCTCGGCAAAGGAGCAGAGCATACCGTTGGAAACTACGCCGCGGAGCTTGCCCTTGGTGATATGCACACCGCCTGGAAGCCGGGAATTGTGCAGCGCGGCGGGAACCAGATCGCCCTCATGGACATTCTGGGCACCGGTGACGATCTGGACAGGCGCGTCCGCGCCTACATCCACCATGCAGACCCACATATGGTCGGAGTTTTCATGACGGACAATGGACAAAACCTTACCCACAACTACATTGCGGATTTCTGCGTCCATACGCTCGTAGGTTTCCACCTTCTGACCGGCGATGGTCATGGTTTCCACAAATTCCTTGTCGCTGACGGAAGAAAGGTCTACAAATTCTTCGTTCAGCCATTTTCTGTTCAGTTTCATCTGTCAAACCCTCCTTAGAACTGATCGAGGAAGCGGACGTCATTGTCGAAGATCAGACGCAGATCGTTGATCTTCAGGCGGCCCATAGCCATTCGCTCCAAACCCAGACCGAAGGCAAAGCCGGAATACTTTGTGGAATCAATGCCGCAACCTTCCAGCACCTTGGGATGCACCATACCGGCACCCAGCAGCTCGATCCAGCCTTCGCCGTGGCAGGTGGAGCAGACCTGTCCGTCCACTTCGCCGGTGCCGTGGCACTTGTGGCACTGCATATCCATTTCGCAGCTCGGCTCGGTGAAGGGGAAGTGGTGGGGACGGAACCGCATGACGGAATCCTCGCCGTAGATCCGCTTCATCAGGGTCTCCAGCGCGCCCTTCAGGTCACCCATGGTGATCCCCTCGTCCACTACCAGACCTTCGATCTGATGGAACATGGGGGAGTGGGTGGCGTCGGCCTCGTCCTTGCGGTACACACGGCCGGGAGCCAGCACACGGATGGGCGGCTGCATCTTCTCCATGACACGGATCTGCATGGGACTGGTCTGGGTACGCAGGATCACCGCGTCCTCATCGTCAAAATAGAAGGTGTCGCTGCGGTCCCGGGAGGGATGTCCCTCCTCAATGTTCAGACGGGTAAAGTTGTAATCGGAGGTCTCCACCTCGGGGCCGTCCACAATCTGATAGCCCATTCCCACGAAAATGTCCTTGATCTCCTCCAGAACCATGTTCATGGGATGCTGGTGACCGGCGGGAACCGGCTCGCCGGGGATGGTCACATCCACGGTCTCAGCTTCCAGCCTTGCTTCCAGCACAGCCGCTTGGATCGCGGACATGCGCTGCTCCAGCTTTTCCTCGATGGAAGCGCGGACGGAATTGGCAAGCTGACCCATCACGGGACGCTCCTCGGGAGAGAGCCTGCCCATCTGCTTCAGCACGGCAGTGAGTTCACCCTTTTTGCCCAGCAGCTTCACACGGAGCTCTTCCAGGGCAGCGGGCGTGCCTGCCGCGTCCAGCGCCGCCATGGCGTGCTGTTTGATTTCTTCCAATTGCTGTTTCATTCTATTCGATCTCCTTTTTGAAGATTTTGACAAAGAAAAAATCCCTCATCCCATCATTCGGGACGAAGGACAACCTCCGCGGTACCACCCGCAATTCGCCGAAACCGGCGCACTTAAAAGCGCATTCACGCTCCGATCCGTTAACGGTGATCCACCGGCGCGCCCTACTGTCCTTTCAGGCGGCAGCTCCCGGGAGAAAGCCCGCACAATGCACGCAAGCGGATCCCACCATCCCGCTCTCTCTGTCAGCGCAAGCCATTGCAAGGCAGCCCGATCTCAGCTTTTCCGTATTTGAGTGTATTCTAGCACAGGATTCCAAAACTTGCAAGGAAAATTTTTGACTTTTTCCGGGATCCGGGGTATGATTGCAGCAGAAAGAGGGGATTCTCATGCGATTAACACTGGATCACGACGCGGCGTTGAACTGTCTGCCGGACAGAAATCCCTGGGGACACAAAGGAACCTTCGGCAGGTGCCTGCTGCTGTGCGGCAGCCGGGGCTACACCGGCGCGCCGGCGCTGGCGGCGATGGCTGCCCTTCGCAGCGGCGCGGGACTGGTTTACCTGGCGGTTCCCGAGAGCATCTATGCCATCGAAGCCGGAAAACTCCTGGAGCCGGTGGTCATTCCGCTGCCGGACCGGGACGGCAGGATCCATGCCTCCGGGCTGCCCCGGATCCTGGAGCTGCTTCCCAAAATGGACGCGGTGCTGATCGGCCCGGGTCTGGGGCAGTCGGAGGATGTGGAAAGGGTGGTGACCACCGTGCTGCAACAGGCAAGCTGCCCGGTGGTTGTGGACGCGGATGGCATAAATGTGCTGCAAACGCATAGAGATGTACTGCGTGACAGGACTTCCGCTACCATTCTCACACCCCACGACGGGGAATTCCGGCGCCTGGGCGGCACCATCGGGGAGAACCGTGCCGAAAGCGCGGAGGCTCTTGCCAGGGAGCTGGATCTGATCGTTGTTCTGAAAGGACACAGGACGGTGATTACCGACGGCATTGTGACCTTTGAGAACCGGACAGGCAATCCCGGCATGGCCGTGGGAGGCAGCGGAGATGTGCTTGCCGGTATGGTGGTCAGCTTTCTGGGGCAGGGGATCCCGCCGCTGAAGGCCGCGGCAGCCGCCGCATGGTTTCACGGCGCGGCCGGAGACCTGTGTGCCGGGGAAATGGGGCAATACGGAATGCTGCCCAGCGATATGCTCGCCGTCCTGCCGCGACTACTGAAATAGGACGGGATCTGTTTTGAAGAAACTACTCTGGGTTTGTTTTTCCCTGCTCCTGCTTGCCGGATGCGCCGGGGACAGCAGCGGTATGGACCGCGCGCTGGAGATCCGCTCGTCGCTACTGAAAGCTGAGCAGGTATCCTTCCACGTTCAGATCACGGCGGACTACACCGAGCGCGCCTATCAGTTTGAAATGGACTGCGCTTCGGATGCGGAGGGCAATCTGCGCTTCACGGTCACGGCGCCGGAGGGGATCGCCGGTGTCTGCGGGGTCATTTCCGCGGGCTCCGGGCAGTTGACCTTTGAGGGGATGCGCCTGGATTTCGGTCTGATGGCGGAAAACCGGATCTCACCCATCAGCGGTCCCTGGCTTTGCCTGAACAGCCTGCGCGGCGGCTACATCGTGTCCTGCGGCGATATGGGTGATTCCTTCCACATGGTCATCGACGAGAGCTACGAGGAGGACACGCTGACCACGGAGGTCTGGACGGACAGCGACGGGGTTGTTTCCGCCGCGGAGATCTGTTGGAAAGGAATGCGGGTGCTGACCCTGGCGTTTTCGGATTTCAAAACGGAGTAGAATTTTGACGGATTCTGCATAGGATAAATCGGAAGCACTGCGGTATAATTTACCGATTCCTGTGGGACAATAATACCGACCTCGTTACATACTCCTGAATCGTAACGATGGTAAAGATTTCTCACGGAGCGTGGAGCAAATGGATCAGAGTGTCAAACGCGGCGATATATTTTATGCGGATTTAAGCCCGGTGGTGGGCAGTGAGCAGGGAGGAACCAGACCCGTTCTGATTGTCCAGAACGACACCGGGAACAAGCATTCTCCCACCGTGATCGCTGCCGCGATCACAAGCCAGACAGGGAAAGCCCGGCTGCCGACCCATATCAACATCGCGGGCGGCAGCGTCGGTCTCAGCAAAGATTCCGTCATTCTGCTGGAGCAGATCCGAACGATCGACAAGCGCAGGCTGCGGGAGCATATGGGAAGACTGGATGACCGGCAGATGTCCATGGTGGACGATGCCATCGCGGTGAGCTTCGGCCTGCATGATTAAATGGAATTCCGTCCGGGAACCCGGGCGGAATTTTTTAGAAATTAATTTGTCGAATATGGTAGAAAAAAGAAAAACCCGGTGCTATAATGGTTTCATCAAAAATTTCAGAGGTGGAAACCATGAAACGATTCTTTTGCGCGTTCCTTGCCTTCGCCTTGCTGCTGACCATGTTCCCGCTGCAGGCAAAGGCGGCGACCGGTGGAAAACTGGCTGCCATTACATTTGACGATGGGCCCGGCCCCTATACCGCGGAACTTCTGGATGGACTGAAAGCCAGAGGCGTCAAGGCAACCTTCTTCCTGCTTGGCTACCGTGTGGCATCCTATTCCACCGAGGTACAGCGGATGCTTGACGAGGGTCACGAGATCGCCAGCCACGGCTGGGATCATACCGAGCTGACCTCTCTTTCCGTGGAGAATATCAAGAGTCAATTCTCCAGAAGCTATGAAGCTTTGGCAGGTGTGGTTGGAGGCGGACTTACATATCTGACCCGCGCGCCCTACGGCAGCGAAAACGACAAGGTTCACAACGCTGTGAATACGCCGTTCATTTACTGGTCCAATGACACCCGGGACTGGGAAAGCCTGAACGCGGATAAGGTCTGCTCCATGATCCATAAGTACACCAAGGACGGCTCCGTGATCCTGCTGCACGACATTCACAAGACCTCCGTCAAGGGTGCCCTTGCCGGCATCGACAAGCTGCTGGCAGAGGGGTATGAATTTGTCACCGTCAGCGAGTTGTTCCGCCGCAGAGGAGTTACGATGGAAAACGGCGTGCGGTATTACAATTGTCCGCCCACCGGCACCGATCTGGGGCCTGTCCAGAAGCCTGTTGTGAGCTACGCGCCCGGCGAAGCGGACGGCACGGTTGTGGTCACCATCACCGCCCAGCAGGGCACTACGATCTACTACAATACCGACGGGTCAAAGATCACCCAGAATTCGAAGATATACAACGGTCCCTTCCTTGCCAAGGTGCCGGTGCAGGTCAACGCCATTGCCGCTTTCAAATTCAACGGCAGCCGCTCCGATCTGACGGAGTACCCGATCACCCTTCCGTACTGTTCCAAACCCCTCGCGGAGCTGGACAGCAGCGGCAATGTGGTTCTGACCTCCACCACTCCCGGCGCTTCCGTGTTTTACACCCTGGGCAGCCAGCAGGTGCCGGTTCGGTATGACGCACCCATCGGCATGGTTCCCGGCACATGGATTACCGCCTATTCCACCAAGGAGGGCTATCTTCCCA
The DNA here is from genome assembly GCA_051867435.1 of Faecousia sp. Classification (GTDB taxonomy): domain Bacteria; phylum Bacillota; class Clostridia; order Oscillospirales; family Oscillospiraceae; genus Faecousia. The sequence goes on from JBJDYP010000060.1 coordinate 24,468, forward strand.
GCCAGAAGATCAGCCTGTTCTATTCCCACTCCGGCAATCTTTTCGCGGATGTGGGCCCCGATGACTGGTACTATTCCTATATAGACTACCTGGCGGATCAGGGCCTGATGAACGGCACGGGCAACAATATGTTTGCGCCCCAGAGCACCCTGGACAGAGCCATGATGGCGACCCTGCTTTACAGGCTGTCCGGCGAGACCGCCAAGGGAGACGGCAGCGGACTGTTCCCCGATGTGAACGCCGGCGCGTACTACGCCGAGGCGGTGGACTGGGCCTGCGATGCCGACGTGATCCGGGGTTATGACGACGGCACATTCAAGCCGGAGAACCGGATCACCAGAGAAGAGATGGCGGTCATGATTGCCCGCTATCTGCGCTACATGAACCTAGAACCCCAGGGAACCCCCGGTGTATGCGAAAAGTTCAAGGACGCCGACAAGATTTCCGACTGGGCGCTCAAGGATGTGGAGCAGATCGTGACCGCGGAGATCCTGAGAGGCGATGATCTGGGCAAGCTGAATCCCGGCGGAAACACCACCCGGGCGGAGGCCGCCGCCGTCCTCGTCCGTGTCATGGATTACTGTAAGGGCTAATATCATTTCAATTACCATCAGCCGATCCCGGTTCAGGGGATCGGCTGATGGTTTCGTAAGAGGGGAGTCACGGGAGAACGGCTCCCAATATGGGCAGAAAAGCAGAGGTCAGGAAAGCGCCAAAGCCGAGCAAACGCAAGCCGGCGGCGTACGAAGGTACGGCAGGCTTGCGTTTGCGGCGGAAGTCACACTTCCATGCATGGGAGTGGGTATACTTGACTGCGTAAGCAGCCGGCTCCGAATCGGGAGCCGGCTGCCAGTATATCGGTATGTTACTTGATGAATCTGCCCGCGCCGATGAAGTGGGCAATGTAGTAGGGAGAGTTGATGTCGCTGATGATCACGCCGACCTTGGAGCCGGAGGCGTGGATCATCTTTCCGTTGCCGATGTAGATGCCAACGTGGCTGATGCCGGCCACGGTGCAGTTGTCCGCGAAGAAGAGCAGGTCGCCGGGCAGCAGATCCTTCCGCTCCACGGGGGTACTGTTGTTCATCTGCTGGGAGCATACCCGTCCGGTGGTGATGCCGATCTGCTTGTAGCAGTACTGAACGAAGCCGGAGCAGTCAAATCCGCTGGGAGAGGATCCGCCGTAGACATAGGGATAGCCCTCGAAGGAACGGGCGATTGCCACAAGCCGTTCCGCCAGAGTTCTGGAGATCTGGGTACGGTTTTCTTCGGCAGGGGAGACGCTCCAGGTGATGTTGAAGTTATAGCAGCGCTGGAAAATGGCAGCCACCTGCTCCATGTTAATGTTGTTCTTGGGAAGAAGCATACCGTCGCTGCCCTTTACGATCTCCATGCTGACCAGCAGCCGGGTGCTGGCTTTTGCCCATTCGCTGACCTTGGCGGCATCGGTGAATTTCTTTTCCAGGTTCACCGTAGGATCGTCGCTGTAATTGTAGCGGATGGCGTTGAGCAGATTCACGGTGACCTTGAAGAACTCCTCACGGGTGATGGGGTCGTTGGGACGGAACTTTCCGTTGCCGTCGCCTGCCATCAGATGCAGGTCACAGGCCAGGTTCACATCGGGATCCTTGGTGTCGGTGAAGTAATCAATGCCCTTGGGCGGAGTCAGTCCGCCGTCGATCACGCCGTAGACCTGTACCGCGAACTTCGCAACCATGATTCTGGAGATGGGTGTGGTGACATTTTCGCCCTTCAGAGCCTGGGGGATCATACCCAGGGCATCCATCTGATCCAGAATACTCATACCCCAGGATACGCCGGGATAGGTGGACAGCAGGTAATCCTCTCTGGTGTTCTCCACGGGAGGCGTTTCCTCCACAGCCTGGTTTTCCGTCAGCTTGATGTATACACGGTAGAACAGCACAAGACCCTGTTCCATAATGGTGGGCTTGGCAGGCTCCAGATTACCGTCGGAGCCCTTGACAATACCCAGGCCAACGGTCAGGCTGGTGGCATCCAGTGCCCAGGAAGAAAGGGTGTCGATGTCGGGGAATTGGGACAGGTCCACATACATTTCGTCGGTGATCTCGAAATCCACGGCAACCAGGAAATTCTTGATGATCTGGAAAAATTCCTCACGGGTCAGAGAATCCTCTGGACGGAACAGTCCGTTCCCATCGCCGTGGACGATCCCCACCGCGTATGCCTTTTCCACATTCTCGTCCACGGTGTCCGTGAAAGGATGATTCTCGGGGATGGGGACCGCAGTACCGGTATATTTCTCATAGGCAAGCAGGGCGGTGGCGCACATCTCTTTGCGGAGGATGTTTCGCCTCATATCCGCGTCAACCAGGGACACGGGAAGCAGCTCCAGCCGTTCCATGTCGCTGATCTCGGGCTCTGCCCAGGAATCGATGTTGTTGTATGCCATGGCTGTGGGCATCATCACCAGAACCAGGGACAGCGCACAGATTAGAGATACGATTTTTGTCAGTCTTTTCTTCATGATCATTCCTCCAGGGTTAGTTCCAGTCCGACCGGACAGTGGTCGGATCCATAGACTTCGTTGTAGATGGGTGTGGACTCGATCCGGTCACGAAGCCGGTCGGATACCAGAAAATAGTCAATTCGCCATCCGGCATTGTTCTGCCGGGCGTGGAAGCGGTAGCTCCACCAGGAATAGGCATCGGCGGTATCCGGGTTGCGGAAGCGGAAGGTATCCGTAAAGCCTGCATCCAGCAGCTTCCCGAAGCTCTCCCGTTCCTCGTCCGAGAAGCCCGCGTTTCCGCGGTTGGCGGCAGGGTGCTTCAGATCAATGGGCTGATGGGCAACATTCAGGTCGCCGCAGAGAATGACGGGTTTCCTCTGATCCAGCGCCGAGACATATTCCCGGAACGCCTGATCCCAGGCCAGCCTGTGGTCGATCCGCGCCAGCTCCTGCTGGGCATTGGGGGTATAGCAGGTGACGAGATAAAAACCGGGATACTCCAGGGTGATGATTCTGCCCTCGTGATCCAGCACTTCCCGGTCCAAACCGTATTTCACGGAAACCGGCTCCCGCTTGGCGAAGATTGCCGTGCCGGAATAGCCCTTTTTCTCCGCGGAGCACCAGAACTGGTGATAGCCCGGCAGATCCAGAGAAATCTGATCCGGCTGGAGTTTTGTCTCCTGCAAACAGAAGAAATCCGCGTTCATTGCGTGAAAAACATCCAGAAAACCCTTTTGCATACAGGCTCGAAGTCCGTTTACGTTCCAGGAAATGAATCTCAAGGCAGTAACCCCCTTCTAAAACGCATTATAACAAAGGGTAACATAATTTTCAAGTATAAAGATCAGAAAAATTACAAAATGTTATTTTTGCGACATTGATTGGATAAAAAATCCGATCCTTCGGCGTACACCCGGTACGGAAGGATCGGAATCGTGTGGGTTGTTTCGCGCCATAAATGGCGGTTCACTCCAGATCCGCGCGGAAAAGCAGGATCCCGGAGGGAAGATCCCGGAGTTGAAGGCTGCACTGGATGGAAACGGAGTCCGCGTCGGTCAGGGAGAAACAGGTCTTTGCGATGCAGTTTCCTGCCAGGATCAGATCCACGCCGGTGCATTGGGCAAAGGCTTCGCTCAGCACCACGGTCAGCGTGCCGTCTTCCCGGGAACAATCCACCAGCCGGGTTCCGGCAGGGAACGGGGAGAGGGAATGGTCCTCCGTGGGGCCTTCCAGATAATCGGAGAGAATTTGGGATAAATCGTTCCCAAAGGGCGCGGTCTCTCTGACCTCCACACGGTAGAGCTGTCCCTGTGTCCCGAAGGTGGGCTCATCAAGCAGGTAGTAAAAGTCCGCGGGGGATTGAAATGTGTCCCGTCCGCCGCGGCAGCCCGCGCAGAAAATCAGAAGCGCCACCACCAAAAGCAGAACGGCCCGTTTCATTGGGACACCTCCTCAATATCAAATACGGGGAACTCCACGGTAAACTCACTGCCGTGGCCCTCCGTGCTGGTGACCTTTACTCTGCCGCGGTTCCGGGTCACCATATCGTGAACGATGGCAAGACCCAGTCCGCTGCCGCCGGTTCTGCGGGAACGGGCTTTGTCAACCCGGTAGAACCGGTCAAAAATGTGGGGAATCGACTCTTCGGGGATTCCCATGCCCGTATCCCGGACACAGATCAGGGCATTGTCTCCATCCCGTGCCAGAATCACCGTCAGGCTGCCGCCTTTCTGGTTGTATTTGATGCCGTTTTCCATCAGGTTGAAGAGGATCTGGTACAGGTCGTCCTCCGCGATCAGGATCGGCGCGTCCTGCCGGATCTCCACATGGACGGATACCTCCGCGTCCTGGGCAATGAGGGACAGCATACGGCAGACCTTTTCGATGGTGGGAGCGATGTAGACGATCTCCAGATCCGAATCCTTCTGGGCGTCCAGCCGGGTGAGAGAGAGCAGCTTCTGGCTCATGCGGTTCAGGCGGTCGGCCTCATTGCCGATATCGCTGACGAATTCCTTTGTGGTCTCGGGATCCATTTCGTTCTGCAGGATGGAATCGGACAGCAGCTTGATGGAGGCCAGCGGCGTCTTCAGCTCGTGGGATGCATCGGAGACAAACTGCCTGCGGCGCTGCTCCGAGTCCTGGAGACGGTCAGCCAGGTCGTTGAATTCCTCTCCCAGGGCAGTCAGCTCGTCGTTGCCGCCCATTGCCACCCGATAGGAGTAATCACCGGCACGGATTACACGGATGGAGGTCAGGATCCGGCGCAGCCGCCGGGAAAACGCCGAGGAGAACAGCAGCACGCAGAGGAACACCACCACGACCAGAATCACGGTCATATACAGAATGTTCCACTGCAGCGATTTGATCAGCCCACCCTGTTCGGTGTCCGTTTCCAGCATATACACGCAGCCGATGATGGAACGGTACGCCGTAATGGGGATGGCTGCCCGGGATTCCATGCTGCCGTCATGATATTGCCAGGAGGTCACCTTGTTGCCGCGGAGAGCCACCACGGTCTCGGAAATCAGAAAGTATTTCCCCAGCATATCGCTGCCGGCGGAGGAATCGTACAGCACTTTTCCATACTGGTCGGTGACCACAAGCCGGTTTTGGGGGGATGTGTCTATCTGGGAGGCGACGGAGGCAACGGAAACGGGATTCAGCACATCCAGCCCGGCGATTTCCGACGCGGCCAGCCGCGCCTTGTCCATCATGGCGGCTTCCTTGCTCTGGTAGAAGATCTGCTGGCTTTTTCTCGAGGAGTAGAGGTTCAGCACCAGAAGCACCACGATAATAATCATCAGATACACCATGCCGTATTTGAGCTGGGAATAGCTGTGGTGCCTGGTCTTTTCAAAATCACTTTCGGAAGTAATAGCCAACACCCCATTTCGTCAGGATGTACCGGGGTTCCGCGGGATTTTCCTCCAGCTTTTCCCGCAGCCTGCGGATGTGCACATCCACCGTGCGGATATCGCTGCGGTATTCGTAGGCCCAGAGGGTATCCAGCAGCGCTTCCCGGGAGTAGACCCGGTTGGCGTTTCGCATGAGGAATTCGATCACATCAAATTCCTTCGCGGTCAGGTCGGCAAGCTCGCCGGAACGGTAGGCATTTCTGCCGTCCAGATCCAGCCGGATCGGGCCGACCACCAGCTCGTTTTTCGGCATATCGGCGCTGGAAGAAGCGCCGGAACGGCGCAGCAGCGCCCGGATCCGGGCTTTCAGCTCCAGAATGTTGAAGGGCTTGGTGAGATAATCGTCCGCGCCCTGCTCAAAGCCCATGAGCTTGTCCATATCGTCTGTCTTGGCGGTCAGCATGATAATGGGCACATCGGAGAATTCCCGGATCAAAGCGCAGGCGGTGAGCCCGTCCATTTCCGGCATCATCACATCCAGAACGATCAGCTTGATCTCCGGGTCTTTCGCCAGGCGAACGGCTTCCGCGCCGTTGCTGCCGGTCACCACCTGGTAGCCCTCATTTTGCAGATTGAACCGAATGCCCTTTACCAGCAGCTCTTCGTCGTCAACAACCAGTATTTTCATGTTATCCTCCTACTGTCACATAATCCAGGATGTCCTGCAGCTTCTTGTCTCCGATCCCGTCCACACGCAGAAGCTGGGAAACATCCGTAAACGGTCCGTTGGCATTGCGGTAGTCGATGATCCGCTGTCCGATCACCGGACCGATGCCGGGGAGCAGCATCAGCTCCTCCAGGGTCGCGGTGTTGATATTCACCATCAGCGGTTCCGTGGGCTTGGGCTGGGTGGGCGCTTCAGTCGGGTCCCGGGATTCTGACGGCTCCGACGGAACAGGGGATACCAACAGGGTCTTTTCGGTAGTGACATAGATAGTGTCAGCGCGGCCGCTCCTGCCGATCAAAAGCCCCAGGGTAAAGAACAGCGCCGCCAGAGTCACGCCGGCCAGTATGTAAATGCCTGCCTTCTTCAAAGATGCTGCCTCCATTGACGAACCGTATAAAGTGTGATAAGATCATAAAGAATTTTTAAGAAATCCGTTTTGGAATTGACGGATATTGGGAAAAAGCGTATAATATCATTGCATTCATTATACACGCAAACTTGTTTCAACACAAGATAAAAGTTCGGATTATTTGGGGGTTCAGTATGAAAAGAAGCCGTCTTTTCCTTTTGCTGCTTTGCGCGGCGATGGTTTTTCAGTTGATCGGTTCACCGGTTCTTGCGGTGGATGACGTAACCGTCCCACAGACCGAGGGAGAGATCCCCACGGTGATCACAGGGGATGCTTCCGTATCCTCCGGCTGCCGAACCATCGATGCCCAGAAGCCCTTGGCGGATGTCATGGACTACGAGGTCGGTGCCAAGGCAACCATTGCCTATGAAATGACCACAGGAACGCTGATCTATGCCATGAATCCCGATCTGGTGTGTTATCCTGCCAGTCTGACCAAGATCATGACCTGCCTGCTGGCGTTGGAAATGGGAAATCCCGATGATATGGTCACCGTTTCCTCCACCGCCATCGCGGACATTCCCAACGACTCCAGCAGCGCCCACCTGCAGGCCGGAGAGCAGATGAGCCTGCAAAACCTGCTGTACTGCCTGATGGTGGAATCCGCAGGCGACGCCGGTTCCGTGGTGGCAGAGTATATCGCCGGCTCGGAAGGCGCGTTCGTGGATCTGATGAACCAGCGTGCCCTGCAATTGGGCTGCGAAAACACCCATTTCGCCAATTCCCACGGCCTGCACGATGACAACCACTATACCACAGCCCGGGATCTGGCAAAGATCACCCTGGCGGCGCTGGAATTTGAAGCTTTCCGGCAGATCTATTCCGTGGCTGTCTACGAGGTTCCCGCCACCAATATGTCCGACAAGCGTACCCTGTACTCCACCAACTATATGCTGGGTGAACAGATCATGAAAGGGCACATGGACAAGCGTGTCACCGGCGGCAAGACCGGTTTTACCACGCCCGCCGGACGCTGCCTGATGGCAACCGCGGTTCACGATGATATGAATGTGCTCACCATCATGCTGGGTGCCCAGCAGAATGTGGACGAGGACGGCATCACCATCCTGCGTTACGGCAGCTTCGAGGAAACCTCCGCACTGTTGGATTACATTTTTGACAACTATAAGACCGCCGAGGTTCTCTCGCCCAACATGGTGGGGCAGTTTTCCGTTCCCGGTGCCCGGAACGATGTGGCAGTCAGCCCTCTGACGACGACTTGCTCCGTGCTTCCGGCGGACTATGACCAGGACAACAAAATGCAGAACATGACGGTGGACTATGTTCCCAACGACAACCTGTCCGCTCCCATTCAGGCGGGGCAGACGGTGGGGACGGTTCGTGCCTGGTATCAATCCACCTGTGTCGCCCAGGCATCGGTGGCTGCAGTCAATGCCGTTGCCCTGAGTCCCAGCGCGGGTCAAAACGGAGAAGGGAATAGTGTGGAAGGGCAAACCGAGGGAATGTCCGAGTTCATGCGGATCTTCCTGGGAACCTTCCTGGGTCTGGTGGCGCTGGTTCTGGTGCTGGCGATCATTTCTGGCATCCGCAACGCCATTCTCCGGGCAAAGCGCCGCAGAAGAAGAAAAAGCCGCAGAAGGAGCCGATAATATGCAGGACTGGGAAAACCTGGAGCGAATCTGCCGAAGCTGCACCAAGTGCGGGCTGTGCGAGACCCGGCATAACGTGGTTTTTGGGGTAGGGCCCCGGGACGCGGATGTGATGTTCATCGGTGAAGGCCCCGGAGAACAGGAGGATCTGCAGGGAGAGCCCTTTGTGGGAGCCGCCGGGAAGCTGCTGGATGATATGCTGTCCATCATCGACCTGGGCAGGCACAACTGTTATATCGCCAACATCGTCAAATGCCGTCCGCCTCATAACCGGGATCCCCTGGAGACCGAGCAGGATGCCTGCATCGGCTACCTGCGCAACCAGGTGGCGCTGATCCGTCCGAAGATCATCGTCTGCCTGGGCAGGATAGCCGCAAAACGGATCATCCGGGGCGACTACCGGATCACTTCGGAGCATGGCACCTGGGTGGAAAGCAAGGGGATCCACATGACTGCCATTTACCATCCATCCGCGCTGCTGCGGGATGTGCAGAAGCGCCCGGAGACCTTCGACGATCTGCTCTCTCTGCGGGAAAAAATCCGCCAGGTCGGCGCTTCCGTCTGAAATTTCCAAAAAAGTATTGACTTTTTCCTGTCGGACGGATATAATATTCGGGCAATGCTACTGTGGCTCAGTCGGTAGAGCAGCTGATTCGTAATCAGCAGGCCGCCGGTTCAAGTCCGGCCAGTAGCTCCAAAAAGAGCAGCTTTGTGCTGCTCTTTTTTCATGGAATGGAAGAAGCTGCCGTCCCGGCGGCTTCTTTTGACGATCAGGATTGATAACCGGGAAAAACTGTGTTATACTGTCCCATAACGGAAAGATAAAGGAGTATGTTATGACGAAGCTTCTGAAATATATGAAGGGTTTCGGAAAAGAGTGCGTTCTTGGCCCTCTTTTCAAGCTGCTGGAAGCCAGCTTTGAGCTTCTGGTTCCGCTGGTGGTTGCCAGCATTGTGGACAAAGGCATCACCCGGGGAGACAGCGGCTACGCGGTGAAAATGTGCCTGGTCATGGCGCTGCTTGGTCTGGTGGGACTTGTCTGCGCCGTCACCGCCCAGTATTTCGCCGCAAAGGCTGCCGTGGGCTTTGCCGCAAGACTGCGCCATGCGGTTCTGCGCCACATCACCGGGCTTTCCTACCGGCAGATCGATTCCGTGGGTGTTTCCACCATGATCACCCGGATGACCTCCGACATCAACCAGGTTCAGAACGGCGTGAATCTGACCCTGCGGCTGCTGCTGCGGTCGCCCTTTGTGGTGTTTGGTGCCATGATCATGGCGTTTACCATCGATACCCACGCGGCATTGATTTTCGCGGGGGTGATCCCGCTGCTGTGCCTGGTGGTATTCGGTCTGATGCTCATTACAATGCCCATGTACAAAGGGGTTCAGGGCAGCCTGGATGCCGTGACCTCTGCCACCCGCCAGAATTTGACCGGTGTTCGTGTCCTCCGGGCCTTTACAAAAGAGGACACGGAGATCGCGTCCTTTGAAAAGGATACCCAGAAGCTCACCGACCGCCAGCTTTCCGCCGGACGGGTCTCCGCGCTGATGAACCCCATTACCTATGTGATGATCAACGCGGCAGTGATCCTTCTGATCCGGGTAGGCGCGGTTCGTGTCAACAGCGGCATACTGACCCAGGGTCAGGTCATTGCCCTGTACAATTATATGAGCCAGATCCTGGTGGAGCTGATCAAGATGGCAAACCTGATCCTTTCCATGACCAAGGCAGCCGCCTGCGGCAACCGCCTGCAGTCCGTCCTGGACATTGCCCCCGACCAGGTGGACGGCACCCTGGTTCCCGGCAAAGACGCGCCCCGCGGGCAGGTGGAATTCCGCCATGTGACGGCACGGTACCACGAATCCGGCGAGCCCTCGCTGACGGATCTGTCCTTCACGGCGCTGCCCGGGCAGACCATTGGCATCATCGGCGGCACAGGCTCCGGCAAGACCACCCTGGTGAACCTGATCCCCAGATTTTACGATGCCGCAGAGGGCACCGTGCTGGTGGATGGGGTGGATGTGACCCAATTCCGCCGGGATTCTCTGCGAAGCCGCATCGGCATCGTGCCCCAAAAGGCGGTTTTGTTTAAGGGAACCATCCGGCAGAACCTTTGCTGGGGCAAAAAGGATGCGGATGAGGCAGCGATGAACCGGGCGCTGGAGATCGCCCAGGCCACGGAAATCATCGGGAAGAACGATTTGGGGCTGGACGCACCTGTAGAGCAGGGCGGTACCAATTTCTCCGGCGGACAGCGGCAGCGGCTCACCATTGCCCGTGCCCTTGTGAAATGCCCGGAGATCCTGATTCTGGACGACAGCGCCTCCGCGCTGGATTACGCCACCGATGCGGCGCTGCGGAAGGCCATCCGTGGTATGGAAAATCCTCCGACCACCTTTATTGTCTCCCAGCGTGCCGCGTCCGTCCGGTTTGCGGATCAGATCATCGTGCTGGATGACGGTGAGGTGGTTGGGCAGGGCACCCATGAAGCGCTGCTGGAGCGCTGCCCCGTCTACCAGGAGATCTACTATTCCCAGTTTCAGAAGGAGGCGGTGAGCCATGGCGAATAAACCTGCTTCCCAGGGGAAAACCCTGAAAAAAGTGCTGCTTTACACGAAAAAATACTGGCCTTTGCTGGTGCTTTCCGTGGTGCTGGCAACGGTCTATGTGGCCATGACCCTGTATATCCCGATCCTTGTGGGCAACGCCATCGACTGCATTGTGGAAGCGGGAAAGGTGGACTTTGCAGCCATGGGGTTTCAGTTGATCGGTATTGCGGTCTGCGCCGGTGTGGCAGCCCTTTCCCAATGGATCATGACGGAGCTGAACAACCGGGTTACCTTCCGGGTGGTGCGGGATGTGCGGAATGAGGCGTTCCGCCACATTCAGGTGCTGCCGCTGAAGTATCTGGACGGACACCCTCACGGCGAAACCGTAAGCCGGGTGATCTCCGATGTGGACACCTTTGCGGACGGCCTGCTTCTGGGCTTTACCCAGCTTTTCACCGGGGTGCTGACGATTCTGGGTACACTGGGATTCATGCTGCGGCTGAACTGGATGATCACGCTGGTGGTGTTCTGTGTCACCCCGGTGTCGCTGCTGGTCGCCAATTTCATCGCCAAGCGCACCTATTCCATGTTCCGGCTGCAAACCGTCACCCGGGGTGAGCAGACCGCGCTGGTCGATGAGACCATCGGGGAATTGAAGCTGGTGCAGGCGTTCGGTCACGAAAACGCTTCTATGGAGCAGTTTGACGAGGTGAACGACCGGCTGGAGAAATGTTCCCTGCGGGCGATTTTCTTCTCCTCGCTGACCAATCCCTCCACCCGGTTTGTCAATTCCCTGGTGTACGCGGGTGTGGGGCTTTCCGGCGCGCTGGCTGCCATTTCCGGCGCCATCAGCATCGGCAACCTGACCAGCTTCCTGTCCTACGCCAACCAGTATACCAAACCCTTCAACGAGATTTCCGGCGTGATCACCGAGCTGCAGAATGCCCTTGCCTGCGCCGGACGGATTTTCGAGCTGATCGAGGAGCCTGCCCGCACCCCGGAACCCCAGCATCCCAAGTGCCCCGATCCGGTCACCGGCAGGGTGGAGATCCGGGATTTGAAGTTCTCCTACGACCCCGAAAGACCCCTGATCGACGGGTTCCGCCTTTCCGTGAAGCCCGGTCAGCGAATTGCCATTGTAGGCCCCACCGGCTGCGGAAAAACCACCTTTATTAACCTTTTGA
>JBJDYP010000061.1:0-36018 GCA_051867435.1 Faecousia sp.
GGCGGCGGCGTTTCCGGCCAGGCCGGCGCCATCCGTCACGGCATCTCCCGCGCCCTGCTGGCCGTGAACCCCGAGTTCCGCGGCACTCTGAAGGCTGCCGGTTTCCTGACCCGCGACCCCAGAATGAAAGAAAGAAAGAAGTACGGCTTGAAGGCCGCCCGCCGCGCTCCCCAGTTCTCCAAGCGCTAAACTGGAGCGTTTACTTCAAAAAAGATTCGAAAACCCCGAAATCGATCGATTTCGGGGTTTTTTCGTGCAGTTTATTCGACTTCAACCAGATCGTACGCTCTGGTTCCGTAGCCCAGCGCGTCGGCAGCCTCAATGGTGTGGATACCGTTTCTGCTTTCGATCCGCTCCAGCAGGTGGGTCTTGCCGGGGTCGGAGCAGGCGTATACCAGATCAATGCACGCCTGATCGATGGCGATGGGATCCGAGGAGGCGAGTATGCCAATATCGGCAATGCAGGGGTCTTCCGCAACGGCGCAGCAGTCACAGTCCACACTCATGTTCTTCATGACATTGATGTACACCAGATTGCCGTTAAAATAGTCAATGACAGAGCCTGCCGCGTCAGCCATGGATTCCAGGAAGGAATCATGGTCGGAAGTCCATATCTGCTTCGGGTCGCCGGCACCATGGATATAGGCCTTGCCATAGGAAGAACCAACACCAATAGACAACTGCTTCAGCGCACCACCGTAGCCGCCCATGGGGTGTCCCTTAAAGTGGGAAAGCACCAGCATGGAGTCGTAATTGGCGATGTCCTTGCCCACATAGTTCTTTCGAATCACCTTGCCGTTGGGAATCGCCAGCTCCAGATCCGGGCCCTCCGCGTCCAGAAGATCCACAGGGAAATAACGGTTCCAGCCGTGCTCGGCAATTAGTCTGCGGTGCTTCCGGGTCGTATCGCGGGCACCTTCATAAGCGGTGTTGCACTCTACCACCGTTCCGCCCACATAATCAATGATGTTCTTCCAGAAATCAGGACGCAGGAAGTTCTGGTTCCCTTTTTCTCCGGAATGCACCTTCACTGCCACCTTGCCGGGAAGCTCCGTCCCTACAAGCTTATAAAGCTCCAGAACCTTTTCCGGCGTGATGGTGCGGGAAAAATAAACAGTTGCTTTCATCGTATCCTCCTCAAATCACTGAGACCTTTCCTGATCACAGCATCGCAGGGTATGCGCAGATACCCCCATCTTCTGTGCGGCTTCAGAAATCAAATATGGCATCGGATTTCCTCTTGAAATACAGTATACATCCTGGAGTCAACTCTAAGTCAAGGGGAATTTTTGTGCATCCCCGATCTTCACGCTCCCGGAGTGTCATATTGCCCGTCCTGTGGATTCACGATCACGGACAGCAGACGCAGATGCGGCTATTTTGTCCGCGGACAGGAATTTATCGTGGAAGATTTGTGTCCGCGGCTGTGCCACGAGCTGCGGAACAGCCGCTATCCAATTTTTTCTGATCCACGGGCAAGTCCGGATGCCGCAAACCAATACATTTTCAAAAAAATATCAAAGTTTTCGCTGTTTTTAGTGCAAACGCAAAGCATTGACATTTGCTCCATTCGGTGTTAAAATCTCGGCGTTACGCCATTTCACACAAGCTGTCGATGCTTATCCGCTCTTGATCGGAAGGAGTCTTATGAAAACCGTTATTCTCGCGAACATTATCACCTTTTTCGGATCTCTGATCATGATCAGCGTCGGTCTGATCAAAAAGAAAAAGCATATCCTGCTGGTACAGTGTTTCCAGTTCGGTATCATGGGTACCGGCAATCTGCTGCTGGGCGGCTACACCGGCGTGATTGCCAACCTGATCGGCGTTGCACGGAATCTGCTTTGCCTCCGTTTCCCCTTTACGGTGTTCTGGAAAATCCTGTTTATTTCCGTGCAGGCTGTGCTTTCCTTCCTCACCAACAACGCCGGCCTCATCGGCTGGCTCCCCTTTGCGGCAACGGCGGTGTACACCCTGTTTCTGGACACCACCAGCGACCTGCATCTGAAGCTGCTGATCGTTTTCGGTCAGGTCTGCTGGGCGATCTATGATCTGACCATTCAAAACTATTCCGCCCTTGTGTTTGACGTTCTCACCTTGCTGTCCTGCCTGGTCGGCATCTTCCTGCTGACGAAGCAGCGTCACAATCCCACCCAGGGAACCGCCTGACCGGGCGGTTCTTTTTTTGCCGTGAAACGACAAAAAGGATGGACTTTTCCCCAAAACGGTGATATAATCCGCAGTAGATCCGTAAGCGCAGCGGAAGGAGTTTTTACATATGGAAACAGCGGAATTGAACCCGGTTCTTCAAGAGAAACCCCGCAGGAAATTCCGGGATTCCTGCTTTATGATCATCCTGATGACCCTGCTGATCCTGCTGCTGGGTCAGTTCCTGGGCGGCACGCTGACAGGGATCCCCGCGGCAGTCCTCTTGATGCTGACGAATCCCGAGGCGGTTGTCCAGGTTGCAGCGGGAGCCAGTTACATGGATTATTTTTCTCCTGCCACGCAGACGATACTGGCCTATCTTCCCACCATCGGCGTTTGGATCGTAGGTGTCCTGTTTATCTGCATTCCCAAAAAGAACCGTCCGATCTGGAAAACCGTTGCCCGGGGTACCAGGGGCAACAATCTGAAGATGCTGCTTCTGGGTCTGCTGGCTGGCTTCGGGCTCAATGGGATATGCATCCTCATCGCCTGGCTCAATGGGGATATCCGTCTGGACTTCGGGTGCTTCCAGCCCCTTCCCCTGCTGGGAATCTTTGTTGCCGTTTTCATTCAGTCCTCCTCCGAGGAGCTGATCTGCAGAGGCTACCTGTATCAACGGCTGATGAGAAGCTATCAGAAGCCTGCCCTCGCCATTGCCGTCAACGCGCTGCTGTTTGCCGTGCTGCATTTGTTTAACAACGGCATCACTTTCCTCTCCCTGCTGAATATCGCGGTTGTCGGTCTTCTGTTCTCGCTGATCATCTATTATCTGGACAGCCTTTGGTGCGCCATGGCGCTGCACGCCGCCTGGAATTTCACCCAGAACATCATCTTCGGTCTTCCCAACAGCGGCAATCCCTCCGTCTACTCCATCTTTGTGCTGGATGCGGAATCTGCCCGGGACAGCTTCGCATACAATATCCGCTTCGGCATTGAGGGCACCCTGGTTGCCTGCGCTGTGCTGATTCTTGCCTCTGTGGGATTGTACGTCTATGGCAAAAAGTCCGGCCGGAAGCCCACGGATATCTGGAAAACGCCCACCCAAGTCTGAAAAAAATAAACGGAGGTTTTTTATGAATACGCTATCCAAACGCGCCCTTTCCAAGCGGAATACATCCTACGATGTGATCTGCTGCGTCGCTCTGCTTTGCATCCTCGCCATGCACTTTTTTGAAGGCACTGGCTTTTATGAGGAATACATGAACAAACCGTCCATCTATTTCACCACCCTGCTGCGCAACCTGTTCCCCATCGGCATTCCCCTGCTTTTGATGCTGGCAGGCGCGCAAATGCGCAAGCAGGAACTGAGCAAAGCCTACTATTTGTCCGGGCTGAAGATCCTGTGCGTTTATGTGCTTGCCAGCCTTGCGTGCGGTTTCTTCCGCCGGTACTACTATCCCGAAGGACTTTCCCTGTCCGCCATCTTCTGGAGCATTCCCGGCTTCTCCACCACGCCCTATTGCTGGTATGTGGAGATGTTCGCCGGACTGTTCCTGCTGATTCCCTTCCTGAACCTGATCTACAACAATCTGGATACGGACAGGAAAAAGCTGATCCTGGTTGGCACGCTGGTGTTCCTGACTGCCCTGCCCGGGACGCTGAATTCCTTCTCCCTGTCCTTCCTGCCCGCAAAACTTCAGGGCTTCGCCGGGGTGAGAAAGCCGCTGATCCCCGAGTGGTGGACTGGCATCTATCCCATCACCTACTATTTCGTGGGCTGCTATCTCTCCGAGCATCCCCTGAAGGCGAAAAAGTGGGTCTGTGGGCTGCTGTACGGGGTTTCTGTGCTGCTTTTCAGCGCGCTGTGCGTCCGCAAGAGCTACGGCTGGCCCTTTATTGAGGGAGAATGGGCATCCCTGGGTTCCGTATTCCTTCTGGTTCCTGCCGCATCGGTCTTCCTGTTCTTCCAGAACATAAACTGCGGCAAACTGCCCGCTCTCCTGCGGAAAGGGTTCCGCGCGGTTGCGGAATGCTGGCTGGGTGCCATCCTGATCTGCTACATTTTTGAAACGGTCTTCTCCGGTCAGCTCGTGGAAAAAGTACCGGAATTTACATCCAGACTCCCCTATTTCTTCCTGTTTGTGCCCCTGGTCTTTGTGCTTTCCCTGGCCTGCGCTTACATCCTCAACATTCTCTGCCAACTGATCGCTTCCCTTTTGATCCGCTTCAAAGCAAAAAAGGAGCCTTCCCAGACCAACTAACCCGCGGCCGCGCATCCATTCCGTCAAAAAACCGGCTGAAAGAGAAATCAAACCTCTTTCAGCCGGTTCTGCTTTTGCTTATGAACTTCTTAGGGAACAGGTTATCCCTCAAATCCCACCAGGACGCCGCCTTTTTCCGCGTAATAGGCGCAAAGGCCCCGGTTCGGTGCCACGGTCACATCCGCGTTGGGATACACTTTGACAATCAAATCCTTCAGCAGATTGGACGCCTCCGGGTTCAGGGTATGCCGGATCCGCACTTTTCCTCCCCTGTATCCCATGGATTCCATGTTGGTGAAGATTTGCTGCATGGAACGGCTTGTTCCCTTGCATTTGTTCATCGGTTCCAGATCTCCAACCTCGCTTGCCCGTCCCACGATGTGAATATCCAGAAATTCCACCACCTTGGCAAGTGTCGGGCTTACCCGCCCGTTTTTCACAAAATTGGAAAGGGACTCCAGAGAAAAAGCCAGATGGGTGCACTTCATATACGCCTTCATCTGCTGGCAGATACTGGCGAAGGGCAATTCTTCTTTTTGCAGCTCCGCTGCTTTTTCCGCCAGCAGCTCCAGCTCCGGGCCGGTGGTCAGGGTATCCAGCACGCAAACCTGCGTGCCTTCGTTGTCACTCATATAAATATCAGCCGCCGCAACCGCAGAGGCATAGCCCCCGGACAGCCTGCTGGTCAGCGCGATGGCGATCACCTGGTCGCTGCCCTCAAAGGCATCCAGCCATTCTCCCAATCCAGGGCAGGCCGTGCTTGTCTTTCCGCTGTACGCTGCCAGCTTCCGCAGCATATCCGGCACATCCAGATCCCGATTGTCCACAAATTCCTCATTCCCAGCCACAATCGTCAGGGGAACCGACGCGAAATCCGTATCCTTAAGCGAAAGCAGATTCGAGGAAGAATCCGCTACTACCTTGAATGCCATCTTTTTTCCTCCTTGCAAGACCGAAAAAGTATGTTATAATGGATATGACATTTGTAACAGTCACTATCATAGTCGATTCTTGCCCCGGATGCAATAATTTGCCCTGCGGCTGTTACAAAATCCGGAAAAATGTCAGCATCGGAGGGATACCATGGCAGTAACAGACCAGTTTGAAGCATTGCGCCGGCACAGCCGGGAGAACAACGAGCTGACAAAGGACTCTATCAAATCCGCCATGCTGGAGCTGTCCAAAGACAGGCCCTTCCGGGAGGTCTCCGTGACGGAGCTGTGCCGGAAAGCCGGTGTTTCCAGGATGGCATTCTACCGGAACTACCGCGTGACCAACGATGTGTTCTTTGAGATCGCCTCGGATCTGAACCGGGAGGTCACGGAGACCATCGGCAGTCCCTTCCGCATGAGCACCTCCCGGGAGTGGTATGTGAAGATTTTTCAGATCGTGGCATCCCACAAGTCCACCCTGACGCTGATGTTTCAGGAGCATTTTCAGTACCAGTGGATGAAGGCAGTCAATGGCTTTGCCGTCCACGACAGCTTCCCGCCGGAAAAGACCTACCAGCGGATCATGTGGAGCGGCGGGTTTGAAAACGCCGTTTCCCAGTGGCTGAACAGCGGCATGAAGGAAACGCCGGAGGAAATGGCGGAATACTGCATCCGCTATCTGCCGCATTTGCTCAACGGCAGCGAATAAGCGGGTTTTCCACTTGACAAATGTGGTATAATCAAAGCAGACGGAACATGAGGAGGTGGGGATGTGGAAAAGGACAATGTAAAGGTCATGGCACGCAACCGGGAAGCCTATCACGAATACTTTGTGGAAGAAGAATTTGAGGCAGGCATCGAGCTTTGCGGCACTGAGGTCAAGTCCATCCGTCAGGGCACGCTGAACCTGAAGGATGCCTGGTGCGGCATCAAGGACGGCGAGCTGCTGGTCAACCAGATGCACATCTCCCCTTACGAAAAAGGCAACATCTTCAACCGGGACTCCAAGCGGGTTCGCAGGCTTCTCATGCACAAGCGGGAGATCATGCGGCTCTACGGGAAGGTCAAGCAGGATGGGTATTCCATCATTCCCCTGTCCGTCTATCTGAAGGGCAGCCGGGTCAAGGTGAAGATCGGTCTGTGCAAAGGTAAAAAACTGTATGATAAGCGGGCTTCTGCCGCCGAGCGGGACGCAAAGCGCCAGATTGACCGTGCGATGAAGGAGAGATATTGAATATGAATCCCACTTTTCAGATTGTCATGGAAAACGGCGGCGTTATGGAAGGGGAACTGTACCCCGAAAAGGCGCCCCAGAGCGTGTGCAATTTCATTGCTCTGGCAAATTCCGGCTTCTACAACGGCCTGATCTTCCACCGGGTGATTCCCGGCTTTATGATCCAGGGCGGCTGCCCCCAGGGCACCGGCATGGGCGGCCCGGGGTACTGCATCAAGGGCGAGTTCAAGCTGAACCGGGTGAACAACAACCTGAAGCACACCCGCGGTGTGCTTTCCATGGCCCGTTCCTCCGCTCCCAACTCCGCGGGCAGCCAGTTCTTCCTGATGCACGCTGACGCGCCCCATCTGGACGGGCAGTATGCCGCCTTCGGCAAGCTGACCTCCGGTTTGGAGGTCGTGGATCAGATCGCGTCCGTGGAGACTGACCGCAGCGACCGTCCCAAAACCGAGCAGAAGATCGCTTCCATCACCGTGGACACCCATGGCGTGGACTATCCCCTGCCCACCAAATATCCCGATCCCTACGGCAGATTCTAACAATCAAATACAGACGGTCAAGAAAGCCTCAAAGCCGAGCAAACGCAAGCCGTCGGCGTACTGAGGTACGGCAGGCTTGCGTTTGCGATGGAAGTCAAAATCCCCTGCAAGGGCATGTTGATTTCTTCGATATGGAAAATGATTTCCTGTTTCTGTGATTCCTTATGGATCGCTGCAGTCAATCCTGTCACACAACCGATTTTGACGGTTTGGGGCTCTATTGACAGTCTGACGCAATGCCCGGGTTCCGGGCATTGTGGGACAGCTTCTTTCTTCTATATGGGGCCGTACTGGTTTCGACGGGGGTAGTGAGGCTGGAATAGCGGGTCGTGGCGCCTGGCCACGTTAAAACGGGTACTTTTTTAAATTTAACTGACAACAATTCTGTTGCAATGGCTGCCTGAGGGCTGCCCATCCGCCCCGGAAGGTCCACGAGCCGGGCTCGGGTGTGATTTGAGTGGAGACCGTGCGTATGGTAAGCTTTGCCCATACCATGCATCATGAAGCTACTGATTCCCGTAGGGTGTTTGTTCCCGCCGGGATGAGGGAATGTAAATAACAAACTGCACCCGGAGAAGTTCCTTCCAAGTTGCTTTCGGACAGGGGTTCGATTCCCCTCGGCTCCACCATTTCTATAAAAACCCCATGAATCTGCAGCCCATCAACAATCCATTATTCCGAAGGAGTGAAAAGATGAAAATTACAAATGACATTCGTTATGTCGGTGTCAACGATCATCAGGTTGACCTCTTTGAGGGTCAGTATGTGGTTCCCAACGGAATGGCATACAATTCCTATGTGATCCTTGACAAAAAGATCGCCGTCATGGACACGGTGGACAGAAACTTCACCCATGAATGGCTGGACAACCTTGCGGGTGTGCTTGGCGGCAGGAAGCCGGATTATCTGATCGTGCAGCACATGGAGCCGGATCACTCGGCGAATATCACCCAGTTCATGAGCACCTACCCGGATGCTACCATCGTTTCTTCCGCCAAGGCGTTCACCATGATGCAGAACTTCTTCGGCAAGGATTACGCCGACCGGAGAATCATTGTCGGCGAGGGCGACACCCTTCCCCTGGGTGCCCACACGCTGACCTTTGTGACCGCGCCTATGGTGCATTGGCCCGAAGTCATCGTGACCTATGACAGCACGGACAAGGTTCTCTTCTCCGCCGACGGCTTCGGTAAATTCGGCGCCCTGGATGTGGAGGAAGAATGGGCCTGCGAGGCAAGACGGTATTATTTCGGCATTGTCGGCAAGTACGGCGCTCAGGTGCAGGCCCTGCTCAAGAAGGCTGCCACCCTGGACATTCAGACCATCTGCCCGCTGCATGGCCCCGTCCTGACGGAGAATCTGGGCTATTATCTGGGACTGTACAACACCTGGTCTTCCTACGGTGTGGAAAGTGAAGGCATTATGATCGCCTACACCTCGGTGTACGGCAACACCAAAAAGGCGGTGGAGCTGCTGGCGGAAAAGCTCACCGCAAAGGGCTGCCCCAAGGTGGTCGTCAATGACCTGGCCCGGATGGATATGGCGGAGGCCGTGGAGGACGCGTTCCGGTACGGCAAGCTCGTGCTGGCAACCACCACCTATAACGCCGACATTTTCCCCTTCATGAAGGAGTTTATCCATCATCTGACCGAGCGCGGAATCAAGAACAAAACCATCGGTCTGATGGAGAACGGCTCCTGGGCTCCCCTTGCAGCGAAAACCATGCGCTCCATGCTGGACGGCTGCCAAAACCTGACCTTCACCGATACCACGGTGAGGATCCTGTCGGCGCTGAATGACGAAAGCAAGTCCCAGATTGAAGCCCTGGCGAATGAGCTTACCAAAGAATATATGGCGCAGAACGGCGAAACCGCCAACAAAAATGATCTTACCGCTCTTTTCAAGATCGGTTACGGACTGTATGTGGTCACCTCCAACGACGGGAAAAAGGACAACGGTCTGATTGTCAATACGGTTTCCCAGTTGACCAGCACGCCCAACCGTGTCGCCGTCTGCATCAACAAGCAGAATTACTCCCACCATGTCATCCGGCAGACCGGGATTATGAATGTCAACTGTCTGTCCGTAGACGCGCCCTTCAGCGTTTTCCAGAACTTTGGTTTCCAGAGCGGAAGAACGGCGGATAAATTCGCCAACGAGACACCGCTGCGGTCTGATAACGGACTGGCTTTCCTGCCGAAATACATCAACGCGTTTATGTCCCTCAAGGTGGAGCAGTATCTCGACCTGGGTACCCACGGTATGTTTATCTGCTCCGTGACGGAAGCCCGGGTGATCTCGGATAAGGAGACCATGACCTACACCTATTATCAGAACAACGTGAAGCCCAAGCCCAAGACCGAAGGCAAGAAGGGCTGGGTGTGCAAGGTTTGCGGATACATCTATGAGGGCGATCCGCTTCCCGAGGATTTCATTTGCCCGCTGTGCAAGCACGGCGCCGCGGATTTTGAACCGATTCAATAAATTTGAAAGGAGTATTTCGGCATGAAGTATGTTTGTGACGCCTGCGGATGGGAATACGACGAATCCGTCGGTGATCCCGAAAACGGCATCGCGCCTGGCACCAAATTTGAGAATCTTCCCGAAGACTTTGAATGCCCCCTCTGCGGCGTGGGGAAAGAGATGTTCTCCGAAGCAGAATAACAATTCATGGTTCCCACCCTGCCCAGCGGCAGGGTGGGTTTTTTGGGGGAAACTTTGAATTATTAGAAATATTTTTTCAAAAAAAATATGAGAAGCATTGAAATTTTTTGAAAATCATGGTATTATATTGCTTAAATTATATCACGGAGTATGTTGGGGTAGAGTATCCTTCTGCGAAAACACGGATCCGTTTCCGCCATGCCGCTTCCCGTCCTGTGAAGCCGTGGCATTCAATCCTCGTTTCACGATGGTGAGGTTGATGTTCCAAACAAGGAGGAATCTCAGAGTCAAGAAATCACTTAAGAATTTTTTACTTAAAAAAATCTGTAATCAGGAGGAAACAACATGAGAAAGCACACTTTGACCCGAGTAATTGCCTTTTTTCTGACGCTGGCCATGATGCTGTCCGCGCTGCCTGTTACTTCGTTGGCAGCTTTTGACGAAGATACCATCAATCATGCCACCGGCGTTAAAAATGTCATTTTGATGATTGGTGACGGCATGGGAGAGAACCATGTTCAGGCGGCGGGGATGACCAACCTTATGAGCATCCCCAATAAAACATATTGTACAACTCGCTCCACTGTCGATGTCACCGACAGCGCCGCTGCGGCTACGGCGTTGGCCACCGGTGTCAAGACCACAAACAGCTATGTTGGCTTGAATTCCAGCGGCACTGCTGTGACCAATCTGGTGGAGTATGCCCAGAATCTGGGGATGAAGACCGGCGTTGTGGCCACAGAGTATATTTATCATGCGACTCCCGCCGGATTTACTGCCCATGATAATGACCGTTACCACTATAACGCCATTGCTCGGGATCAGATTTTGTCCGGAACCGATGTGATGATGGGCGGCGGCTCCAGCATTTTTAATTCCTACCAGACGGATATTCAGGAAGCGGGATATACCTATATTCACGACACAAACGATTTGAACAGTCTGCCCACATCCGGGAAGGTCCTGGCGGCGTTTGGCGCAGGCGCGATTCAAACGGTCGATGGAAACGGCAATTCCAACAGCTATCCCAAACTGTCCGCAATGACCCAAAAGGCCCTTGCCCTGTTGGAGAATGAGAACGGGTTCTTCCTGATGGTGGAGGGCTCAGATATCGACTCCTACTCTCACCAGGGCAAGTTGAATTCCGCAATCCTGGAGGCGCAGGAATTTGACAACGCGATCAAAACGGCAATGGATTATGTCGACGCCCATGGAGACACCCTGCTGATCGTAACGGCGGACCACGAGACCGGCGGTCTGCAGCGCAGCGGCGGCAGTTGGGTATTTACCTCCGGCGACCATACCTCCACCAATGTGCCCGTTTACTTCTATTACGGCAAATACGCGTCTTCCATGAGCCTGCCCGATGTAATTGACAACACGGAGATTCACGATTACATCGAAAAGAGTCTGGCGAACTATACAGGATCCCGGACACCCGGCGGCACAAAGACGCCGGAGAGCAAAACGGTTTTCTTCCGGAACACAGCCAACTGGAGCGAGGTCTACCTCTACGCGTGGTCGTACATCTCAAACAACAAGGTGGAGCCTCTCGGTCCCTGGCCCGGCACAAAGATGACCGCAGGCGCGGATGGCATATATTCCTATTCAACCAGCAACGATCTTGCGGAGAAGACACTGTTTATCAGCGACGACATTAAGTTCCATGACGGATCCGGTAACAGGACAGAAGATATTACCGCGGATATCCAATTTGGCAAGGTTTATGGTCCCGACGGTAGCGTAGTTGATGTGGACGCTCCCACTACCTACACCGTATCGATCTCGCCCACCACGAACGGTTCCGTCACAGCCTCCTCCTACTCCGCCGCGGCAAATACGACGATCACACTGACGGTTTCCCCAAGCAGCGGCTACAAGCTGTCTTCTCTGACCGTGACCGACAGCCTGGGGAACACAGTTGCCCTGAGCGGCAGCGGCAGCACACGCACCTTCACCATGCCGGCCTCAAATGTGACTGTGACAGCAGCTTTTGAGGAAGACTCGACAGATCCCGATCCGGAGTATAACGTGATCTACTTTGTGGACAACCAGGGCTGGGGCAGCGTCTACCTTTATGCCTTTAACAGCTCAGATCCCAATGGCACCACACTTCTGGGCAAATATCCCGGTACGAAGATGGCAAAAGTGGATGGCTATGACAACCTTTACAGCTATACCGACATCAGCGGAAAACTTTCGGAAACAAGGGACGGCATCAAATTCTCCAATGGCGTGACCAGCGGCAGCAATCATTTCCGCACCGACAACCAAAAACCGTTTGCGTTTGGCACATATTATACCCAGGGCACGGTTATGTCCACAGGCAGCAGCGGAACAAAATGGTCACCGGCAACCACCACGGCTCCCACGCCGGCCTCCTACACCGTGACCGTTTTGAATGACGGCAACGGTACCGCCTCGGCTTCTCCCGATTCCGCGCCGGTTGGCACAACGGTCACCCTGACCGCCACAGCCAACAGCGGCTATGTCTTCAAGGAATGGCAGGTCATCAGCGGTGGTGTGACCATCACCGGAAATCATTTTGTCATGCCTGCCGGAAATGTGACTGTGAAAGCCGTTTTTGAAGCCGCGAAGTATAATGTATACGCGATGACTGACGGCGGCGGTACGGTGACCGCGAGTCCTTCTTATGCCGCGCCCGGAACGGAGATCACTCTGACGGCGACCCCGGGAACCGGCTATCATTTCAAGGAGTGGCAGGTCATCAGCGGCGGTGTGACCATCACCGGAAATCAATTTGTCATGCCTGCCCGCAACGTGACCGTAAAGGGTGTTTTTGAATCGGACACGTCTGCGACCTACACGCTTACGTTCGTCACCAACGGCGGCAGCGCGATTGCGGATGTTACAAAGAACAGCGGCGAAACCGTCGACCTGAGCGGCTACATTCCCACAAGAGAACATTTCACATTTGAAGGCTGGTACAGCGATTCCGGTCTGACCAATAAGGTTACTTCCGTCACGCTGGACCAGGATAAGACGGTCTATGCCAAGTGGACGGAAAACACCACGGAGACCGGCTGCGTCTTCTATTTCCAGAAGCCCGATCACTGGGGTACCGTATATATCTATCTTTGGGATCAGAGCAGCGGTTCGACGATTCACTATACGGGCGATTGGCCAGGCACCCAGATGACAGAAGTGCCGGACTGCAATGGTCTTTATACCTATACCTACCCCGGAACGGATCTTGGCGCAAATGCGCTGGTTGTCTTCAATGCCGGAATTGGCGGCGAGCAGACGGTAGACATCGACAATGCCAACCAGTCTAACAAGGTCTTCCGTTTAACGGTTCAGCGCGATGGCAAGTGGGATGTAGATGTGAACGATGCGATCGTGGCGGATGACGGTCATGTGGCGCCAAATGCCATTTACTTCGTGAACAGTGAGAACTGGTCCCCGGTCTACCTCCACTACTGGGGAAGCAATGTAGACGGCACCACTTATCCCGGCGTGGAAATGACACAGGTCGCCGGCAGCCTTTATAAATTCGTGGACGCAAAACGCGTTCTGGCCCATGCGGCTGGGATGAAGATCAACAACAACAGCGGCGCAAGAGAGACACTCACAATCAACGCTCCGGATATCAAATACGGCGCCACATATTCGTTGAATGGAAAGAGCAGTAACAATCAATGGAATTACGCGGTGTCCGGTGGTGTCCTGGCATCCAAGTTTGCCAATGAAACGGCATTCGGCAGCGAAGATGTATATCTGGCGGTGCTACTGGATTCCTCGGGCGGACTCCCCGGCGAACCTGCCCGGTCCACCTTCCGATACGCAGGGTCAAACGGAAGCTACAATGTAGCCTATCTGGATAATAACGAACCCAAGTATTCCACCAATTCCGTGGATGTGATCGACAGCGAGATTTACGGTGCCCTGGTTCCCAGCGTCAACGGCGACGGAACAAAGGGTATCGTGGATGTGACCGGCGCGGCCATCCTTCCTTACATCCAAAGTGTGGACTGGGACGCGTTCCTCCAGGGAATCGCGGCATATAACCAGACGGCAGAGAATCAGGTGATCGCTTCTGACGGGACGGTAATAGATTCCAATAATTACACCCGCTATCGGGTCGTTCCCTATGTGATCAAGCACGAGGTCGGCTACAGCAAGGGCTGGCATATTGACTGCCGTGTGATGCCGGAGAGTTATGTATCCCTGCAATATAACCTGAATCTGCCGGAAGGAGAAACCGTCGGCAGCGACCTCAGCGTGCCGCATAGCGAGGATATGGCAAGAGGCAGCACAAAGATGGTTGGATCGGTTATGGCCGGCAGCAGGACGGTTGCGGTGAAAGATACCATCACCACCACCAATGGCACAACGCTGTATTTCCAGGGTTGGAAGGACAGCCTGGGTCAGGTGTATTTGCCCGGTGACAACATCACCCTTCAGGATAACACGACCTTGTACGCCATTTGGACCAAGGTGGAAAATCCGACCTACTCCGTGACCTATGTGTTCCGCAGCGGGACGGAAAATGTAAGTCTGCCAACAACCGGAATGCCCGCTGCGCCCGCCGGGGCGGATGATGTGTCCGGCAGCTATTCCGTGGACGCGACCGTCTACCTTCCCGTAAATGAGAAGATTGGCGACCGGACCTATGTGTGGATATTCAATGGCTGGTACACGGACGAAGCGATGAATACTCCCGCTGCGTCTACCCTTTCCGTCAACGAAAACATCACCCTGTACGGCAAGTGGCTCCGCTGGGAAACCTTCACCATCACTTATACGGACGGCGTGGAGAACGAAGAAGTATTTGCCGACCAGATAACTGAGAATCTGCTGTCCGGGGACGCGACTCCCGCGTTCGATGCCGACCCCAACACAGACGGCAATCAGGATCCCACGAGAGCCGGGTTTGTCTTTACCGGCTGGGATCCCGCCGTCGCGGAAACCGTGACCGGGAACGCCACCTATACCGCAACCTGGGAAGCTGACCGCAATGGCAACGGTGTGGCAGATAAGGACGAGACAAAGTACACCGTGACCTATACGGACGGCGTGGAGAACGAAGAAGTATTTGCCGACCAGACAACTGAGAATCTGCTGTCCGGGGACGCGACTCCCGCCTTCGATGCCGACCCGAACATAGACGGCAACCAGAACCCCACAAGAGACGGGTTTGTCTTTGCTGGCTGGGATCCCGCCGTCGCGGCTACCGTGACCGGGAACGCCACCTATACCGCCCAATGGCAGGGGCTCCGCATTGTGAAGCAGTTGACGGAAATCAGGCGTGGAGAGAACATTGTTTACTCCGCATCCTCCCATCAGGGGATTCCCTCTGCTCAGGTCGGCGACATACTGACGTATACCATTACGGTGCGGAACACCGGCAATGTGTCCCTGGGCGACATCCGTGTTGCCGATACGATGATGGCTGACAATGACAGCAGAACGCCCAATCTTTCCAAATCCGTCATTAACGGCCTGTCTGTCGGCGCGGAGGAGGAAATCCTTGTCACCTATGTAGTCAAAGACATGGATGCCGGTAAGGTTCTTACGAACACCGCCGCTGCCTATATCGGTGACGACAAGGTTGGCGAAGACAGCGCGGCACCCGTTTATGTCAAGAACCAATATACCGTGACCTATGAGTGGGATTCCAGCAAACCCGCGAATTTCACAGGAATTCTTCCCTCTGCCGTAACCGTGAACGAAGGCGATTCTTATACGGTCAGTACCCAGACCTATGACAATGTGACAACTGACAACGGTATATACTTATTCCTTGGTTGGTTTGACGGTAATGGCGCGAAGCAAACCACGCTGGAAAACATAAACAGAGATATGACCCTGTATGGCAAGTGGAGCTTCCAGGAATTTGCCAAGGCCACGGTCAAGGTCGAATATGCTCTGTACAACGCAGACGGCACCGTTTTGCTGCGGACCCTGGCGGATACGGGCGCCTCTGTGACCGGAAAAGTAGGTACTCCCTATGACCTCAGCGCTTATAAGCCTGTCATCATCGCTTTGGACGGCGATACCTTTGTATTCCAGTCTCAGAGCAGCGATGCCTTCACAGGCACGATTCCGGAAGGTGGTCTGACCATCACGCGCAGATACTGGAAGGTAGAGATCAGGGAGCTGACCGTGGAAAAGACCGTCAGCGCGGACTCCGCCAAGGTTGGAGATCAGCTTACCTATACCATCAAGATCACCAACAGCGGCAATGTGGATCTGACCAACATCACAGTCACCGATGAAATGCTGAACGAGAGCGCGACGATTATCAGGCTGTCCGCCGGTGAATCCGCGACTTTCCAATATCCCTACGTCGTCCCCGCGGATAGTGCCGGTAAGACCATCACGAACATCGTTGATGCCAAGGCCAGCGACGGCACAGCAGGTACGGCTTCCTGCACAACCCAGATCGAGGAGAGCACCCCCGACCTGCCGTTGCTGGATAAGGGCAACCATGTAGCTTACATCATTGGCTATGAGGACGGTACGATAAGGCCCGATGCTACCATTACCCGGGCTGAAGTCGCCACAATCTTCTTCCGCCTGATGACAGACGAAGCACGGAACTATTACTGGTGCCAGACCAACCCGTTTACGGATGTCCCAGCCTCTGCCTGGTACAACAACGCGGTGTCCACCCTGAATGCTGCCGGTCTGATTCTGGACATTCAGGACGGTATGTTCCTGCCCAATCAGCCGATCACCCGTGCCGAATTCTCGGTCATGGCGGCCAAGTTTACCAAAATGACGGCTTCCACGCAGACCAGCTCCTTTATCGACGTACCTTCCGACCACTGGGCGGCTGCTGAGATCGCTTTGATTGAGCAGCAAGGCTGGATCAAGGGCGATGGCAACGGTTATTTCCGCCCCGATGCCACCATCACCCGTGCTGAGGCTATGGCAATTGTCAACCGCATGCTGGAACGGGCCGTGGAAAAGGAGCATATGATCCCCACCATGATCCAGTGGGCCGATAACCCGACTGCGAACTGGTACTACGAGGATGTCCAGGAGGCTACCAACTCCCATACCTTTGTTCGTCTGACAAAACAGGTTCCCGGTGAGAACTATTTCTACGAGGAATGGCAACTGCTTCTGGCGAATCCCAACTGGGCAGAACTGGAAAAGAGCTGGCGCCAGACCAACAGCAAATAAAACCCAAAACCAAGCGTAAGATAAATCCTTAAAAACACAACGAGGTCAGGCGGCTCCTTTTGGAGCCCTGACCTCGTTGTTTGCTTGTCTCTCTGTCATTTCCCGGCAATGAGGGAAATCAGCTTCAGCGTCAGGCGGCAGGAATTCTCAAACGCGTTCAGCGGAAGAAATTCCGCGGAAGAATGGAAATTGTGGGCACCCGTGAAATAGTTCGGGGTGAGAATCCCCTGGGAGGAGAGGTAGGATCCGTCGGTGCCGCCGCGCATGGCAATGGTTTTGGGCGCAATCCCCAGTTCCTCCATGGCCTTGTAGAGGTAATCGATGCAAGCGCGGTTGTCCTGCCGGATCGCGTCCGCGATGTTGCCATAGGTGTCCTCTATACAAAGGGTTACTTCTGCCCCCGGATGCTTTGCCCTGACCAGCTCGGCGGCGGTTTGAAGATAGGCTTTCTTGCCCCGGAATTTTTCCAGGTCGTGATCCCGGATCGCCATGGTCACCCGGGCTTTCCGGGCATCGGAGACGATCCCCGTGACCCAGATAAACCCCTCGGTTTTCTCCGTGTGCTCGGGGGTCTGCGCCCGGTCCAGCAGATTGATGAAATCCACAGCCACCATTGCCGGGTTCACCAGCCGGTTTTTCGCGGACATGGGATGCGCCGGGATTCCCCGGATCTCCAGGCTGGCTGCCGCAGCGTGAAAGGTCTCGTAAACCACTTCCCCTTCCTCGCAGCAGTCGATGGTGTAGGCAAAGTCCACGGGAAACCGGGTCAAATCCAGGGATTTTGCGCCCAGCAGTCCGATTTCCTCATCCGGGACAAAGCAGATAAAGATCTCCCCGTGTTCCATTTCGGGATGCTCCGCCAGCACTTCCAGGCTGACCATGATGTTCGCGATAGCTGCCTTGTTGTCGGCACCCAGCACCGAGGTGCCATCGCTGACCAGGATGTCCTGCCCCAGGTATTGCCGCAGCTCGGGGTGATCCTTTTCCCGTATCCAAAGCCCCTTTTCCCTGTTCTGGCAAATATCTCCACCCGGATAGTCCCGGATGAGCCTGGGCTGGATCTGCGGGGAAAGCCGCACATCCACCGTGTCCAGATGGGCGACCCACCCCACCACCGGCACGGACTCCTGTCCTTCCGGCAGTCGCGCCGGCAGATGTCCGGTCACAACGCAACGGTCGCTGACGAAAATATCCCGCAGCCCCAGTTCCTCCAGCTCCGAGGCAAGGAGCCGGGCAAGCTCCCACTGCCCCTGGGAGGACGGCACCGTTCCGGCTTCCGGGTCGCTCTGGCTGGAAATGGCAGCATAGCGCAGAAATCGCTCTGTTAGTTTTTGTTTCAGTTCCACAGAAATCACCGCCTTTTCTTTTTTTAGATTATACCACCCTGCCGCCGCAAAATCAATCCGGGGAAAAATCCCCGTCAACAGAAAAATGCCTATTGTACATCGGCGCATTTTTTGGTATAATATTGAGAAAATGATTCATGTGGATGTGTTTTGCTTTGAAGTATGGTATCTGGAATGTTGCGGTTCCCCAGCCGGGAGCCGTCAACGAGTTGGTTCGCTGCGGCTATCCCCCGCTTCCCGCAATGGTATTGGCTGCCCGGGGTATGGAAAACGCCCGGCAGGCACACAATTATTTGGACTGCAACGCCCCGCTTCACGATCCGTTTCTGATGACGGACATGAATCTGGCAGTGACCCGGGTGGGCGCTGCCATGATGCGCGGCGAGAAAATCGCAGTGTTCGGCGACTACGACGTGGACGGAATCACCGCCACCTGTCTGCTGACGGACTTTCTGCGCCGTCAGGGCGCGGATTGCGTCTGCTACATCCCCGGCCGGCTGGAAGAAGGCTATGGTCTGAACCCCATTGCCATCCGGCAGCTTGCGTCGGAAGGTGTCCGGCTGATCGTCACCGTGGACTGCGGCATCACTGCCGTGGAGGAAGCCAGGCTCTGCAAGGAACTGGGCATTGATCTTGTGATCACCGACCACCACGAGTGCAAGGACCGTCTGCCCGAAGCCATCGCCGTGGTGGATCCCCACCGCCCGGACGGCGGATATCCCCACAAGGACCTGTCCGGCGTGGGAATCGCGTTCAAGCTGGCCTGCGGCCTCTGCGGCAGCCAGGAGACCGTTCTGGAGCAGTATTCCGACATGGTCTGTCTGGGCACCGTAGCCGATGTGATGCCCCTTCGGGGTGAAAACCGCGTCTTTGTCTCCCGGGGTCTGGAAGCCTTGCGGCACACCACCCGGCCGGGTCTGGCGGCGCTGATGGCGGAGAGCAACTGCGTACCGGAATCCCTGAGCGCCTCCTCCGTGGGGTTTGTTCTTGCCCCCAGGATCAATGCTGCCGGGCGCATGGGACAAATCGATCTGGCAGTGAACCTGATGCTCACCGACGATCCGGCGGAAGCCGCTGCCCTTGCCCACGCCCTCTGCGAATTAAACCGCAGGCGCCAGGCCGTGGAATCCGAGATCTACCGGGAAGCCACCGCCATGCTCCCTGCTTCCCGTCCGCCCGAGGCCATCGTCCTGGCATCCGAAACCTGGCACCAGGGTGTTGTGGGCATCGTGGCCTCCCGGATGGCGGAGGAATACTGCTGCCCCACTTTTCTGATCTGTCTGGACGGTGTCCACGGAAAGGCCAGCTCCAGAAGCTACGGCGGATTCAACCTGTTTTCTTCCCTGACTGCCCTTTCCCCGCTGTTGGAAAGCTACGGCGGTCATGAACTGGCTGCCGGATTTACGATCCACCGGGATCAGATCGACAATTTCCGCAGCCGGATCTGTGAAATGTCCGGCAAGCATTTTGAGGAAGGTGTGGGACGCACCGCCCTGGATATCGACTGCACCATTCCCGCCGAACTGCTGACCGTTCCCAACATCGACGCTCTTTCCATCCTGGAGCCCACGGGAAACGGCTGCCAGAAGCCGGCTTTCATGATGGAGAACCTGGTGGTGGAGCAGATCCGCATGGTGGGCAACGGCAGACATATGCGGCTGCGGCTGCGCCAGGGACGGCATTCCGTCCAGGCGATCTTCTTCTCCGCCACGCCGGAGACCGCTTCGGTATGCGTGGGCGACCAGGTGGATGTAGCTTTTTCTCCCCAGGTCAATGAATTCCGCGGAGAGCGGACCGCCCAGCTCAGCGTGATCGATATCCGTCCAAGCTGCAAAGTGCCCGTAAGTACGGATGCCCGGCCCTATGTGGCGCTGCGCACCGGCAATCTGACCCGGCAGTGCGCGGAGTCCCTGCTTCCCGACCGGGCGACCCTGGCAATTGTCTGGCGGTATCTGGTTTGCTGCGGTGCGGAGCAGATCCGGGAGGCGCCGGTCTGCCTGTGCAGGAAGATCGTCCGCTGGTCCGGAAAGCCGCTGGATTTAAGCATGCTGCTCACCTGTCTCGACATTTTCCAGGATGTTTCGCTGATTGAGACCCAGCGTTTCCATAAATACATCGTGATTCGCTTAACCCCCGGCAGCGGCAAGGCTGACCTGGGCAGCAGCGCCACCATGCAGACCCTTCTGCAAGCGAAAGAGAGTTGATTCTTTTGGAAACCTTTGAAGCCCATTACGAAACCATGCGCGCCGCCATTGAGAAATTCATGCCCGGCGCGGATATGGCACTGATCGACGATGCCATTGCCTATGCCACCGAAAAGCACAAAAATCAGAAGCGGAAGGACGGCTCGCCCTACATTATTCACCCCCTGGCCGTGGCTGAGATCGTGGCGGAGATGCAGTTGGACACGGATGCCATCCTCGGTGCCATCCTCCACGACTGCATTGAGGACACCGATGTTTCCCACGATGATATTGCCAGACGGTACGGCGATACCGTGGCCGAGCTGGTGGAAGGCGTCACAAAGCTGACCCGGGTGGAGTTTTCCACCTCCGAACAGCAGCAGATGGAAAACCTCCGCAAGATGTTCATGGCCATGTCCAAGGATATCCGTGTGGTTTTGATCAAAATTGCCGACCGTCTGCACAATATGCGTACCATGCAGTACCAGACCCCTGCCAAGCAGATCAGCAAGTGCCGGGAGACCATGGACATTTACGCGCCTCTGGCCCACCGTCTTGGTATGCAGAAGATGAAGTGGGAGCTGGAGGACATTGCCCTGCGCTATCTGGCGCCGGACAGCTATGCCAGCATCACCGATTATCTGAACAGCCACAAAGAGCAGGACGAGGCCTTCATGAACACCATCCAGAAGAAGATCACCGAGCGTCTTGCTTCTGTGGGCATTCACAACACCACCTACGGGCGCATCAAGCACGTCTACTCCATCTACCGCAAGATGCTCGCCCAGGACAAGGCCATTGACGAGCTGTACGACATCTATGCCTTTCGGGTGATCGTGGATTCCATCCCCGACTGCTACAATGTGCTGGGTCATATCCACGACCTGTTCAATCTGGTGCCGGGACGGTTTAAGGACTATATTTCCATCCCCAAGCCCAATATGTACCAGAGTCTTCACACCACGGTCATCGGTTCCCAGGGTATCCCCTTTGAGGTGCAGATTCGTACCTGGGAAATGCACCAGACCGCCGAGTACGGCATCGCCGCCCACTGGAAATACAAGCAGGGCGGTGCGGGCAGCGGCAACGAAAAGGACTTTGAGTGGGTACGCAAGCTGTTGGAAAGCCAGCAGGATACCGATGCCGAGGACTATGTTTCCTCTCTGAAGATCGATATGTTCGACGACGAGGTCTTCGTCTTTACTCCCAACGGCAAGATCATCAACCTGCCCGCAGGCTCCACCCCCATCGACTTCGCCTATGCCATCCATTCCGGCGTGGGCAACGCCATGATGGGTGCCAAGGTCAACGCCCGGATCGCCAACATCGACACGGAGCTGCACAACGGCGATATTGTGGAGATCCTGACCTCCAAAACCGCCAAGGGCCCCAGCCGTGACTGGCTGAATATCTGCAAGAGCAATCAGGCGCGCACCAAGATCAAGCAGTGGTTCAAGAAGGAAAAGCGGGAGGAAAATGTGGTTCACGGCAAGTCCTCCTTCGAATCCGAAATGCGCCGCCTGAATCTGCCCATGTCCGCCCTGTCCGATCCCGAGCTGTCTGCCCATCTGCTGAAAAAGCTGGCCTTTGACAACTGGGAAGATATGTACGCAGCCATCGGCTACGGCGGTCTGACCGCGGTGAAAGCCGTGGGACGGATCCGGGACGATATCACCCGCTCCATCAAGGCCCAGTCCCCCGAAAAGCTGCCCCTGTCTCCCCTGCGCCTGAATCCCGACGATCAGAACGCCAAGCGGAACCGTCACGCCGTCAACGGTGTCATCGTGGAGGACATCGATTCCTGCATGATCAAATTCTCCAAGTGCTGCACGCCGGTTCCCGGAGATGCCATTGTGGGCTTCATCACCAAGGGCTTCGGCGTTTCCGTCCACCGGGCGGACTGCCCCAACGCAGCCCACCGGGACGATCCCAAGGAAGCCGCCAGGTGGGTTCGTGTCCGCTGGGCAAACCAGGACGAGCAGCCCTTCGAGACCACCCTGGAGCTGGACTGCATCACCCGTGACGGCCTGCTGCTGGATGTGGCAACCGTCATGACCACCGCCCGCATCCGGGTCAAGGAGCTGAACGGCAGGGATCTTCCCAACGGAAAATCCGTGTTTACCGTGCGGTTTGAAGTGAAGAACACCACCGAGCTGGAGACCATCCGGGGGAAGCTGCTGAACATCCGGGATGTGGTCGGCTCCCGCCGGGGTCAGAATTAAGGAGTTATCTATGCGTGCTGTTGTTACCCGGGTGCGCTCCGCATCCGTGTCCATCGACGGCGAGGTCGTCGGAAAGATCGGCAGAGGGTTTCTGATCCTTCTGGGTGTGGGCCCGGAGGATGGGGAAGCCCAGTGCCGGAAATTATGCGAAAAAGCCCTGGGTCTGCGGGTTTTTGAGGACGAAAACGGGAAAATGAACCGTGGATTGGAAGAAATCGGCGGTGAAGTTCTGGTGGTCAGCCAGTTTACCCTTTATGGAAACTGCCGGAAGGGTCGCCGCCCCAGCTTTACCGGCGCGGCAGACCCGGAGCTGGGCAACCGGATGTATGAGCGTTTCCTGGCGCTTTGCGGTGAGGCCGGTTTTCCGCCTCAGCACGGGCGTTTCGGCGCCGATATGCAGGTCGCGTCCGTCAATGACGGCCCTGTGACCATCCTGCTGGACACAGTGGATCTGATGGACACCCCCAGAAGATAACCGGGAGGACACCATGGAAATTCAAAAAATAGTGCTGGGCAGCTACCAGGTCAACTGCTACATTCTCATAAACGGGAACCGCTGCGTGGTAATTGACCCCGGGTATTCACCTGACCGGATCCTTGCCCACCTGCAATCCCAGGGTCTGACGCCGGATGCCATTTTCCTCACCCACTGCCATTTTGACCATGTGGGCGGCGTCTATCCGCTGGCGCAGGCAACGCTCTGCCGGGTCTATCTGAACGAAAAAGACCTGGCGCTTCCCAAAAGGTTAACCAAGGGCGATCTTTTCTACACGGATTTGTGGAAAGACGGCGACACCGTCACCGAAGCCGGGCTTTCCTTCTCCATTTTGGAAACTCCGGGGCATACCCCCGGCTCTGTCTGCATTCTGAGCGGGCAGGATCTGTTCTCCGGCGACACCCTGTTCGCGGGAAGCTGCGGCAGAACGGATCTCCCCGGCGGTTCTGCCGCCCGGATGCGGGAATCCCTTGCGCGGCTGAAAGCCCTTCCCGGCGATTACCGGGTCTATCCCGGTCACGGCGGTGCCACGACTCTGGACGTAGAACGCGCAGCCAATCCTTACCTCTGAGGTACTATCATGAAATTACAGCTCATCGGGCACGAGGATCTGTATGCCGTGGAGCAATTGCAGCTATCCCTGTTCCCTTTGGATCAAGCCCAGGCCGATGATCAGGCGGTGTCCACCCTGCACAGGGGCAAAACCTGGCTGACCGCGACCACCAAAATCACATATGGCGGCAGAACTTCCGCCGCCACCCGGAGGCTGAAAGCCTCTGAAGAAACCGTAAAGCTGCGCAGGCGGCTGCTGCAGCAATGCTACTACCAGGCGGCGCTGCCGCTTCTGGGGGAAACCCCTGCCTGGGGCGCGCTGGCAGGGGTTCGTCCCACGAAGATCACCACCAGGCACCTGCTCTCCGGCGGCACCAGAAAAACCGCTGACAAGCTGATGCGGGATGCCTATTATGTCACGGCACCCCGGCGGGAAATGGCGCTGGATTGCTCCGAATCCACCGTGGCAGCCGCCGGACTTCTGGACAGCAGGGACATTTCCCTGTACATCGGCATTCCCTTCTGCCCCACCCGCTGCGCCTATTGCAGCTTCGTCAGCCGCTCCATCGGGAAGCGGACGGATCTCATGGAACCCTATCTGGAAGCGCTGATGAAGGAGCTGTCCCATACCGCAAAAATTCTGGAAAAATCCGGCTATCATGTGCGTACCATCTATATGGGCGGCGGTACTCCCACCACCCTGTCCACCGGGCAGATGCGTCGTCTGCTTCTGATGATCCGGGAGCAGTTTGATCTGTCCCGTTGTCTGGAATTTACGGTGGAAGGCGGCCGTCCCGATACCCTGGATGCCGAAAAGCTGAAGACAATTGCGTCCTGCGGCGTGGACCGCATGAGCATCAATCCCCAGACCATGGAGGACGCGGTGCTCCATGCCTGCGGTCGGAAGCACAACGCCGCCCAAATCCGCGCGGCCTACGCCCAGGCACGGGATGCGGGCTTCCGTGCCATCAACATGGATCTCATCGCGGGACTGCCCACGGATACCTGCGAGGGGTTCTGCCGCTCTCTGGACGAAGTGATCGCTCTCGCGCCCGAAAATATCACCGTCCACACCCTTGCCATCAAAAAAGGCGCCGACCTCTACGAAAAACGGGATGGTCTTTCCTCCGCGGAGGATGTGGCGCGGATGGTCGGCTACTCCAACGACGCCCTGCGGCGGTCAGGCTACCGTCCCTACTACCTCTACCGGCAGAAATATATGTCCGGCAGCTTTGAGAACGTGGGCTGGAGCAAAAACGGCACGGACTGTCTGTATAATATTTACATGATGGAAGAACTGCACACCATTTTGTCTCTGGGCGGCGGTGGTATGAACAAGGTCAACCTGCCCGACGGCAGTTTGCAGCGGTTCCACAACCCCAAATTCCCCGAACAGTACATCGAGAAGATCGACGATGTGCTTGCACAGAAGGACGCGATGTTTGCGCTACTCGGAAAGGAAGATTGAATTGGATACTCTGATTTCCAACGTCACCATCGTGACGATGAACGAACGGATGGACGTTCTGTTTGGCGGTTTCCTGGGCATCCGGGACGGCAAGATCGTCCATATCGCAAAGGTGCCGCCCAAGGAGCAGCCCGCACAGATCATTGACGGCACCGGCATGGTGCTGATGCCCGGTCTAGTGAACTGCCACACCCACCTGGCTACCTCCGTGCTGCGGTGCTATACCGATGACCTGGACAAGAAAACCGCTCTGGAGACCCTTTTGCAGAAGGAGTCCAGGATGGATTCCCGCTGTGCCAAGGCTGCCGCCAAGCTGTCCATCGCAGAGTGCCTGCGGTTTGGTATCACCAGCGTCTCCGACCTGTACTACTACCCTGCCGCTACCGCGGAAGCCGTGGCGGAGTCCGGCATAAAAGCAAATCTTGCCCTTTCCGCCTACCGGTTCATCGACGAATGCGAGGACTTTGACTTTGAGACGGATGAACAGTGCCGGGAACTGTGCAGAGTGGTGGACAAGTGGAACGGCTACGACAACGGACGCATCCGGATCGACGCGGGCATTTACGCGGAATACACCAGCAACCATCCCCTGTGGGAAGCCCTGGGCAGATACGCGGCACAAAAGGGGCTGGGGATGCAGCTCCATCTGGCCCAGACCGCCGAAGAAGCGGAGGAATGCCTGGACAGAACCGGTCTGAACCCCGGAGAGCTTCTCTCCTGCCACGATCTGTTCACCGTCCCCACCACTGCCGCGGGCTGCAACGCCCTGACAGAGGACGAGCAGCGGCTCCTGGGCAAAAAGAGAGTGACCGCAGTCGCCTGTCCCATTGCCGATGCCAAAAACGGCAATCCCATCACCCCTGTGCTGCGCTGCGTGAAAAACGGCATGAATGTTGCCCTGGGTACCGGCGGCGCTCCCGAAAGCGGGAATCTGGATCTGTTTGAGGTAATGCGTGCCGTCTCCTACGCCGTCCGTTCCGGTGCCCACGGGCCCAATGCCCTGCCCGCGTCCGCCGCGCTGATGATGGCAACGGTCTGCGGTGCCAGAGCCCAGGGACGGGCCGCGGAATGCGGCATGATCAAGGAAGGCATGGATGCGGATCTGATCCTGGTGGATTTCTCCGCACCCCATCTGATGCCCTGCCACAATGTGATCAACGGCCTGGTATACGCCGCGAAAGGCGGCGACGTGGCGCTGACCATGGTTCGGGGCAAGACTCTGTACGCCAACGGAACCTTCCCCACCATTGACCTGAAAGCAGTGGTGGAAGAGCTGACGGAATACGCAATGCCCAAGCTCTTTGACGAAAACAAGGACTGAAAGAAGGCAAGCCATGTCCCACTCAAAAAAGCAATCCTTCCTCCATGGCGCTGCGCTGCTTGCCATGGCGACTGTCATCGTCAAACTGCTGGGCGCTCTGTATAAGCTGCCGCTGAACGCCGTCATCGGCAAGCAGGGCTTCTCCTATTTCAACACCGCCTATGATATCTACACCCTGCTGATGCTGATTTCCACGGCAGGTCTGCCCGTTGCCATGAGCCGGATGATCTCCGAGGCAAACAGCATGGGCAACTACCGCCAGATGCGCCGGATTTACTCGGTGAGCAAGACCATCTTCCTGAGTATCGGCATTTTCGGCAGCCTGCTCATGACGGTTTTCGCCCGTCCTCTGGCAAGCTGGATGAACTCTCCCAATTCCTGGGCAGCGATTGCCTGCCTTGGCCCATCCGCTCTCCTGGTCTGCGTCATTTCCCCCTACCGTGGCTTCTTCCAGGGACAGAGCAACATGATCCCCACTTCTGTCAGCCAGGTCATCGAAGCCGTCTGCAAGCTGGTCATCGGGCTTGTGGCAGCCTATCTGCTGCTGCGGTTTACCCGGAGCGTCCCCTATGCGGCAGCCGGCGCCATTTTGGGCGTTACCATCGGCTGTCTGATGGCTTCGCTTTACCTGTTCGCCATGTTCCGTCCCGCCTTCCGGGAGCTTCCCCAGGATGTGGGGCAGGCGGAAACCGTCTCCGCAACCGTAAAAAAACTGCTTGCCATTGCCATTCCCATTACCCTGGGTTCCGCTGGCTTGCAGCTTCTGACCACACTGGAAATCAAGGTGTACATGGGTCGGCTTCTCTCCATCGGCTTTACCCAGGATCAGGCAGACGGCATGAAGGGCATCTACAATATGTCCCAGACCATCTTCAATCTGCCCTGCTCCTTTATCCCCACCATTACCGTCAGCGCCATTCCCGCGATCACCGCCCAGCTTACGCTGAAAAAGCATCAGGCCGTCCGGGAGACCGAGGAATCCGCTTCCCGGATTACCGCCCTGATTGCCATGCCCTGTGCCGTAGGTCTGTTTGTCATGGCGGAGCCGATCATGGCGCTGCTTGGCAAATACACCGGCGAGGATCTGGTGCTCGGCACCCGGCTGATGGCAATTCTCGGCATCTGCGTGATCTTCAACTCCATGGTGCTGCTGACCAACGGCATCATGCAGGCACACGGACACGTGAATCTGCCTGTGATCAATATGTTCATCGGCGGTATTCTGAAGCTGATTGTCACATATATTCTCACCGGAAACCCTGCCATTGCCATTGTGGGAACTCCCATCAGCTCCGTGCTGTGCTTCCTGTGCATCACAACTCTGAACCTGATCGCCATGCGCAGAGTGATCCAATCCCCTCCCGCCGTGGTCAGGAATATGTTTCGTCCCCTGTTTGCCGCGCTGATTATGGGCGCGGCCGCATACGCAGCCCTGTATGCGGTTAAAATGTTCACATCCAGCAAAACCCTCGCCTGTGCCGTTCCCATCGCCGTCGGCGGTATTGTATACCTGATTCTGGCGGTCATGCTGAAGGCCATCACCCGTGCGGACTGCGAACTGCTTCCCAAGGGAGAAAAAATCGCAAAAATCCTGCATTTATAAGAATTTAACCTTGCATTTCCCGTTTTGATATGGTATTCTATGGATGTTTTTCCAATAAGAAAGAGGTATGATAATTATGAACAAGACTGAACTCATTGCTGCAATTGCTGAAAAGACCGGCTTCACCAAAAAGGATTCCGAACTGGCGCTGAATGCCGCGCTGGAAGCCATCACCGCTTCCCTGGCAGAGGGTGACCGTGTATCCATCTCCGGCTTCGGCATTTTCGAGGTCAAGGAGCGTGCCGAGCGCACCGGCCGCAACCCCCACACCAAGGAGACCATCGTGATCCCCGCTTCCAAGGCTCCCGCTTTCAAGGCTGGCAAGGCTCTGAAGGACGCCGTTTCCAAGTAATGCGGCTGGATAAATACCTGAAGGTCTCCAGGCTGATCAAGCGCCGCACCGTCGCCAACGAAGCCTGCGACAACGGGCGCGTTTCCATCAACGGAAAGGTTGCCAAAGCAGGCACCGAAGTGAAGGTCGGTGACAGGATCGAAATTGCCCTGGGCAGCAGGACCCTGGCTGTGCAGGTTCTGCAGGTCGCGGAAACCGTCCGCAAGGACGATGCTGCCGCCATGTACAAGGAAGTATGAAAAAAAGACGGAGAGCGTGTTGCTTTCCGTCTTTTTTATGCGTCCATTTGGGATTCTATGACTCTTTCTTCCCCGGTGATGGGATCCGTAAAACAGATCCGTTTGGCACACAGGAGCTGGTGTGTAAGCCCCAGAGAGGCTGAGAGCGCCCCGGATTGCTCCGTTCCGTATTGTGGGTCTCCCAGGATCGGATGGCCCATATACGCGCAGTGCAGCCGCAACTGATGGGTTCTGCCTGTGATGGGCCGCAGCGCCAGTCTGGTCATGTTCTCCCGGCGCTCCAGCACCTGAAACCCGGTCTGGGAGGGTTTCCCATCCTCCCGGATCTCCCGCAGCAGGCTGGGCAGGGGTTTTCTCCCAATCGGCGCGTCAATGATCCCCCTGTCCTCTGCCCAGCAGCCGTAAACCAGGGCGTGATATGTCTTTTGCAGCAGTCCCGCGTCATGGAGCCCATTCATTTTCGCGTGGATGTGAGCGTTTTTCGCCAGCAGAACCACGCCGTATGTATCCCGGTCCAGCCTGGTAACCGGGTGAAAGGCGCTGGCCTGCTCGGTGCGCCTGTAATAGCCTGCCACAAAATTTGCCAGCGTACCGGTATCCCGGGAACGGGAGGGATGGATCAGGATTCCCGGCTCCTTATCCACCGCCAGGAAGTTTTCATCCTCATACAGGATCCGGATCGGCCGTTCCTCCGCAGGGTACTTTGGCTCCGGCTCGTCCAGGATCGCCAGAATCCGGTCTCCCTCCCGAACGGGAAAATCCGTGTGGACAGGCACACCGTTGACTAAAAACCGCTCCTGCCATTTCAACTTGTTCATCAGTCCGGCGGAAATCCCCATCTCTCCCCGGAGAAATCCCGAGAGCCTGCCGTCCCGCCGCGCAATCAACTCAATCTGCATATCGGTTCCTCTTTTCCGAACCCATCTTACCCGAACCTCTCAGGATTTGTCAACCTGTTTTTTTGGCTGCCGCTCCGAAAAAAGGCACTCCGAAAGCTGCATGGCGGTCACCGCGATGATGGGAGAAAAGATCATGCCCATGATCCCCCAGATCCGATAGCCCGCATAGAGGGCAAGCAGCGTCAGCAGCGGATTCATCCCAAGCTGTTTTCCCACCAGTTTGGGTTCCATCGCGGATCTGGTGAGCATGGACGCAAGGTAAATCCCCGCCAGCCCCAACGCCTGCAGGGTTTCTCCCCGCAGCGCCGCAAGGATCGCCCAGGGAATCAGAACCGTGCCCGTACCCAGGATGGGGATCGCGTCAACCAGAGTGATCAGAAATCCCCACAGTCCCGCGTAGGGGATCCGCAGCAGAAGCAGCCCGGCGGTTACAATGAGGAACATGATGACCGCCAAAAGGGCCTGGGCCTTCAGCCAGCCCATGAATG
Source organism: Faecousia sp. (assembly GCA_051867435.1). GTDB lineage: Bacteria > Bacillota > Clostridia > Oscillospirales > Oscillospiraceae > Faecousia. Next base: position 30,100 of record JBJDYP010000061.1, read on the forward strand.
CTCCACGGAGCCGTCCAAGCACCGGGCTCCACTTTTCTGTCCAGCCGGAGGGAATCCGCCGGGACAGATAGCCCCGAAGCTCCGGGAGCCTTACGGAAAACATGAAACTTGCCAGCACCATGGTTCCCACAAAGATCGCGCCATCCGGCAAACCGCTCAGGATGCCCGTTGCCATGGTAAACACCGTTGTGGAGATCCGATCCAGCAGCGCCGTGCTGTCCAAAAACAATTTGGTGATCAGATCCGACAGAATCCCGGAAATGGTCCCGGGGACGTGGTTCGTTATGGAGATCAGCCATTCACGTAGCCGATCCAACCCCGTCCGAACCGTGTCCAAAAGGGATGGAATTGCCCTAGTCACCACACTCATTTCCCGGTAGGCCAGGGCGCAGAGGAAAAACAGGACGCCGATCAGCAGCACAAAGGCGAAGCCAAGACCAATCACCGATGCGACTCCCCGGGGAATGCGCAGCGTGTCCCGCAAGGTCCGCACAAGGGGTTCCACGGAAAAGGCAAGGATTATTCCCAGGATAAAAGGCAGCAGAAGCGGCAAAAAATACCGAATTACAATCCAAACGGCGGCAAATGTACAAAAAACTGCCACCGTTTTTACGGTGAATCTCTGCTGCATAATTCATCTCCCCTGACCGTCTGATTTTGATGTAACCCTTGATTTTTATATCTGATATGGTATAATATTTCTACAAATGCATACTCCAGGTACGGAATCATGATAAAAATCGGACAGGAGGTCAAATCCATGTCGAATCCCAAATACTATATCGTCGAAGCTGCCGCACTGCCTGAAGTTTTTCTGAAGGTTGCCGAAGCAAAACGTCTTCTGGCAACGGGAGAAGCATCTACCGTCAATGACGCCACCAAACAAACCGGCATCAGCCGCAGCGCCTTTTATAAGTACCGCGATTCCATTCTCCCGCTGCAGAACCTGATGGCAGGCCGGATCATCACCTTCCAGTGCACGATCTACAACGAGCCCGGTGTTCTGAACACCGTGCTGACCGTGTTCGCAAAGTACAACGCCAACCTGATCACAATATCCTCCTCCATCCCCAACAACGGCTGTGCCACCGTCACCATTTCCGCGGAAACAGCCGAGATGACCGGCAGCCTGGAACAGTTTTTGCAGCACCTCCGGGATCTCCCCGGTATTTTGAAGGCAGATATTCTCGCCGGCTGATCCTGCCGACCCATTTCAGTTATTCCCCTATTCTCTCTATCTTATTCGAATCATCCACTATTATTCTGCAGCCCCGGCGATTTGCCGGGGCTGCTTTTTCATAGAAAATCCCCCGCAAACAGGAATTGCTTCCTGATTGCGGGGGAAAGTCAATTTAGCTCACTTCTGTCAAGGACAATTCCATCACTTGGTCAGAAGGGAGAGGCGCATGATGACCATGGCTGCCTCGGCACGGGTTGCCTTGGATTTCGGTGCCAGCGTAGTCGTGGTAACACCCTTGATCACGCCTTCTGCCACTGCCCACGCGAAGGGTACTCTCGCGTATTCCTCAATGGAAGCCGCATCGGAGAATTTAACCAGACTCGCGGAGCCGGTGACATCGTAGCCAGCGTACTTGGCGTAACGATACAGGAAAGTAACCATCTGCTCTCTGGTCATTTCCTCATCGGGAGCAAAGTGCGTTGCGTCCACGCCGTTGGTAATGCCGTTTGCGGAAGCCCAGGCAACCGCAGCGCCATACCATTCGTCCTTCTTCACATCCACGAAGGAAGTGGTCGGGTCGACCTCAGGCTCGCCATCCAGACGGTACAGCATGGTAACCATCATGGCACGGCTCATTGCGGTATTCGGCGCAAAGATGGTGGGAGACATACCATTCACGATGCCAAGCCTATTGCAGTACATGACGGCATCGTAGAACCAATCATCAGGCTGCACATCCTCGAATACCACCTCGGGCTCATTCACCAGGGTGATTCTGCCCTCGCCGGTGACCTTGGAGTAATCGGCGCCCAGCACGGAGTTGTTTGCGCCAACATAAGGCAGACCGTTCTCACCCACGGGGAAGGACTTCACATAGTTCGCGAGAACCATGTAATCCTGTGCCACATAGTCCAGAACGTTGACGGCACCGGTGAACATATTGAAGCCGTCACCCATATCACGCAGGGTGTAGTTGTAGCCAGCCATGTTGTACTCCGCCTTGAGATCCAGAGGCTCGTACTCGCCGGTCTTGTTGTTCAGGATCATGACGTTCTTCACGCGGTATTCACCGGTGGGACCGCCGATCCACACACCCTTATCGTCCTTCTGAACGGTGCTGGGGATGTAGGTATGAATCTCGTAGGTCACGCCGGAGACGTGCAGGAAGCCGCCGTTTTCCTTGGTGCCTTCCGCGTTGGCTTCCCTTGCGCCCCATTCCAGAGCATCCAGAATCTGCTGGCCGGTAACGGTCTGCAGGCAAGCCACGTTGCCGAAGGTGTGGATGGACTTGCAGGACAGGTAGCTCAGCTCGCCGGTGACAGCCTTGTTACGGACGCCGCCGCCGTTCATGATTGCCAGGTCAACATCCAGACCCATATCCTTGAACAGGAAGTACAGCGCGTCAGCCGCGAAGTCGCCGGTGTTGGTCTCCTGCTTACGGACAAGACGCTTGCCGTTCTCATCGTAGTTGTCGAGGATCACATCGGTGTAGCCAATCACAACGCCGAGCTGATCGTTGACTTCCTGGATCCATGCTTCCTCGATTTCCTGTACTGCTTCGTCCTTGGTATCGAAGGAAGTAATCAGCTTGCTGGTGATCTTGCCGTCCGCGGTAATGGTCAACTGACCAACCGCTGCCAGGTAGGAACCGGTCTGGGTCAGAACCACGGTCTCGCCGTCCTTGTTCTTGACCTCACGCATCTCAACGGCGCTGTGGGAGTGGCCGTCGATAAAGGCGTCAATGCCGGTGGTGTTCTGGATCAGCTCAACGGAGGTCCAGGGCTTGGAGGAGGGATCGTCGCCCAGGTGACCCAGAGCGATCACATAGTCCGCTTCCTCGTTCGCGGCATCAATTGCCTTCTGTGCAGCTTCGTACAGCGCGGCGCCGTCGGAGCCGCCGGCAATGCCGTAGATGTAGTTGCCGTTCTCATCCTGGAAGTATGCGGGCGTGGACTTGGTGAAGGATTCGGGCGTGGTCAGGCCGACAATCGCGACCTTGACACCGTCGAAGTCAAACACCTTGTAAGCATCCAGCACGGGATCGCCCACAACGCCATCCTTCTCGTGGTAGAAGTTTGCGGAAAGATAGGTGAAACCGGACTCTTTGATGATTTCCATGGTACGGGCCATGCCGTAGTCAAACTCGTGGTTGCCCAGAGTTGCCGCGTCGTAGCCTGCCGCGTTCATCAGCTCGATGATGCTCTTGCCATTATCCATGGAACCGTAGGCGGTACCCTGGACATGGTCACCGGCATCCACCAGCAGTACGTTTCTGCCGGCTTCTTCCAGTTCGTCCTTCATCTGCGCCACATGGGAGTATCTCAGGCCAGAGTTGTCCACATAGGTGTGCACGTCGTTGGTGTAGAAAATGGTGATCTCATTGGCGTTCTCGCAGACCACATCCGCACGGTCGCGGACACGGATGCGGGGGAAGGGACCCTCGGGAGCGTTGAAGGTATCATCGTAGGAAGCAAGGCCGGTTGCGGTGATCTTGCAGCCCACATAGATGTTCTCCACGTCCTTGGAGGTGGTGATGTAGCCATCGATGAACACACGGGCAACATCACCCTCTGCGTCCTCGACCATAATGGTCTGGATCAGTCCGTTCTCCTTCTGGAAGTCCACTACGGTGCCCTTCAGCGTGACCAGGCTACCCTGTACGGAGCGGTCATTGATCTGCGCGGAAGTGACAGTCTTGGGGATCATGGGATTGCCGTGGTAGAGGACTTCGATTGCGGTGACCTGCAGCTCAGCCTCACCCTGGTAGAAGTCGGTGGTACCGGTGATGCGGACGACGTCGCCAACCATGAAGTTACCGGCAACGGGGAAGCAGCAGATACCGGCGGTCTCATCCTGCACATAGATGCAGTCGAAGAACGCGGTGTCCTTATCGTAGCCGGAAGCATTGGAGGTGACAACACCCTCGATGGTGTACTTGTAACCGGTTTCGGTCTGTGCCTGAACTTCCGCAATGTCGGTGATCTTAATGGGATTCAGGTAGTTGCACAGGTTCTCACAGATCTTATAGTTGGAGTAGTTCTTCTCGGCGCCGGAGTCAGAGATGGTAGCCTGCACCTCGAAGTTGGACAGGAACGCAGCGCCCGCTACAACGATCAGGCCTCTGCCCTCCAGCTCTTCGGTTGCCATCACCATCAGGCGGTCAGCACCGTCGAAGCTGTACTTAGTGATTGCACCCAGTCCGCCGTAGTTATCCTTATCATCGTCGGAGGAATCAGTGGTATCAAAACCATAGACAGCGGGGGTAACCGTGGAAGGAATGGTCGTGGTGGGCTTGCCCTCCGCATCCACCACATAGATGGACGCGCCGCCGTACTGGCTGTACAGCTCGGTGTACATATTGTTGTGGGGATTCTGGGCATCGTATTCAACGCCTTCCATCAGGAAGTTGTCGAAATCATAGCTGCTCAGGTACAGACGCTGACTCTGACCGCCGTTCCAGGTATCGTCCTTGGTCTCGTCATCGCTGACACGGATGGAGGAACCCAGAGCCGCCAGAATCTTGTTCTGCTGCGCGGACATATGGTCTTCCTGGGGGAATTGACTGTAGCTCTCGTAGTAGTCGCCCCAGCCGCAAAGCACCACGGTGCCGCCGGCCTTGTTGAAGGCAACCAGAGCTTCGATTTCCGCATTGGAATAGGTATCGTAAGGATCACGCAGCGCGGAACCGTCACGGCGGGAAGGAGCGGTCAGAATGATTGCCCGATACTTGCCGTTTGCGTTCTGTGCCGCAGCAATCAGATCCTCGCTGGTAGACAGGATCACAGTACGGAGGCTGTAGCCCGCTGCCAGGTTGCCGAAGTTGCCCATGGAGTCCTTGTAGTTGCCGGCAACGTACTCATTATGGTGAGAAGCGTCGATGCCGATATACAGCAGGTCGGCAGAATTCAGGACATCCAATTCCAGATCCTTGGTGAACTCATATTCCTTGCCATCCTGTACCACAGTCACATGGGCAGTGACGGTCATCACCTTGGCAGTCTTGGGGGTGTACTTGAATTCCACAGCCAGCGTGCCGGAGGCGGGAATGGTTCTCTCGGTGGTGTCGGTGCCGATAACCTCGGAACCGTTGGTGGTGTAAACGATGGACTTGACCGTAGCGCCGGTGGCTTCACTGTTGAACAGGGTGGTGGTGATGGTCAGCTCTTCGTCGGTAACGGGAGTAGAGGTGCCGCACTCCATGCCGGAGATGCCCAGCTTCAGGGTCTCGCCTACCCAGACAGGAGCAGTGACCGCCAGGTCGCCGTCGCCTTCGGTTACACGGATGTAGTAGTAGCTGTATTCGGGAGTCAGCTCGCAGGTCAGTTCGCCGGTAGCGAGGACCGCGGGATCATCCCAGGTGTAAGCGGTCTTGCCGGAGTTGACAATGACTTCCACCTTGGAAATGGAGTCGGTCTTGTCGGGATCCACAACGGAAACGGAGATCTCCAGCTTCTCGGGAACCTCAGAGATCTGAGAGCCGAGAGGCAGACCGTTCACGGTGTACAGGATCTCCAGGTTCTTATCCTCAGTGGCGTAAACCTTGTACTGACGGATCGCGGCAAACAGGCCTTCCTCGGAGAAATCGTCGGTGAGGACAACGTCACGGGCATCGTTGGCATTGCCCCACTTGCCCTTGTGGTTATCCTGGTTGTTGGTAGGAGCAACGTGCCAGCCCTTATCCAGTGCCATGGTGTAGTACTCATAGCTGGGATAGTAGCCGCCCGCGCCGATCTGGCCTT
>JBJDYP010000062.1:0-8907 GCA_051867435.1 Faecousia sp.
GACCATGGGCGGCGTGTTCACCCGTCTGATCGACCGCAACACCACCATCCCCACCAAGAAGAGCCAGGTGTTCTCCACCGCTGCCGACGGCCAGACCTCCGTTGAGGTCCATGTGCTCCAGGGCGAGCGTGAGATGGCTGCCTATAACAAGACCCTGGGACGCTTCCAGTTGTCCGGCATCGCGCCCGCGCCCCGCGGCGTGCCTCAGATCGAGGTCACCTTTGACATCGATGCCAACGGTATCGTCAAGGTCTCCGCAAAGGATCTGGGCACCGGCAAGGAGCAGAACATCTCCATCACCGCTTCCACGAACCTGAGCCAGGCGGACATCGACAAGGCTGTCCGGGAGGCTGAGCAGTATGCCGCTGAGGATAAGGCCCGCAGGGAGGAAGTCGACACCCACAACGAGGCCGACCAGACCATCTATCAGACCGAGAAGACCCTGAACGAGCTGGGCGACAAGATCGACGCTTCCGAGAAGGACAGCATCCAGTCCGCCATTGACCACCTGAAGGAAGTCAATAAGGGCAATGATGTGGCAGCCGTCAAGGCAGCCACCGAGGAAGTCAAGAAGGCATTCTACGCGGTGTCCGAGAAGATGTACCGCAATGCCGCTCCCCAGGATGGCGGTGCGGGCGCTCCCGATGACGGCGTTGTGGACGCCGACTACGAGACCGTCGACTAATTCAGAACCAAGCCGGAGGGACGGTAAAATGCCGTCCCTCTGCCTGCGTATTCTATGAGGTGAGCGAAAAATGGCAGACAAGCGTGATTACTATGAGGTGCTGGGCGTTGAAAAGGGCGCCAGCGTCGAAGCAATAAAGAAAGCCTACCGAAAATTGGCCTTGCAGTACCATCCTGACCGCAATCCCGGCAACAAAGAGGCCGAGGAGAGGTTCAAAGAGGTCAATGAGGCTTACGAGGTGCTGTCCGACGACAGCAAACGCAGCCGTTATGACCAGTATGGTCATGCGGGTGTGGATCCCAACTTCAATCCCGGCGGCTATGGCGGCGGATTCGGCGGCGGATTCGGGGATTTCGGCGACCTGGGCGATATTTTCGGCTCCATCTTCGGCGGCGGACAGCGCAGCAACCCCAACGCGCCCCGCAGAGGTGAAAATGTGGCATCCCGCCTGGAGCTGACCTTTGAGGAAGCGGTTTTCGGCGCGGATAAGGAAGTCTCCGTGACCCGGATCGAGAACTGCCCCAACTGCGCTGGCACCGGCTCCGCGGACGGCAAGGTGGAGACCTGTTCCAACTGCCGCGGCACCGGTCAGGTGCGTACCAGCCAGAATTTCATGGGCATGACCATGCAGTCCACCACCACCTGTCCCAAATGCGGCGGCAGGGGCAAGACCGTCAAGACCCCCTGCGGCACCTGCCGGGGCAAGGGCAAGGTGCGCAGAACCCAGAAGCTGAAGATTTCGGTTCCCAGCGGTGTGGACGAGGGACAGACCATCCGCGTCCGGGGTGAGGGCTGCAGCGGCACCAACGGCGGCCCCAGCGGCGACCTGCTGGTGGAGCTGCTGGTGAAGAAGCATTCCTTCTTCCAGCGGGATGGCTTCAACATCCTGTGCGAGATCCCCATTTCCTTCACCCAGGCGGCGCTGGGCGCCCAGATCGAGATTCCCACGCTGAAGGGCAAATACACCCTGACGATTCCCGAAGGAACCCAGACCGGCACGGTGCTTACCGTTCCCGGACGGGGCGTACCCTACGGCAATTCCGGGCGCTTTGGCGACCAGCTTGTGACTCTGGTGGTGGAGACTCCCACCAGACTGACCAAGGAGCAGAAGGATCTGCTTCGCCAGTTGGACGGCACCATGGAGGGTCAGCCCAAAAAGAAGAGGCTGTTTGAGAAGATTCGGGACACATTTGAGTCGAATTAAAAGGAGAAACCGATGAAACGGGAGAATTACATCAGTTGGGACGAGTATTTCATGGGCGTTGCCATGCTGGCGGCCCGCCGGAGCAAGGATCCCAATACCCAGGTGGGTGCCTGTATCGTGTCCCAGGACAATATCATCATTTCCACCGGCTACAATGGGATGCCCAAGGGCTGCTCCGACGACGAGTACCCCTGGGAGCGGGAAGGGGAGTCCACCAAGTACCCCTATGTGGTTCACGCGGAGCTGAACGCCATCCTGAACGCCAACGGACGTGACCTGCGGGGCAGCCGGCTGTATGTGGCGCTGTTTCCCTGCAATGAGTGCGCCAAGGCGATCATTCAGTGCGGGGTGAAGGAGGTCATCTATCTGTCGGACAAATACGCGGACGCGCCCTCCACCCTGGCATCCAAACGGATGCTCTCCTCCGCCGGCGTGAGGTTTACCCAGCTCCGGCCCAAAACCAAGTCCATTACTCTGGATTTTGAGGGAAAATGATCCCGTTTTTCTTTGATTTTTTGGTAAAAAACTGTTGACAAAGGGAAAAACATTTGCTACAATATCAAAGTTGCCAAAGACAGCAGGCTGCGTGAGCGGTAAGTCCTGCCGAGGTTACGCAAATGATTTTTCATGATTTGTGTGTCCTTCTGTCTGTTGGCAGAAGGACATTTTATTTTTTCGGAGGTGACATTCATGCCCAACGCAAAGGTTCTTGAGAGCAAGAAGGCTGTTGTTGATGCTCTGACCGGTAAGATCCAGGAGGCGACCGCCGTTGTCTTCGTGGACTACAAGGGTATCACCGTTGCTCAGGACACCGCCCTGCGTGCGCAGTTCCGTGCTGCCGGTGTTGAGTATGCCGTCGTGAAGAACACACTGACCCGTTTCGCTGCGAAGAATGCAGGTTTCGACTTCAATGAGGTTCTGAACGGTACTACCGCTATGGCCAGCACCACCGGCGACCCCATCGCTCCCGCTCGCGTCGTTTGCGAGTTTGCCAAGAAGAACAAGAATTTGCTGACCATCAAGGGTGGCGTCGTGGAAGGCTCCGTTCTCACCGCAGAACAGCTCAATTCCTTCGGCGAACTGCCCAGCAAGGACGCTCTGGTCGCATCTGTCCTGGGTACCTTCCTGGCTCCTATCTCCAGCCTGGCTTTTGTTCTGGATCAGATCCGGATGCAGAAGGACGGCAGCGCCCCCGCAGCAGAAGCCGCGGAAGGCTAATCTTCGCGTAACCACAAACAAACCTACAAACACATCTATTATTTAGGAGGATTATTACCATGGCTAGTGAAAAGATCACTGCTCTCGTTGAGGAAGTTAAGGGTCTGACCGTTCTGGAGCTGTCCGAGCTGGTTCACACTCTGGAGGAAGTTTTCGGCGTTTCCGCCGCTGCCGCTGCTGTTGCCGCTCCCACTGCTGCCGCTGCTGCTGAGGTCGAGGAGAAGACCGAGTTTGATGTCATCCTGAAGGCTGCCGGCGCTTCCAAGCTGAACGTCATCAAGGTTGTCCGTGCCGCTACCGGCCTGGGCCTGAAGGACGCCAAGGATCTGGTTGACAACTGCCCCAAGACTCTGAAGGAAGCAATCTCCAAGGAAGACGCGGAGAAGCTGGCTGCAGAGCTGAAGGAAGCTGGCGCAGAGGTCGAGGTAAAGTAATTTACCCCCATCCATATGCATTTTGGAGCAGCCGCCAGAAATGGCGGCTGCTTGCTTTTTGAGGTGACCTATGGAAATTCTGAATGATTTGGCGGAGCTGCTGCTGCCGCTGAAAGGGGTGCTGGCGGCCTGCGCCGTGCTGGTGGTGCTGATGCTGGTGCTCCGGGTCTGCTTTGGCAAGGGATCGAAGATCAACCGGGCGGTTTCTGCCGCGGTGGCCATTCTGCTCATGTATGTGCTGGCGGTGATCCTGCACTGCACCGGGAAGGAATATGACATCCTGTTGAGCGGATTGCCCCTGGTGACCGTTTCCGGCTCCCAGATCCGGCTTCTTTCCGTGCAGAATACGGATTTTCCCGTGCTGTGCAGCGCCCTGTTGAAGACCCTGACCCTGGCGCTGCTTGTGACGGGTTTTGACAGCGCCTTTTCCAAGAATCAGAAATTCATTTTCTGGCTGCTGAACCGCTGTCTGGTGGTTGCCTGCGCCGGACTGTCCCAGCTCCTGGTGTGCTGGCTCTTTGAGAGCATCCTGCCGCCGGCGGTGCTGGAGTACGCGCCCATGATATTGCTGGGTGCCCTGGTGTTTACCATGCTGCTGGGCGCGCTGAAGCTTCTGCTGGGCATTGCCCTGGCGGTGGTGAATCCCATCATCGCGGCGCTGTATACCTTCTTCTTCGCCAGCAAAATCGGCAAGACCCTGTCCCGCGCGGTGCTGACCACCGTGATCCTGACGGTGCTGATGGCTGTGGCGGAGCAGTTGGGCTTTGTTTCGCTGAGCATGGTGGGCGCCAATGCCCTCACCTTCCTGCTTCCCGTGGCAGTGCTGTTCGGCGTGTGGTACATTCCCACCAAGCTGCTTTAATATCTGAAATTTTGGAACCCCCGGTCTCCGGGGGTTCCTTTCTTGCGCCCGGTATGCTACAATGCGGACAGAGGTGAATAATAATGAAGCGTTTGATCCCGCTGCTTTTATGCGGACTGCTGCTCGGCGGATGCGGCCTGCTGCCGGCTCCCACGGCTTCTCTGCCGGAGCCTCAGCCCACATTTACCGCATTGCCCAGTGAGACTGCCGTGCCCACGGAGCCGCCCACAGAGCCGCAGACAGAGCCTCCCACGGAACCGCCTGTGGATCCACTGGAGGAGCTGCTTGCCGGAATGACCACGGAGGAAAAGGCAGGGCAGGTTCTTTTGGCGCAGTGCCCGGATGTGGATGCCGCGCTGGTGATCGCCCAATACCATCTGGGCGGGGTGCTGCTGTTCGGCAGGGATTTTGAGGGCGAGACGCCGGATTCCGTCCGAATGACCATCCAGACCTATCAGAATTACGCCAAGATCCCCCTGCTGATTGCCGTGGATGAGGAAGGCGGTACGGTGTGCCGTGTCAGCGGCAAGCCGGGCTTCCGGGATTCCCGGTTCCCGTCACCCCGGAAGCTATACGCGGAGCAGGGATTGGTGGGGCTGATGGACACGGAGACGGAAAAATGCGGTCTGCTTTCCGGCCTGGGCATCAATCTGAATCTGGCGCCGGTGTGCGATATTACGGAAAACCGGGGATCCTTCCTGTATGACCGTTCCCTGGGGCTTTCCCCGGAGGAGACCGCCATGGTGATCCGTGCCATGGTGACGGTCATGGTGAACGAGAACATGGGCTGCGCCCTGAAGCATTTCCCCGGATACGGGGAAAACGGCGACACCCATACGGGTATCGCCGTGGACGAGAGGAGTATCGAGACATTTTACAGCCGGGATTTTCTGCCCTTTGAGGCGGGGATCAAAGCCGGAGCCGGCGGGGTACTGGTGAGCCACAATACGGTGCTGTGTATGGACGAAACCTATCCCGCGTCCCTTTCCCCGGAGGTACACCGGATTCTGCGGGAGGAACTGGGATTTGAGGGCGTGGCAATCACGGATGATCTGACCATGTCCGCCATTTCCGGCCAGTTTGGGGCAGAGGAGGCGGTGATCCTGGCGCTGAACGCGGGAAACGACCTGCTGTGCTGCTCGGACTACGAAACCGCGTACCGGGCCATCCTCCGGGGGTTGGAGGAGGGAACGATCCCCATGGAGCGGCTGGACGAGGCGGTTCTGCGGGTGCTGCGCTGGAAGCAGAGCCTAGGGAATCTCTGAATAAATTGTCTGCGGCTGAGCAGCAGATCTTTTCCTTCATCCGTTCAGCTTCAAAAATGGGAAATACATACAGTATTCCTCCATTTTTGAACCTTTCGGCTGAAGAAAAATCTCTTGCTGTCAGCACTTGCCAATTTAATCAGATCTTCCCTAGGCATTCTTCCGCTTGCGCAGATAGAGGAGTGATACGCCGATGATCTCCACGGCGTAAATCAGGGCGAACCGCATATGGGTAACGCCCCGCGCGGCCTCTGCCGCCTGCAGGTTTTCCCGGGTGTAGACCTTGATGGGGAATGTGCTTTCGCCGTATTCCCAATAGGAGACGGTCTGGTTGCGGTAGTGGAAGGTTCCCACCGGGTTTCCCTCTGCGTCCTCAAATTCCACCAGATTATAGTCGTCCTCCGAGATGATGTTGCCATACTCGTCATAGTATTCCACATAGAAATCGGAGAATGTATCCGGATCCTGAAGATCCATCTCCATAAACTCGGCGAAGCTCTCAAAATCCTGGAAGGTATACGCTTCCGGCTTCTGGTTCAGGATGACAGCAGCATGCGCGGCAGCGGTAACCGGGATCAGAACCGCCAGCGGGAGAATCAGGTACTTTCGGAGCAGGACGGGGTCATAGTTGCCGGACGGAACCAGAACGCCCCGCTTTACCAGAATGTGTGTAAGGATGCCGCAGACCACCAGGGCGATGACCAGAGCAGCCAGCGCGTAGGGAAGACCCTCCGCAACCCAGTCGGAGAAGAATATACCCGCATAGGTCTCCTGCATACCCACGACCAGCGGCAGGCAGAATGCCAGGACGCAGGCATTCAGCACCAGGGTGGTCTCCGTGAGCCGGATGGCGCTCCGCCTGTACGCGCGGATCTCCGGGCTGCCGTCCTCCTCGCTGACGGCGAGCATGGCGCTGTTGAGGAACGCAAGCTGGCAGATCACGCTGACCAGCGCAAAGACGGTTTCCGCGAAAAAGCCGATGATGGCCCGCAGAAAGCCCAGATTGCAGATCATGGCGGCAATCAGACCCGCAATGCCGATGCCCATGGCGATGAAGCTCTGCCCACGGAAACGGGACAGCCCGGCAGCCAAAATCCGCTGGCGCTGCTTTTCTCCCTTGGGCGTGGAAATCCGCGCCTCCACCCGTTCCGCCTCGGTCTTCCGTTCTCCACGGAGCAGCTCGTCGCAGGTAACGCCGAAGATCTCGGCGATCACCGGGATCAGGGACAGATCCGGCGCGCCGTCATCCCGTTCCCAACGGCTGACGGATTTATCCGATACATTTAATTTCTCGGCAAGTTCTTTTTGGGTCATGCCGCTGGCACGGCGCAGGGCGGCAATGAAGCTGCCCATGGTTTTCGCTTCCATAGCGCGAACCTCCAATGAAAAAGTAGTTCAGTTGGCCTTCTGACTGTCTGCATTCTACCAATCGGACAGAGAGAAAACCACCCCGTGAACCGAAAATCTCTCTCGGAATCCGAGAATTGACAAAAACCCGGTGCAGAACGGCCTGCACCGGGTGATTTTTACCGATGGATGATCTCGTCACGGCCGGGGCCGTTGGAAACCATGGTGATCTTCACGCCGATCTGCTCCTCGATGAACTCCACATAGGCGCGGCAGTTTTCGGGCAGGTCTTCGTAGCGCTTGATACCGCGGATGTCGGTCTTCCAGCCGGGGAGAACCTTCAGCACAGGCTTGCAGCGCTCCAGAATCCGGGTGCTGGGGAAATCGGTGATGACCTTTCCGTCCACCTCATAGCCCACGCAGACGGGGATCTGATCCAGATAACCCAGCGCGTCCACCACGGTCAGCGCCACCTGGGTAGCGCCCTGCACGGCGACACCGTAGCGGGTAGCCACGCAGTCAAACCAGCCCATCCGGCGGGGACGGCCGGTGGTGGCGCCGAACTCACCCTTATCACCGCCACGGATCCGCAGCGCCTGGGCCTCGTCACCGAAGATCTCGCTGACGAAAGCGCCTGCGCCCACCGCGGAGGAGTAGGCCTTCACCACGCACACGATGTCCGTGATCTCGTAGGGAGGCAGTCCCGCGCCGATGGCACCGAAGCCTGCCAAAGTGGAGGAGGAGGTGACCATGGGGTAAATGCCGTGATCCGGGTCCTTCATGGAGCCAAGCTGACCCTCCAGCAGGATGGTCTTACCCGCTTTCCGGGCGCTGCACAGGAACTGGAAGGTGTCGCCCACATAGGGGGCAATCTGGTCACGCAGGGTCATCAGCTCCGCGAAGATCTCCTTGGCATCCAGCTCGGGCTTGTGGTAGAGGTGCTTCAGAACCGTGTTTTTGGTTTCCAGCACCCGGATCAGCTTGTCCAGGCAGTAGCTTTCGTCAAACAGCTCGCAGAGCTGGAAGCCGATTTTGGCATACTTGTCGGAGTAGAACGGGGCAATGCCGGATTTGGTGGAACCGAAGCTGCGCCCGCCCAGCCGCTCCTCCTCGTACTGATCGAACAGCACATGGTAGGGCATCACGATCTGCACCCGGTCGGAGACCATCAGGTTGGGCTCGATGCCGGCCTGCTTCAGCTCAGCGACCTCGTTGAGAAACTTCCGGAGATCCAGCGCCACGCCGTTTCCGATGATGTTCACAATGTTCTTGTGAAACACGCCGGAGGGAAGCTGATGCAGCGCGAATCTGCCGTACTCGTTGATGATGGTATGCCCGGCGTTGCTGCCGCCCTGAAAACGGATGACCACATCTGCGCTGCCTGCCAGCACATCCGTGATCTTACCCTTGCCTTCGTCGCCCCAGTTGGCGCCTACGATCGCTCGTACCATAATGAATTCCTCCTGATTTTTCTGTAAATCGGCTGGAAACAGCCGGATGAGTTATCCTAATTTCGTAATGGCATCCACCGCGTCAGCCAGAGCGGACACATCGATCTGCTCCATCAGACCGTTGTCGCAGCAGGCTGCCACATTGGGGGCGATGGGCAGCTTCGCCAGCACGGGCAAACCAAAGCACTCCGCAACCTGGCCGATATGGCTCTCGCCGAAGACCTGGATTTTCTTGCCGCAGTCGGGGCATTCCAGATAGCTGTAGTTCTCCACGAAGCCCAGCACGGGAATGTGCATCATGTTTGCCATCTTCACGGCCTTGGTCACGATCATGGAGACCAGATCCTGGGGGCTGGTGACGATGACCACGCCGTCCACAGGCAGGCTCTGGAACACGGTCAGGGGCACGTCGCCGGTTCCGGGAGGCATATCCACAAACAG
>JBJDYP010000063.1:0-8844 GCA_051867435.1 Faecousia sp.
CGATGGTACGGCCGGCGGTATCGGCCATCAGGCCGCGCATACCGGCCAGCTGACGAATCTGAGCCATGGAGCCACGGGCGCCGGAGTCCGCCATCATGTAGATGGGGTTGAACTCGTCCAGGTTGCCCTGCAGGGCGCCGGTCACATCCGCGGTGGTCTTCTCCCACTGGGAAACCACCAGGCGGTAACGCTCATCATTGGTGATGAAGCCCTTGCGGTAGAACTGCTCGATCTCCACGACCTTCTTCTCGGCCTCACGAACCAGGGTGTATTTCTTTTCCGGAACCACCATATCCGCGATGGACACGGAGATGGCGCCCTTGGTGGAATATTTGTAGCCCAGGGCCTTGACCCGGTCCAGCATCTCGGTGGCGATGGTGAAGCCGTGACGGCGGATGCACTTGTCGATGATCTTGCCCAACTGCTTCTTGCCCACCAGGAAGCCCACTTCCAGGTCATACTCATGACCGGGAACGGTGCGGTCCACAAAGCCCAGATCCTGGGGAATGGGCTCGTTGTAGATCAGACGGCCTACGGTGGCGTCGATGATCTCGCCGTGAGGGCCGTAGCGCACACGGATGGGCGCGTGCAGACCCACGGAGCCGTCGGCGTAAGCCGCCACAGCCTCGTCCACGGAAGAATAATTCTTGGTGGGACGGTAGGAGGCTTCCTTTTTGCCCTCGGCCTTTGCCTTCTTATTGGCGGCGACAAACTCGTCGGCATCCATCACAACGCCCGCGGTCAGACCGGTCTCGCCGGCATCGGTGACAAAGACCTCCTCAGCGCCCCGCTCGGCCTTGCCCAGACGGACATAGGTCAGGTAGTAAGCGCCCAGGATCATATCCTGCGTGGGCACGGTGACGGGCTTGCCGTCCTGGGGACGGAGCAGGTTGTTGGCAGACAGCATCAGCATTCTGGCTTCCGCCTGGGCCTCCGCGGACAGGGGCACATGAATTGCCATCTGGTCGCCGTCGAAGTCCGCGTTGAACGCGGTGCAGCAAAGAGGATGGAGCTTCAGCGCTCTGCCTTCCACCAGGATGGGCTCAAAGGCCTGGATGCCCAGACGGTGCAGGGTAGGCGCACGGTTCAGCATCACGGGACGGTCCTTGATGATGGTATCCAGGGCATCCCAGACCTCGGTCTTGCCCTTGTCGATCATCTTCTTGGCGGACTTGATGTTGTTGGCCAGGCCGTCCTCCACCAGCTTCTTCATGACGAAGGGCCGGAACAGCTCGATGGCCATTTCCTTGGGCACGCCGCACTGGTACAGCTTCAGCTCGGGGCCGACCACGATAACGCTTCGGCCGGAATAGTCCACACGCTTGCCCAGCAGGTTCTGACGGAACCGTCCCTGCTTGCCCTTCAGCATATCGGACAGGGACTTCAGCGCCCGGTTGTTGGCGCCGGTGACGGCACGGCCCCGGCGGCCGTTGTCGATCAGGGCATCCACAGCCTCCTGCAGCATCCGCTTCTCGTTGCGGATGATGATGTCGGGCGCGCTGAGCTGCATCAGTCTTTTCAGACGGTTGTTGCGGTTGATGACTCTGCGGTACAGGTCATTCAGGTCGGAGGTGGCAAAACGGCCGCCGTCCAACTGCACCATGGGCCGCAGCTCGGGCGGGATCACGGGCAGCACGTCCATGACCATCCAGGCAGGGTTGTTGCCGGAGGAACGGAATGCCTCCACCACCTCCAGACGCTTGACGATGCGCAGCTTCTTCTGGGCGGAAGCGTTCTTCAGCTCGTTGTGAAGCTGCTCGGACAGCGCGTCCAGGTCGATCTTCTCCAGCAGCTCCTTCACGGCCTCGGCGCCCATGGCAGCCCGGAAGTCATCCTCGTACTTCTCCCGCATATCCCGGTATTCCTTCTCGGTCAGAACCTGGTTCTGGGCCAGAGGCGTATCGCCGGGATCGGTGACGATATAGGCCGCGAAGTACAGCACCTTCTCCAGCACCTTGGGGCTGATATCCAGGATCAGACCCATCCGGGAGGGGATTCCCTTGAAGTACCAGATGTGGGAGCAGGGGGCAGCCAGCTCGATGTGTCCCATCCGCTCACGGCGAACCTTGGCCTTGGTGACCTCTACGCCGCAGCGCTCGCAGACCTTGCCCTTAAATTTGATTTTCTTATACTTGCCGCAGTGGCACTCCCAGTCCTTGGTCGGTCCGAAGATCTTCTCGCAGAACAGGCCGTCACGCTCCGGCTTCAGAGTGCGGTAGTTGATGGTCTCCGGCTTCTTCACTTCGCCGTAGGACCACTGCCGGATCATCTCCGGCGACGCGATGCCAATTTTGATGGCATCAAAGGTGGCATTTGCCATATTACTCACGCCTCCTCATCAAAAGTTGGTGTCGGAATCGGCATCCTCTGCCAGTTCGTCGAACACATCCATGATATCCTCGGGGCTGTCCTCGTCAATGCTGAAACCGGAATCCAGAACTTCGTCCGTATCGGTGATCACATTGCCCGCATCGCCCTCGGAGACATACACGGTCTCATCGTCATCCTCGTCATCACGCAGCTCGATCTCGTTGCCCTGCTCGTCCAGCACCCGGATGTCCAGGCACAGGGACTGCAGCTCCTTGACCAGAACCTTGAAGGATTCGGGAACGCCGGGAGTGGGAATATTGTTGCCCTTGACGATGGCCTCGTAGGTCTTGACACGGCCGGTCACATCGTCGGACTTGACGGTCAGGATCTCCTGCAGGGTGTAGGCAGCGCCGTAAGCCTCCAGGGCCCAGACTTCCATTTCGCCGAAACGCTGACCGCCGAACTGGGCCTTGCCGCCCAACGGCTGCTGGGTGACCAGGGAGTAGGGGCCGGTGGAACGGGCATGGATCTTATCATCCACCAGATGATGGAGCTTCAGATAGTAGGGATAGCCCACGGTGACCAGGTTGTCGAAGGGCTCGCCGGTTCTGCCGTCGTACAGGACGGTCTTGCCGTCCTCACGCAGGCCGGCTTCCTGCAGGGTCTCGCGGATATCCTTCTCGTTGGCGCCGTCGAACACGGGGGTGGCGACCTTCCAGCCCATGGCATGGGCAGCATAGCCCAGATGGACTTCCAGCACCTGACCGATGTTCATACGGGAAGGCACGCCCAGGGGGTTCAGCACGATGTCCAGCGGTGTGCCGTCGGGCAGGAAGGGCATATCCTCCTCGGGCAGAACCCGGGAAACCACGCCCTTGTTGCCGTGACGGCCGGCCATCTTGTCGCCCACGGAGATCTTACGCTTCTGGGCAATGTAGACCCGGACGCTCTTGTTGACACCGGGAGCCAGCTCGTCGCCGTTCTCCTTGGTAAATACCTTCACATCCACGACGATGCCGCTTTCTCCGTGAGGCACCTTCAGAGAGGTGTCCCGGACTTCCCGGGCCTTTTCGCCGAAGATGGCGCGGAGCAGCCGCTCCTCGGGGGTCAGCTCGGTCTCGCCCTTGGGCGTGACCTTGCCCACCAGATAGTCGCCGGAGTGCACCTCGGCGCCGATGCGGATGATACCGTTCTCATCCAGATCCTTCAGGGTATCCTCGCCCACGTTGGGGATGTCCCGGGTGATCTCCTCGGGTCCCAGCTTGGTCTCCCGGGATTCGGTCTCATGCTCCTCGATGTGGATGGAGGTGAATACGTCCTCACGAACCAGACGCTCGTTGAGCAGAATGGCGTCCTCGTAGTTGTAGCCTTCCCAGGTCACGAAGCCGATCAGCACGTTCTTGCCCAGAGCGATCTCACCCTGGGAGCAGGAGGGGCCGTCCGCGATGATCTGCTCGGTGTCCACACGCTCGCCGGGGTAAACGATGGGTCTCTGGTTCACGCAGGTGCCGGCGTTGGAACGGGAGAACTTGATCAGCTCGAAGTTTTCCACTTCCCCGTCGTCATAGCGGACGGTGATGCCGGTAGCGGACACCGCGGTGACCACGCCGGGCTTTCTGGCCTTCAGGCAGACCTCGGAGTCCACCGCGCAGCGGTGCTCCATGCCGGTTGCCACGATGGGCGCCTCGGTGACCAGCAGCGGCACCGCCTGACGCTGCATGTTCGCGCCCATCAGGGCACGGTTCGCGTCGTCGTTCTGCAGGAAGGGAATGAAGGAGGTTGCCACGGAAATCATCATTCTGGGGGACACGTCGATGTAATCGATCATGCCCCGGTCCACTTCGATGATCTCGTTGCGGTGGCGGCAGGAAATACGCTCCCGGGCCAGGCAGCCGTTCTCATCCAGGGGCTCGCTTGCCTGGGCCACATAGTAGTCGTCCTCCACATCCGCGGTCATGTACTCCACGGTGTCGGTGACGAAGCCGGTTTCCTTGTCCACCTTGCGGTAGGGCGCTTCCACGAAGCCAAACTCGTTGATCTTCGCGAAGGTGGCAAGGTAGTTGATCAGGCCGATGTTGGGGCCTTCGGGTGTCTCGATGGGGCACATACGGCCGTAGTGGGTGTAGTGAACGTCACGAACCTCAAAGGAGGCGCGCTCTCTGCTCAGACCGCCGGGACCCAGTGCGGAAAGACGGCGCTTGTGGGTCAGCTCCGCCAGGGGGTTGTTCTGATCCATGAACTGGGACAGGGGGGAGGAACCGAAGAATTCCTTGATCACCGCGGTCACAGGGCGGATGTTGATCAGGCTCTGGGGCGTCACGGTGTCCAGATCCTGCACGTTCATCCGGTCCCGGATCACCCGGTCCAGACGGGAGAAGCCGATGCGGAACTGGTTCTGCAGCAGCTCACCCACGCAGCGCAGGCGGCGGTTGCCCAGATGGTCAATATCGTCGGGAGTGCCCAGACCGTTGGCCAGGCAGTTGAGGTAGTTGATGGATGCCAGAATGTCGTCCACGATGATGTGCTTGGGGATCAGATCGTCCATGCGCTCGGCAATGGCCTCTTCCCAGCCGTCCTCGGGCACGGTCTGGAGCATTTCCTTCAGCACGGAGAAGCGAACCTTCTCCTTGATGCCGAACTTGGCGGGATCAAAGGACACAAACTGCGCCATGTCCACCATATCATTGGAGAACACCTTGACCACTCTGCCGTTGACGGCGACCAGCGCCTCATTGACACCGCGGCGGGAGATCTCGTGGGCCTTGGCACGGGTGATGACCTCGCCGGGCATGGCCAGAATCTCGCCGGTCATGGGATCGGTCACAGGCTCTGCCGGCGTCTGACCTGCCAGACGGCTCCAGATGTCCATCTTCTTGTTGAACTTGTAGCGGCCGACGCTGCTCACATCGTAGCGGTGGGCATCGAACAGCAGCCCCTCCAGGTGGGAGGTGGCAGTCTCCACCGAAGGCGGCTCACCGGGACGCAGACGGCGGTAGATCTCCAGCAGGCTTTCTTCCTTGGTCTTGCAGGTGTCCCGCTCCAGGGTGGCCAGAATGCGCGGATCCTCGCCAAACAGATCCTTGATCTGCTGGTCGGTCTCCACACCCAGGGCACGGATCAGGCAGGTGATGGGCAGCTTCCGGTTCTTGTCGATCCGAACCCAGAAAATGTCCTGCTGGTCCGTCTCGTACTCCAACCAGGCGCCGCGGTAGGGAATCACGGTTGCGGTGTAGGTGTGCTGGTCAGCCTTGTCCACCTCATCGCCGTAGTACATACCGGGGGAACGGACGATCTGGGAGACAATGACCCGCTCCGCGCCATTGATGACGAAGGTTCCGCCATTGGTCATGATGGGGAACTCGCCCATGAAAATGTCCTGCTCCTTGATTTCGTCGGTCTCGGTGTTGTGCAGGCGCACCCGGACCTTGATGGGCTTTGCGTAGGTGGCGTCCCGCGCCTTGCACTCCTCGATGGTATACTTGGCCTTCTCGTCGATGGTGTAATCCAGGAAGCTCAGCTCAAGTTTACCGGAGAAGTCCGTGATCACGCCCACGTCCTTGAAAACTTCCCGCAGGCCTTCATCCAGGAACCACTGGTAGGAGTCCTTCTGGATCTTCAGCATATTGGGCATTTCCAGGATCTCTTGATACTTCGCGTAGCTCTTACGCATGGTCTTGCCGTACATCACGTCTTTGACCATTGCCATATCAATCATCACAGCCTTTCTTTCGGCATATGCCGGAATTGATAACATTTGATACGCCCGCATCCGTTGTCACAAATTGCCCACATTCCTCTTGACTTCTTCTTGTGAATGTGGTACAATCATGGCATGAAGATGGGATCATCTGCATTGGACATACCTCCGCAGTATGGACAATCAGTATATCACATCTGTTTTTGTTTGTCAATGGATTTTCCGAAAAAAGGGGCTTTCGTGCCCAAAAATATATCTAAACACAAAAAGAGACCGCCTGCACGATGCAAGCGGTCTTTGCTTATTAAGACTTGGTTTGACAAACCGGAATTTAGGCTATCGGCTTTCGTAAGCACACCGTCAAAATTCCGATTTATCGGGCAGTTGCAGGGATGCGAAAATGGCTCCCTTGAGCAAAGGGAGCTGTCAGCGAAGCTGACTGAGGGATTGTCTACAGCAGTACGAATTTGCCGAAGTTTTGTTCTATGCGAAAGTGCCTGCCGCACAATCCCTCCGACAAAAATCAGAGATTTTTGCCACCTCCCTTTACACAAGGGAGGCTCTGGTGCGGAGCAATATCGCACATTAGCCCGAGGAATCGACATCTGACCCCCAGCTTATGAAAACCGATAACCGAAAACGGAATTTGCCGAATTGGTGATTGTAGGGCGGGGGCTTGCTCCCGCCGTTTCCTCCCTCTCTGGGTTTGCGGCGGGAGCAAGCCCCCGCCCTACGGCAGCAACATGATACGCTTGAAAACGGGAAATTCCGTTTTCTCTTTCTCCATCATAATTATGAAAAATTCTACCCGGGCTGTAAAAAAGTCCAGTGAAACGCAGGCTGTACGAAAAGATGCAGCCTGCAAAATTTTGCAAGAAAGGGCTGGTTCCGTGGAAGAACCAGCCCTTTGGAAGAAGGATTCAATTGACACACAAAACAGGAGTTCTGCACCAGATCAGCCAAAATCACCCGTGACTATAGAACGGATGCAGCATCTATTTTGCCTGAGTTACAGGATACTACATCGCATTCAACATTATGAAGAAACAGGCAACCATACCAATTATGGTTAAAACAGTAAAGAACAAAACGCAGTTCTTGATTGTCCTGATCATACTTAGTTTTTTGAATGTAAGATATTCTGCAATTTCCGACTCAGTCAAATCTGTTCCCTTTACTGTATAAAAATCCGTTGTTGAAGTCTCACCGTAATCATAAACATAAGCAAAAACACCTTCGGGAAGAACACCGCCATTTTTTATTCGATTTTCATATTCTGTGTTTTCCTGTTCAGAACAGGGTATTTTTTCCAACAAATCATACTCTAATTTGTACGAACGCAATTCATTCCTTAAATTGATTTTTTCTTTTGCCATTGGATTCTACCTCCGTAAATTCCAGTTTTCTGATCAGATCTTATCACATTTCTCTTATAAAGTAAATGTTTTAATCACATTAATACTTATGCAGGGAGTAGAATCCCCCGGGGTGATTACCACCATAACCGGTTTTGACGATTTGGGAATTTATGCACAGTCTGAAACCACATTTTGCGGCGGAAAATGTTGCTTTTATTGTATTTTCACGCCCGCTGCAGAGAAAGAAGCTGCCGCTCCTGCTGCAGAAACCGCCTGCCGATCACATCGGCGACCAGCCCCTCTGCCACCATCCGGCGCATCTCGGGAAAGCTGACCCATTTCGCATCACAGGTCTCTCCGGGCAGCAGCCGGATCCTGCTCAGGGGCGTGGCGTCCTCCAGGGCGTAAAAGTCGAAGTGGTAGTCTCTCGTCCGGTCGGAACCCAGCAGCACAAACCGGTCTTCCGCTGCCCGGATGCCGGTTTCCTCCCACAGCTCCCGGGCAATGGCGCCCCGGCTGGTCTCCCCGGCCCTGGCAGCGCCGCCGGAGTTTTCCCAGAAGCCGGCATAGCTTTTTTCCTTGGCTCTGCGGGTCAGCAGCAGCCGACCATGTCCGTCATGCACCCATACGCAGACAATGAGTCCGTAGTCACCGGGCCGCATCGGTTCCCCCCGGATGCCGGTCCGCCCGGTGGGCTGCCGGTTTCTGTCGTAAATATCGAAGCGTTCCATGGTCTCACCGTCCCTTGTTTTTGCCATTATACCACCAAACGGGACAATATTCCAGCCTGATTACTGAAAAAGTCCCATTGCGCACCAGGCGGGCAATTCGAGACCATGCTTGCGAGCAGTCAATCGTCCTCCAGTGTACCGCCCGGTATCGTTTTTGCTTCGGAAATCTCATTCGGTGGCTTCGCCTGTCAAGTTACACCGTCATTGCGAGCCAGTGTCGCAACACTGGCGTGGCAATCCGCATCTCCTTACTGTGTTGGTTTACAAAAGAGCCGCATCAGGAGAACGGATTGCCCCGCCAGCCCCCCAGGGTAGCTTCTCTTGGCGCTTCGCACCGCCGTAGACCCGGCGGGGGATTCTTACGCTGCCGGATGCATGAAAGCGGGTTTCCCGCTCTAAAGAGCGCAAAAAAAGACCCGCCTTTTCAGGCAGGTCTTGTGTTGGCGTTACCTATTTTCCCGGCCAGTCACCCGGCAAGTATCGTCGGCGCAAATGAGCTTAACTTCTGTGTTCGGGATGGGAACAGGTGGACCCTCACCGCAATCAACACCAACTCGTGTGGATGGCTCTTCACCATCTTTTATGTCAAAGCGTTTCCGCTCTAACCGCTTAGAAAATATAGCACCTTTTCCTTCGCTTGTCAATCCCTTTTCTTCAGGGCAAGCGTTGAAGCGCGGCTTCAATGGGGAAAGAAGGAGGAGCTGGTGACCCGTACCGGATTCGAACCGATGTTAAAGGCGTGAGAGGC
>JBJDYP010000064.1:0-35379 GCA_051867435.1 Faecousia sp.
CGCTTCCTACCAGCAGCAGACCGGTACACTCCACAGTTCCGTTGTGAATCACAGTCCCTTTGTCCACTTTTCGTAAAACTGCATTTCGCTCCAAAATCTGCTGCTGGGTCGGTGTCAGTTTGTTCCAAATTGGAAAATAGGATGAAAAATCCATGGGTACACCTCCTTGAATACACATAGTATAAAATAATTTATAGCATATGTCAATAATTCCGTTGACATATGGGAAAGGGAGATGTACAATGGTCGTATAAATGGCATATGCCGCAAATAATATGGAGGTGAATCTATGCCAAGACCGAGAAAATGCAGAAAAGTTTGTTGTTTGCCGGATAATGATGGTTTTGTTCCGGTTCGTGGCGGCGAGGAACTGACTCCCATTGTCCTGAATGTGGATGAGTATGAAGCCATTCGCCTGATTGACCGTGAAGGTTTTTCTCAGGAGCAATGCGGAGAATATATGCGTATTGCCAGAACAACGGTTCAGCAGATTTATGCAGCTGCCCGTAAAAAACTGGCGGATGCGCTGGTTGAGGGACTTCCTCTGCGAATCGAAGGAGGGGATTTTGCGCTCTGCAGTGGAAACAGCGAAGCTTACGGATGTAGGAACTGCTATCAGCAAAAAAGACCTCCGATGCACGAAAAACCGAAAGGAGAAAATATTATGAGAATCGCAGTCACTTATGAAAACGGAAGTGTATTTCAGCACTTCGGCCACACCGAACAGTTCAAAATCTACGATGTGGAAGATGGAAAAATTATATCTTCCGAAGTGGTAGACACAAACGGCAGCGGCCATGGTGCGCTGGCAGGTGTTCTGAGTGCCCTGAAGGTGGACGCTCTGATCTGCGGCGGTATTGGCGGAGGCGCACAGATGGCTCTGGCTGAGGCTGGGATCAAGTTGTACGGCGGCGTGTCTGGTGACGCAGACGCGGCAGCGGATGCTTTTGCTGACGGAACACTGTCCTATAATCCTAATGTAATGTGCAATCACCACGGTGAGCATCACCATGAGGGCGGCTGTGGAAACCATGGCTGCGGACATCATTCCTGTGGCTGAAATTGGTGATTAAGTCACGGAATATGTGTCGTGATTTGATAAAAAATAAATAAAGGAGGCGGTAAACCCTATGAAAGGCTGTCTTTGAAAAGAGCGGTGTCACCATGTGGGAGTGCCGCAACTGCGGTCATCTGGTGGTTGGCACCAAGGCTCCCGACGTGTGTCCCGTCTGCAAGCATCCTCAGGCATATTTTGAAGTTCGCAAGGAGAACTACTAAGATGCCGTCAATGCGCAAGCAGTACCATACTTTTTGGAAAAATCAGCGTTAATCTATCGACTTTTCACCCCCTCCCATGGTATAATACCTGTAATTATCCATGGAAGGGGGCGTTTTATATGCATGAACCAGTAAATAAGACGCCATGTTGTACGGCTCTGCTTGCCCATGTGGACGCGGGGAAAACCACCCTCTCCGAAGCTCTGCTGTATGTCTCCGGCGCGCGGAATGTACTGGGACGGGTGGATCATCAGGACGCGTTTCTGGACTCCAATTGGCTGGAACGGCAGCGCGGCATTACCATCTTCTCCAAGCAGGCCCTCTTTTCCACCCAAAACCGCGGCTTCACCCTGCTGGACACACCGGGTCATGTGGATTTCGGTGCGGAAACCGAGCGGGTGCTGCCGGTGCTGGACTGCGCGGTGCTGGTGATCAGCGGAACGGACGGCGTACAGGCCCACACCCTGACATTGTGGCATCTGCTGGAACGGTACCGGATCCCCACATTTCTGTTCATCAACAAGATGGATCTTCCGGGCCCGGGAAAAGAGGCGCTTCTGGAGCAGCTTCGGAAGCAACTGTCTGCCGGGTGCGTGGATTTTGGTCTGTCCCGGGAGGAAATCGACGAGAGCGCTGCCCTGTGCGACGAGGCGGCGCTGGAAAACTACCTGCTGACCGGCAGCCTGACGGACGGAAACCTGGGGGGACTGATCCGGGGCAGGAAGGTGTTTCCCTGCTGCTTCGGCTCGGCGCTGCGGCTGGAGGGCGTGGAGGAACTGCTTGCGATCCTTGACCGCTACGCGCCGGAAGGTGCTGCCGCCGTGGAATTCGGCGCCAGGGTGTATAAGATTTCACGGGATCCCCAGGGCAACCGGCTGACCTGGGTGCGGATCACCGGGGGGCAGCTCAAGGTTCGTGACACGATGGCATACCGGGACCGGAAAGGGCAGGATTTAGAGGAAAAGGTATCCTATATCCGGCTTTATTCCGGCGAAAAGTTTACAACCCAGGACACCGCCGTGCCCGGGCAGTGTGTGGCGCTGCTGGGGCTGTCCGGCACCTACGCGGGGCAGGGTCTGGGCGCGGATCCGGGCAGCGGGGACCCGGTGCTGGAAAGCGTCATGACCTACCGGGTGGTGCTGCCCGCGGGCTGCGACGGGCGGTTGTTTCTGCCGAAGCTGCTCCAACTGGAGGAGGAAGACCCCCAACTGCACATTCTGTGGGATCCGGAAGCCGGTGAGATCCGGGTGCAGGTCATGGGTCGGGTGCAGATGGAGATTCTGAAAAGCCTGGTGCGGGAGCGGTTTGAAACGGAGATCCGGCTGGATTCCGGGCGGATCTGCTACAAGGAGACCATTCGGAACACCGTGGAGGGTGTAGGACATTTTGAACCCCTGCGGCATTACGCGGAGGTGCATCTTTTGCTGGAGCCCCTGGAGGAAGGAAGCGGATTGGTGTTCGATACGGCCTGCCCCACGGAGGTGCTGGACACGCCCTTCCAGCGGCTGGTACTGACCCACCTGGAGGAAAAAGTCCATCTGGGTGTGCTGACCGGCGCGCCGGTCACGGATATGAAAATCACCCTGATCGCGGGACGCTCCCATCTGAAGCACACCGAGGGCGGCGACTTCCGGCAGGCAACCTACCGGGCCGTCCGGCAGGGACTGATGCAGGCGCAATCCGTGCTGCTGGAGCCGGTCTATGATTTTGAGCTTACCGTGCCCACATCCCAGATCGGCAGAGCCATCTCAGACATCCGGGCCATGAGCGGGGAATTTGACCCGCCGGAAGCGGAAGGGGCGTTCTCCGTGCTTCGGGGAACGGCGCCCGTGTCGGAAATGAATGACTACAGCGTCCAGGTGGCCGCCTATACCAGAGGCACCGGGCGTCTGACCACCCGGCTGCGGGGCTACGCGCCCTGCCACAACGAAGAAGCGGTCATCGCGGCCCGGGGCTATGACCCGGAGGCGGATCTTGAAAATACGCCGGACTCCGTGTTCTGCGCCCATGGCGCGGGATTTACGGTCAAGTGGAACCAGGTGAGCGACTATATGCATCTGGAAAGCGGTCTGCGGGAACGGAAGCAGCCCCAGCTCATCCGGCAGAATTTTCACATTGACGAGAAAGAACTGGAAGCCATCATGGAGCGGGAGTTTGGCCCTGTGAAGCGTCCACAGTACCGCGGGCCGGAGCGGGAATCCGCAGCGGAAAAGCTGGTGATCACACCGCCCAGGCAGCAGTACCTGATCGTGGACGGCTACAACATGATCTTTGCCTGGGAAGGACTGAAGGAGCTGGCGGCACAGGATCTGGAGACGGCGCGCAGACACCTGACAGACCGGCTGAGCAATTTTGCCGCATTCCGCAAGTGGGAACTGGTGCTGGTGTTTGACGGCTACAAGGTCAGGGGAAATCCCGGCGAGAAGCAAAGCTGCAATTCCATCCGGGTGGTGTACACCAAGGAAAACGAGACCGGCGATGCCTATATCGAGGCGCTTGTTGCCCGGATCGGCAAAAACTACGCCGTCCGTGTGGCAAGCTCGGACGCTTTGGTGCAGCTAAGCTCCTTCCGCTCCGGGGTGCTGCGGATGTCCGCCCGGGAGCTGGAGGAAGAAGTCCGGGAAGCGGAGCGGCAGATCACCGAACTGCTGGAAAAGAACAACCGGTGAGCCACGCTTCCACTTCCTTTTTCGGGAAGAATTCCACAAAAAGCGCCGGAAAACCACGCGATTGTTGTATTTTCTCGCAGTATTGCAATTCCGGCAAGAGTATGCTATACTGGTATGACTGAAAATGCCGGTGCTGCTTTGAAAACCCGGCGGAAAGACGGAGGATCAGGGGATGAAAATAGGACTTCTTGGATTCGGCACGGTGGGAAAAGGCGTATATGAGCTGACAGCCCCCCGAATGGACATGGAAGTCGTCCGCGTGCTGTGCCGCCGGGAGCTTTCTTTGCCGGATGCCCAGGTGACCCATGACTTCCGGGACATCCTCACGGATGACAGCATCGACACCGTGGTGGAAGCCATCGGCGGACTGCATCCTGCCCGGGAGTATGTGCGCGATGCCATCCTGGCGGGCAAAAACGTGGTCACCGCCAACAAGGCTATGATGGCGGAATTTTACGACGAACTGCTGCCTCTTTCTGAGGAAAAGGGCGTGCTGCTGCGCTGCACCGCGTCTGTGGGCGGCGGCATCGGCTGGCTGTCCGAGCTGGAGCGGGTGCGCAGGATCGAGACGATTTCCCAGGTGGGCGGCATCATGAACGGCACCTGCAACTATATCCTGGATGCCATGACCAGCCGGGGACTGGGCTATGAGGAAGCCCTGGCGCAGGCCCAGGAGCTGGGCTACGCGGAGGCGGATCCCACCACCGATGTGGACGGCTTCGATACCTGGCACAAGCTGGTCGTGTCCTCCAACATCGCCTTCGGGGTGAGCCTGGATATCCACGGCATTCCCGTGGCAGGCATCCGGCACATCCGGGCAGAGGATGTGGCGGAATTCAAAAAGCACGGCATGACCTGCAAGCTGGTGTCCCACTGCAGGGTCAGCGGCGGCGGTTTTGAGGCATTTGTCCAGCCCACATTGTTCCGGCAGAGCGCGCCGGAGGCAAATGTCCCCACCAATTATAATCTGATCACCCTGGTGGGCAACACCTCCGGGCGGCAAAGCTTCCTGGGGCAGGGCGCAGGACGATATCCTACCGCATACAATGTGGTGCAGGACTGCGTGGATTTCCTGTCCGGCCGAGGCTTTTACTGCCGCTACGGCGCAAAGGTCCCTGTGGAAAATGAACGCAAAATGGTTTTTTACATCCGCGCCGAAGCGGATGCCTGGCTGGAATCTCATACAGCAGAGCGTTGGGGCGATGCGGTGCTGACCAAACCGGTGAGCATCTGCCAGGCCCATGCCTGGGCGAAGGCCCACCCCGGCTGCTTTATTGCCGCTCTGCCGGAAAGGAAGTTTGAGGAGTGCTGAAAGTAACAAAATTCGGCGGTTCGTCCATGGCGGACGCTGGTCAATACCGGAAGGTCCGGGATATTGTCCTGTCGGATCCGAGCCGCCGGGTGGTGGTAGTCTCCGCTGCCGGAAAACGATACAAAAACGACCATAAGATCACCGATTTGCTGTACCTGTGCCACGACCATCTGCGCTACGGCGTGGATTGCTCCGGCATATTCGACATGATCGCCTCCCGTTATCTGGAGATCCGGGATGAACTGGGGCTGGATCTGCCCCTGGAACGGGATTTTGCCGCGCTGAAGCAGCGGCTGCAGGCAAAAGCCGTCACGAGAGATGAGCTGGCAAGCCGCGGTGAGTATTTCTCCGCCAAGCTGATGGCTGCCCACCTGAACTTTACCTTTATCGACGCCGCGGACTGGGTGAAATTCCGTTTCGACGGCACGGTGGATCAGGAGGCTTCTTATGAGGCGCTCCGTACGGCTGCCTGCGGCAACGGCATCGTGACCCCCGGTTTCTACGGTATGATGCCCGACGGACACATCCGAACTTTCACCAGAGGCGGCAGCGATATCACCGGCTCCCTGGCAGCGGCAGCGCTGAACGCGGATGTGTATGAGAACTGGACGGATGTTTCCGGCATTCTCATGGCGGATCCCCGGATCGTGGAGAATCCCCAGGCGATCCCCGAGGTGACCTATGACGAATTGCGGGAGCTGAGCTATTCCGGCGCGCAGGTGCTTCACGAGGATGCCATCTTCCCCGTCCGGGAGAAGGGGATCCCCCTGAACATCCGCAATACCAACGCGCCCCAGGATCCCGGCACCATGATCCAGGAGTCCTTTGACTCCGATCCCGATCCCAAGCGCTTTATCACCGGCGTCACCGGCAAGAAGGACTTCTCCATTGTGTCCATGTCCAAACGGGGAATGTCCAACCAGGTGGGTGTGCTGCGTAAGCTGCTGTCCGTGTTTGAGCGGCATGGCATTTCCATTGATTACGCACCCAGCGGCATCGACAATGTTTCCGTGGTGGTGCCTACGGAAGCCATCGCGTCCAGTCTGTACACCATGCTGGGGGAGATCCAGCAGGAGGTGCAGCCTGACAGCCTGAAGGTGCTTGACCAGATCGCCATTGTTGCCGCCGTTGGCCGGAAGATGAGCAGCAGACCCGGTGTTTCCGGCAAGATCTTTGCCGCGCTGGGTGAAGCGGGTATCAATATCCGTATCATCAACCAGGGCCCGGATGAGCTGAACATCATTCTGGGTGTGGATAACCGTGACTTCGCCAGTACCATCCGGGTGCTGTACGACAGCTTTACAAAGTGACAGGAGGGAATTTTCCATGAAAGAATATACGGTTGCCGTCCTCGGCGCTACGGGTGCCGTGGGACAGGAGATGATCAAGGTGCTGCAGGAGCGCGGCTTCCCGGTAAAGGAGCTGATCCCTCTGGCAAGCGCCAGAAGCGTGGGCAAGGAGATCACCTTCGCCGGGAAGCGGATCCCCATCCGCCTGGCCTGCGAGGAAGCGTTCCAGGGTGTGGATATCGTGCTGGGCGCCGCGGAAAACGACATCGCGAAGCGGTTCGCGCCTGCCATCGTGGCAGCGGGCGCGGTGTTCGTGGACAATTCTTCCGCCTTCCGCCTGGATCCCAACGTGCCCCTGGTGGTGCCCGAGGTGAACCCCGGTGATGTGAAGAACCACCATGGCATCATTTCCAACCCCAACTGCTCCACCATCATCACGGTGACCGCGGTCAATGCCATGAATGCCATCGCGCCCATCCGCTCCATGGTGGCTTCCACCTATCAGGCGGTTTCCGGCGCAGGCACTGCCGGCATTGCCGAGCTGGAGCAGCAGATGAAGGATCTGGCAGAGGGCAGAAAGCCGGAGGCCAAGGCGTTTGCCTATCAGATCGCCTCCAACCTGATCCCCCAGATCGGCAGCGAGCAGGAGCAGGGCTATACCAGCGAGGAGATGAAGCTCCACTACGAGGGCAGAAAGATCATGCACCTGCCGGAGATGAACGTGACCTGCACCTGCGTTCGGGTGCCCGTCATGCGGAGCCACTCCATATCCGTCACCTGCCATTTTGACCGGCCCGTTTCCGTGGAAGCTGCCCGGGAAGCCATTTCCGGGGCGCCCGGCGTGAAGCTGGTGGATGACCTGGCTGCCAGGCAGTATCCCATGCCCCTGGACACCTCCGACCAGGATCTGGTGTATGTGGGCAGAATCCGCCGGGATCTGACCGATCCCAACGGCATCACCCTGTGGTGCTGCGGCGACCAGATCCGCAAGGGCGCCGCGACCAACGCCATCCAGATCGCGGAGCTGCTGATCAAAGCATAAAGAAACATCCCGGCATCGCAAAGATGCCGGGATTTCTCATTCCTGCCCCAGGCAGCGTTGTGTCTTACAAAACGGACCAATCTACATTGTCCTGTCAGTCAAGGCCTTCCCAGCGGCGGAAGGCCTGAGCCAGATCTTCATCCGTCAATGGATGCTCAGCACAGACGAAAAGGAGCCTTTCCCCATCAGAGGCCGTCAGCGAAGTTACAATCATCCCGTCATTCTCCTGGCAGATGACCAGAGGCCCCACTGTTTTCCCCCAGAGAGTGATCGGTTTGCCAAGTGAGCCGCTATTGGTCATGCAGAGAATGTCCCGCCAGCCTTTATATACGTTGTCTTGAGGATCGGCCATCACGGAGACCTTCTCTTCGGTTCCGTTCTTGCGGATGGTTAACTCCCCACTGTATTCATAGTATGACTTCTCCCCGCAAATTGCCTGAACCAACCGTGGATTCCACTCCCCCTCAAAGGAGAGCTCCACAGCTTCCACCTTTTTCATTTCATTCTCCGGATCCAGCAGGAAGCCTTCCAGTTGTTTGGAAATCTTCGAAGGGAACAGCAGAGACAGGGCTAGCCATAGAATCGCGAACACCATTCCTATGGCGATGGCGCCAATCCCCAATATCTTCCATGGTTTTAATGGCGTGTGATCGGTCATTCAAATTACTCCTCTCATCGACGGGATCCATGTGCAGTGGGGAAAGCGGCTCCTTTATCCGTGAAAAGAGGTGGAGCCACTTTCTTTCCTATTCATGCAAATGAACCGGATTATTCTGAATAAACGGGACATGACCTTATTATAAATGATAAAAATGAACTTTTCAAGGGGATCATCATGCCCTTACAGGGGATTTTGACTTGGCGCTTTCCTGACCGTCTGCGCGTTTGGAAAAGGGGGGAACCGGCTGCCCGGTTCCCTTGCCTTATTTCTGCTCGCGGATCCCGAAGAGAGGACGGGCGACCCGCTTGTAAAGCAGCATGGTGAGAACGCCCACGGCGGTGCCCTTCAGCAGATTCAGCGGCGCGACCGCCAGCAGAACCAGGGTGGACACGGAGGTGATGCCGGGATTAACCGCGGTGCCCATGCCGACAATGACATCCAGGGGCATGCCGTAAAGCTCCGCGAATTTGGGCAGCAGATACACCGCGTTGAAAGCGCTGCCGAACACGGTCATGCACAGCGTACCCACCGCGAGACCCACAACGGCTGCGGTCCTGGTTTTGCGCAGGTGGTAGATGATCACCGCGGGGATCACCAGGGAGCAGCCCACCACGAAGTTGGCAAGGTCACCCACAAAGGCGGTGGAGGTACTCTTAAACAGCAGCTTCAGAAGAATTTTGACTGCCTCACAGGCCACGGTGGCGGAGGGCCCCAGATAGAAGCCGCACAGCAGCACAGGCAGCTCGGAGAAGTCCAGCTTGTAGAATCCGGGGGCAAAGCCTACGGGGAAGTCCAGGATGTGCAGCACCATGGCGATGACGGAGCACATGGCGATGATGGCGATGCGGCGCGCGGGGGAGATCTGCCGCTTTTTCAGCAGGAAACGCTCCGCGGCGTGACTCAGCAGGGAGAGCCCGGCGATGACCAGGACGCAGACTGCCAGAAAGGACAGGTTCTGCTTTGCGGTTTCGATTAATTGTTGCATCAGTAAACACCTCAAAAAAAGCGCCCCGGGAATAGTCCCAGGGCGCAAGAATACAATAACAGCGTTGTGCTTTTTCTTCTTCCATCCAGACTGTACTGTCGGTATCGGAGTTGCACCGATTCAACGCAATCGCGCTCGCGGACTTTACCGCCGGTCGGGAATTTCACCCTGCCCTGAAGAACAACTATGAACTTTTTCTGTAGGATAGCACGGTTTCCCTGTCTTGTCAAGAGGCGTCTTTTATGATAGAATGCACGCGAGGTGAGAACCATGATTTGCGCCTTTACGGGCCACCGGCCGGAGAAGCTGCCCTGGGGCAGCAACGAGGAGGACGAGCGCTGCGCCGCCCTGAAGATCCGCCTGGAAGAAGCGGTGGAGCAGGCAGCGGCGGACGGCTGCCATACCTTTTTGTGCGGGTTCGCCCGGGGCTGCGACCTGTATTTTGCCGAAGCGGTGCTGCGGGTAAAGCGGCGCAGACCGGAAATCAGGCTGGAAGCCTGGCTGCCCTGCCCGGAGCAGGCGGACAGATGGACCGCCGCGGACCGTCTTCGCCGGGACGGCCTCCTGCTGCAATGCGACCGGGTTCATGTGACGGCGGAAAGCTACTACCCGGGCTGTATGCTCCGGCGCAACCGGGAAATGGCCGACCGTGCCCGGATCCTCCTGAGCGTTTGGGACGGCAGTGCCGGGGGAACGGCCTGGACGGTGAAATACGCGGGGGAGCACGGGCTGGAGATCCGTCCGCTGTGGCTCTAGCCGGGCATTTTCAGACCCCGGACGGCGCCGCCTGCGGCGGTATCCGTCACATCTCCGCCGATGACCTGGTTTTTATACACCAGCAATGTGGCGTAGACCGGTTCCGTGGCGCCGGGGTAATTGTCGATGCGGTATACATAGCGCATGACGGTTTTTCCCGCGTAGGGCGTCAGGTCATAGCCCTGGCTTTTCTGCAGGGCGTTATAGCGGTCGTAGACCTCCGTGGTCTCCGTGGGGATCCGCACCTGCATGGTCTCCGTGGGAGAGGAAGCCACCTGCCAGCCCAGATCGGTGAGGAATTTCACCCGGTCGTCGTTGGAGGCAACGTTAGAAACGGTCTGGGTGGGCGCGGATTCGCTTTTCCCTCTGCCGCCCAGCGCCACTGCCAGCACGATCACCAGCAGCACGGCGGCCGCAATGAGAATCAGTTTTTTCTTATCGACCTTTGCGGTCATGACAAACATATTGATCCCTCCATGTTAAAGATTCGCATTCCACCTTATTCGCGGCACGGAAGGGATAGAACGGAGCGGCTATGGAAAGATTGGACAAATTTCTATCGACCCTGGGGGTTGCCACCCGCAGCGGGATCAAGCCCATCCTGAAAGCGGGCAGGGTCTTGGTGGACGGCACCGTGATCCGGGACGGCAGCGTGAAGATTGACCCGGAAAAGCAGACGGTGACCCTGGACGGCGAACCCCTCAGCGGGAAAAAACGGGTGATCCTGATGCTGAACAAGCCCGCCGGGTATGTGACCGCCACGGAGGACCCCACGGAGAGAACGGTCATGGAGCTGATCCCGGAGGAATACCGCCGCAGAGGGGTAAAGCCTGTGGGCAGGCTGGACAAGGCCACGGAGGGGCTGCTTCTGTTTACCGATGACGGGGATCTGATCCACGCGCTGATTTCCCCGAAAAAGGAAGTGCGGAAGGTCTACTACGCCAGACACGAAGGGACGGCGACGGAGGAGGATGTGCGTGCTTTTTCCCGGGGACTGACCCTCCGGGACGGTACGGTGTGCCTGAGCGCGGTGCTGGAGCCTCTGGACAGCGGGGAAAGCCGGATCACGGTGACGGAAGGGAAATACCATCAGGTTCGCCGGATGATGGCGTCCCGGGGTTTGACCGTGACCTATCTGGAACGGGTGCAGGAGGGCAATCTGACCCTGGGCAGCCTGCCCAGAGGGAAGGTACGGGAGCTGACCCCCGGGGAGGAAACCGCGTTCTTTGGTGGATAATGACAGTGAAAGCCCGGGGACAACAGCCGGGATAACGGATTTTATCGGTAGAATAGATAAAAAACATAGAAGGTTTTGCAATAAAATGTCAAAAGGCACTTGCAATTTGCGCAAAAGATGTGTATACTGAAGATAGAATTTTGTGTAATTCTTGTTTATGCAAGATGATAAGGGGGAGCCAATATGTCCAACAGCGTTTTTCAGAGTGTAATTCTCCAGCTTAAAGATGCTACCGACCGTGTGCTTGGCGTAATCGATACCGAAGGCTGCGTCGTCTCCTGCACGGATTCCTCCATGCTGGGTGAGCGGTGGCACGATGCCGCCGTGAAGGTTGCCGGTGCCGGTGAGAGCATCGTCACCTTCGGCCAGAAGACCTTCAAGGCCATGCTGAACAGCGTCAATGTGTTTGAGTATGCCGTTTTCTGCATGGGCGACGACGAGTTGGCACGGGGCTTCTGCTCTATCGCCTATGTGGCGCTGAACGACGCCAAGACCTTCTACGAGGAGAAGCACGACCGGGGCACCTTCGTCAAAAATATCATCATGGACAATATTCTCCCCGGTGACATTTACATCCGGGCCAAGGAGCTGCATTTTGCCACCGAGACCCCCAGAGCCGTGTTCCTGGTTCGCCAGCTCGGTCACGGGGATGTGGCAACCGTGGACGTGCTGAGCAGCCAGTTCCCGGACAAGCTCCAGGATTTCGTTTTGAGCATCAACGAGACGGACATCGCCGTGGTCAAGCAGATCACCCCCACAACCACCCCGGAGGATCTGGAGAAGATCGCCCAGTCCATCGAGGACACCCTGAAGAACGAGCTGTTCATCAAGACCGTCATCGGCATCGGCACGGTAGCGGAGCATCTGCGTGAGCTGGCGGACTCCTGCAAGGAAGCCCAGACCGCCATTGAAGTGGGCAAGGTGTTCGACACCGAGAAGAGCATTATCAACTATGAGAACCTGGGCATCGGCCGCCTGATCTACCAGCTCCCCACCACCCTGTGTGAGATCTTCCTGTCCGAGGTGTTCAAGAAAAACTCCATCGATTCTCTGGATCAGGAGACCCTGTTCACCATCAACAAGTTCTTCGAGAACAACCTGAACGTGTCCGAGACCTCCCGGAAGCTGTTCGTCCACCGGAACACCCTGGTGTACCGGCTGGAGAAGATCAAGAAGCTCACCGGGCTGGATCTGCGGCAGTTTGACCATGCCATCATCTTCAAGGTGGCGCTGATGGTCCGCAAGTACCTGTCCTCCCGGGACAACCGGTAACGGAATGGATACCCCAATGCGCCGCTTCGTGCGGCGCATTTCAGACAGTCAATAAATCCCCAAACCGTCAAAACCGGTTATGGGGATAATTACCGCAGCGATCCTTAAGGATGATCAACAACAGAAAAGTTTGGATCTTTTTTGGGCTTTCTAATGCCCTTTCAGGGGGTTTTGACTTCCGTCGCAAACGCAAGCCTACCGTACCTATGTACGCCGACGGCTTGCGTTTGCTCGGCTTTGGGGCTTTCTTGACCGTCCGGCAGCGTGTCAAAAACTACTTTTTTGACACGCTGCAATGCGCCGCTTCGTGCGGCGCATTTTTCTGGGGATTTCCGCGGTAAAAGACGGAATTTTCAAGGATTGTTCACAGAAAATATATTGACTTTGGGATTACGATATGTTACAATTTGGTTACACTGCGATTGGAGCGTAATACATATGATAGAATTTACCGATGTTGAAAAATCCTACTCCGAGGAAACGAAAGCGCTCAACGGCATCACCATGAAAATCGAGGACGGCGAGTTCGTTTTCCTGGTTGGACCTTCCGGTTCCGGCAAGTCCACCATCATCAAACTGATCAGCGGCGAATTGGAGCCCACTGCCGGTTCCGTTCACGTCAACGGCTATTCTCTGGAGCGGATCCGCAGACGGGAGATCCCCTATCTGCGCCGCACGGTGGGCGTTGTGTTCCAGAACTTCCGCCTGATCCAGAATATGAACGTGTATGACAATGTGGCGTTTGCCATGCGTGTCATCGGCGCCAGGGAGCGGGAGATCCGCGAGCGTGTGCCCTACGTTCTGGAGCTGGTGGGTCTGGAAGGCAAGGAAGGCAGACACCCCGGCGAGCTGTCCGGCGGTGAGCAGCAGCGTCTTGCCATTGCCCGTGCCCTGGTCAACAATCCATCCACCATCATCGCGGACGAGCCCACCGGCAACCTGGATCCGGCCCGTTCGCTGGAGATCATGAGCCTGCTGGAGCAGATCAACAACCTGGGCACCACCGTGCTGGTGGTCACCCACGAGAAGGATCTGGTGGAGCGTTTTAACAAGAGAGTCATTGCCATCGACGAGGGTGTCGTGGTCAGTGACGGAATGGATGGGTATTATCACTATGAAAATCAGTAATTTAGGTTATCTTCTGAAAGAGGGCATCCGTGACTTTTTCCTGCACGGCTTCATGTCCTTTGCCGCCATCTGCGTGACGGTGGCCTGCCTGTTGATTGTGGGCACCTTCTCCATACTGATGTACAACGTGAATATCATCGTGGAGGATCTGAACCAGACCAACCAAATCCTTTGCTTTGTGGATTTTTCCCTGAGTGAAGCGGAGGCAAAGAGTGTGGGCACCCGGATCAACCAGATCCCCAATGTGTGGCAGTCCACCTACATTCCCCGGGAGGAAGCGCTGCAGAACTTTGTTTCGGGTCAGGATGAGGACGATGCCTTTGCCGGCCTGGACGCTTCCGACCTGCGCCACCGCTTCCTGGTGGTGCTGGAGGACAACACCAAGATGCAGGAGACCGTGGATCAGATCCGAAAGGTTCAGGGTGTCGTGAAGGTCACCGCGGAATATGAGCTGGCGGAAGGCTTTTCCATCATCCAGCAGGTACTTCGCATCGCGTCCTTCGGCATTATCGCCGTGCTGCTGGTGGTCTCTCTGCTGATCATTTCCAACACCGTCCGTCTGGCCATGTATGACCGCCGGGACGAAATCGCCATCATGAAGATGGTGGGCGCCACCAATGGCTTTATCCGGTTCCCCTTTGTGGTGGAGGGCTTCTTCCTGGGCATCATCGGCGCGGGCGTTGCCTTTGGACTGGAGTGGGGCCTGTACGACGTGTTTGTCAAAAAAATCGCGGAGGTGGGTGCCTTGAAGCTGTTTACCTTCGTGCCTTTTACCGCCCTGCTGCAGCCCATGGTGATGACCTTTGCTGCCACCGGCCTGATCGTCGGTATCGCGGGCAGTCTGATCTCCATCCGCCGGTTCCTGGATGTATAAGGAGTGCGTTATGAAAAACCGTAAGTTGTGGGTATCGATTCTGGCAGGCGTTATGGCGGCAATTATGCTGGTGAGCCTGATTTTCAGCATCCTGCCCTCTGTCGTCAGTGCCAAGAGTTCCAGCGAGATCCGGAAGGAGATCGACAAGCTCAAGCAGGAGCAGGAGCAGATCCGGGAGGAGCTTTCCGATCTGCAGTCCCAGCAGGACGACAAGAAAAACGAGACATTGAATGTTCTGGAGCAGAAGGACGCCATTGACCGGGAGCTGTCTCTGCTGTATTCTGAGATTGAAAACATCAATGCCCAGATTCAGGTCTACAGCGACCTGATCGCGGAGAAGCAGAATGAGCTGGATGCCGCGATGAAGGAATATGAGGATCTGATTGAGAAGAACAGGGATCGGATCCGTGCCATGGAAGAAGGCGGAAAGATCTCCTACTGGTCTGTGATATTCCAGGCCTCCAGCTTTTCCGACCTGCTGGACCGGCTGAACATGGTGGACGAGATCGCGGCA
Source organism: Faecousia sp. (assembly GCA_051867435.1). Taxonomy (GTDB): domain Bacteria; phylum Bacillota; class Clostridia; order Oscillospirales; family Oscillospiraceae; genus Faecousia. The sequence goes on from JBJDYP010000064.1 coordinate 15,018, forward strand.
GCGGATCAGCGCAGACTGGATGCCCTGGATGAGGCGGCCAATGCTGTGGCGCAGGCCCGTGGGGAATTGGCAAAGGAACGGGAATCCCTGGAAGTGACCAAAGCGGAGCTTGTGGGGGTTCAGGAAGAACTGGATGCCAAGCGCCGGGAAGCGGACGAGCTTTTGCAGGAGCTGAAGGAGCAGTCTGACGAGCTGAAAGACCTTTACGACGCGGCAGCCGATGCGGAAGCCGCCCTGGCAGACGACATTGCCCAGCGGGAAAAGGAATTCAATGAGGCGAAGCGCCGGGAAGAAGAGGAGCGCCGCAGACAGGAAGAGGAAGAGCGCAGACGCCAGGAAGAACAGAATAAAAACGACAATAACAACAATGACAACAACGATAACAATAATGGCGGCAGCAACAATGGCGGCAGCAACAATGGCGGCAGCAACAATGGCGACAGCGGCAATACGGGCACCGGCGGAGACGGCGGTTCCGAAACAGAGAAGGTCACCTGGCGGACACCCTGCTCCTACTCCCAGCAGATTGCCGCCTTTGGCTGGCGGATCGACCCGCTGTACGGTGACGAGCGGTTCCACAACGGCGTTGACCTGGCAGGTTCCCAGGGCACCGCGATCTACGCCACCCGTTCCGGCACGGTGACCACGGCAACCTTCTCCGGCAGCTACGGAAACTATGTGGTCATCAACCACGGCGACGGCTACTCCAGCCTGTACGGTCACATGACCCACTATGTGGTGTCTGCCGGACAGACGGTGACCCAGGGACAGGTCATCGGCTACATGGGTTCCACCGGCTGGACGGACGGCACGCCCCACCTGCACTTCGGTATCAGCCTGAACGGAAGCTGGGTCAACCCCAGAAGCTACATCTAATGCCTCACACGGCAAGCCGGTGATTAAGGAGATACATATGAGGAAGAATAGAAAGGGAATATCGGTTCTGGCGGGTTTCATGGCCTGCGTCATGGCGATGTCCATGCTGCTTTGCGTGACCCCGGGCGCTTCCGCGAAGACTTCCGCGGAAATCAAGAAGGAAATCGATGCCCTGAAGGAAGAGCGGGAGCAGATCCGGGAGGAAAAGAAAGAACTTCAGGAGCAAAAGGACGAAAAGAAGGAAGAAACCCTGGATGTTCTGGCCCGGAAGGATGAGATCGACCGGGAAATGACCCTGCTGATGGATGAGCAGGAAAACATCAACCGGCAGATCCAGACCTACAGCCTGCTGATTGCGGAGAAGCAGAACGAAGTGGATGCGGCGCAGGCCCGGTATGACGAGCTGAACGAGAAGAACAAGCAGCGTATCCGTGCCATGGAGGAAAGCGGCAAGCTGTCCTTCTGGTCGGTGCTGCTCAAGGCCACCAGCTTCGCGGATCTGCTGGACCGGATGAACCTGATCGACGAAATTGCCGAGGCCGACCAGCGCCGGCTGGCGGAACTGGACGCTGCGGCAAAGGAAGTGATCCAGGCCCGGGAAGAGCTGGCTGCCGAGCGGGATGAGCTGGAGGAAATCAAGAACAGCCTGCTGGAAACCCAGGAGGAGCTGGAAGAAAAGCGCGCGGAATCCGACCGTCTGGTGCAGGAACTGAAGGTTCAGATGGATGAGCTGGAGGAGCTGTACAAGGCGGTGGAGGATCACGAAGCGGAAATGTCCGCCAAGATCGCCCAGCAGGAAAAGGAATACAACGAAGCCAAAGCCAAGGAGCAGGCAGCCCAACGGCCCAGCGGCGGCAACGGTGGCGGAAGCACACCCCCCAGCAGCAGTGGCTGGCGCGCCCCCTGTGCCTATACGGTGCAGACCTCCCCGTTCGGCTGGCGTACCCACCCGATTTACGGTGACCAGCGGTTCCACAACGGTGTTGACCTTGCCAATGTGTCAGGCACACCGATCTACGCCGCCCGCGCCGGCACGGTGACGGTATCCACCTACGAGAGCGGTTACGGCAATTACTGCGTGATCAATCACGGCGACGGCTTCTCCAGCCTGTATGCCCACATGACCAACGATGTGGTTTCCGTCGGACAGACCGTGGCACAGGGACAGCTCATCGGCTACATGGGCTCCACCGGCGCGTCTACCGGCCCCCATCTGCACTTCGGCGTCAGCTACAACGGAAGCTGGGTCAATCCCAGAAGCTATTTCTGATACAGGAAACAACCTGCAACTCCCACAGCCCTTTTTCGGGCTGTGGGATTGGTTGCTGATAAGGAGGAACTCCATTGAAAGGCTTTTTACGGTTTTTAAGTTATCTTCTGGTGGCAGTGGTGGCGGGAACGCTGACCTTTATGTTCTCCGCGGCGCATTTTCTGACCCTGGGCACCACGGGCAACTCCCTGTCCGGCAGCAAGCTGACCAGGCTGGAGGGTGTGATCAAGGAGCGGTTTATCGGCGAGGTGGACGAAACCGCCATTGAGGATGCCGCAGCGGATGCCATGGTCAATGCCCTGGGCGACCGCTGGAGCTACTATATCCCTGCCTCTGAGATGATGAGCTACAATGCCCAGATGAGCAATTCCTATGTGGGCATCGGTGTCACGATCTCCGTGCAGGAGGACGGGACGTTTCTGGTGCAGCAGGTGGTGGCAGGCGGCCCCGCGGAAGCCGCGGGCATCCTTCCCGGGGATCTGTTTACCGGCGTGGACGGAACGGACTGCGCCGGCCTTTCGCTCAGTGAGGTCAGCGCCATGGTGCGCGGTGAGGAGAACACCGATGTGGTGATCACGGTCCTGCGTGACGGTCAGACCATGGATCTGACGGTGACCCGGGCATACTTTGAGACCGCCGTGGCAACCGCCAGGATGCTGGACGGCAACATCGGTCTGATCCGCATCGTGAATTTTGACAGCAGATGCGCCCGGGAGACCATTGCCGCCATCGAGGACATGATCGGTCAGGGTGCCACCGCACTGATCTTTGATGTGCGGTTCAACCCCGGCGGATACCAGAGTGAGCTGGTCAAGGTGCTGGACTACCTGCTCCCGGAAGGCCCTCTGTTCCGCAGCGTGGACTATCGCGGCAGGGAGTCCGTGGACGAGTCCGATGCCGACTGCATTGAGCTGCCCATGGCGGTGCTGCTGAACGGCGATTCCTACTCCGCGGCGGAATTCTTCGGCGCTGCCCTGTCCGAGTACGGCGTTGCCGTGACCGTAGGCGAGAAGACCTGCGGCAAGGGCTATTTCCAGACCACCATCGACCTGGGTGACGGCTCGGCGGTGGGACTGTCCGTGGGAAAATACTTCACCCCCAACGGCGTGAGCCTGGCGGATGTGGGAATCACCCCGGATGTGGAGGTTCCGGTGGACGAGGAGACCGCCGCGAAGATCTACGCCGGCATCCTGGCACCGGAGGACGACCCCCAGCTCCAGGCTGCCATCCAGGCCCTTTCCAAGTAAAAGTCAATACCACCGGCTGAGTGAAGCTGTAAGATAAAGGCAGACACATGGAAAACCACCATGTGTCTGCCTTTATTTTGTCTACCTGCATAGCAGGTGCTTCTCTTTCTGGCGAAAAAGAATCACCCACTTCCGCTTCGGCGGAAATGGGTGATTTGGGGCGCCTGTATATGCAAAGGCATTGCTTGCCACTGCTATAACCCCTCGTTCAACTGCAGCTTAATAACCTTTTTGACCAGCTCACTAAATATTTGTTTTTTATCTCTATTTTTTGAAACTTTCCGTTCTTGCTATGAAACTATATAATAAACAGAGGAAAGGAGGCTTGCGCAATGAATGATAGAAAAGCTTTGCGAGATCTGTGCGCAGGATCTCAAGAAGCTCTTATTTGGATAATGAACAAGTATGGCGGATATGTCAGCACGATTGTCTGGAATATTATCGGCCCCACAATGTCAATCTACGACTCTGAAGAAGTCGTATCCGATGTGTTCTTAGCATTATGGAACAGCTCGTCTGCAATACGAACAAACTCCATAAAAAGCTACCTTGCGGGTATTGCACGAAACAAAGCAAAAATGAAGCTACGCGAGTCTGGACACACGCTTGTCCTAGATTGTAACATAATTGAGTTTGAAATTTCGAATCCTGAAGATGAGTATGAAAAGAAAGAACTGGGATTACTAGTGAAAAAGGCTATCGATCAGATTAAAGAGCCTGATCGTGAAATCCTACTTAGATATTTTTACTACTATCAAACTATGGATACAATTTCTTCGGAAATGGGCATTAACTTGTCCACAGTGAAAACCAAAATTCGTCGCGGAAAGGACTCAATCAGATCCTATCTGCTATCAAGATTTAATAATGGAGGATTGCTATGAAACTATCTTTAGACGAAATGCTAACCGATGTCGATGCATCGCAAATACCGATAACAGAAAAAAGTCCGTTGTCACTTGACAGGATTATTCAAAAAACAATTTCCAATTGCGACGATTATTCTCATGCACCCACCCATTTTGGAAGGCGTATACACTTATCTTTGGTCGCTGCAATTCTAGTCGGATTATTGGCAACCACCGCATTGGCTGCAACAATCGCCGGTTACCTTAAAACCGTTAACATTGAATATCAAGTTTCCGATGATGGTGAGATTCTTCCTCCGGAGGTTCCAGATTTGGGAATTACCCTATCTGTTTCAAGTGTTTCCCCGACCGGATTGGAATTAACCAGTTTCATAGAAACAGCAAAAGATGTCGGTATTATCTCCGCTGGCAGTGAGTATTATCTGGAAATGCAAACCGATAGCGGTTGGTTGGTCGTTCCAATGCTCTATGAGCATCAATGGCAATGGGATAATCAGAAGATTGACGGGGAGCAACACTTTTGGCAGATTGATTGGACTGGCATATATGGTGAGCTTGCACCCGGAAGCTACAGAATTCAAAAACCCTTTACAGTTACATCTAATGATGGTGTGGATAAGACCTATTTCATCAGGGAAGAGTTTACCGTAGGGGGTGATAAGAAGGAGTAAGAATTTTCTATCATATACTGTGAAGGGGGATTGTAGAAACTATACCACCTTGCCCCCTTTCTGCAAGGATAACGAATGACAAAGGGAAAGTGTTGCAAGTCAAAAATGATTTCCAAAAATTTTTCTATAAACAGGAGCGGCTGCCCCGTTGGGGGCAGCCGCTTCGTCTTATTCGCCGGGATCGGACTTGATGACCTTGCCCATGTTCCAGAGCATGGCAACCTTGGCAATGGCATCCCGCTTTTCGTCTTCGTTCTGATACTCGATGAACACGGTGTGGGCGCCGCAGTCCACGCATTCCACCTGGACGCACCAGCCGCCTTCGTGGCTGACGATACCGGCACCCCGGCAGGCGGGGCATTCTTCCAAAATGATGTGATCCATAGTTGTTCTCCTTTATCGGAATACGTTTCCGTTTTGATCATAGATTTCCCTGCGGCAGCAGAGGACAAAGTCCGGCGCGAATGCGGGCAGATGCTCCCGGATTGCGGCGTGAAGCTGCATGGGATTCAGGGAAGGATTCTGGGCGCAGACCGTGGCGGTCAGGCAGACGGTGTTCGCGTCCGGGGCTTCCACCCGGAAAGCACGCAGCATGGGGATGATATCCTGCTCCGTGGGGCCGTTTTTGCCGTTTTTCGTTACGGGCAGACTGTCCCGGCGGAACAGCGCCCCGATGCGCTCCACGCAGCCTTCCGGCACGCCGCTGTCGTATTCCAGCGTCAGCACCGCTTCCAGAAAGGCGATATCCCGGGTTTTCCGGTCACTGTCAAAGCATTGCAGCACCCGGATCCCGGCAGGCAGCGTGCGGTTCAGCCCGGAGACGATTTCCGCACCGGGGACGGACGCGCCGTCCAGCGCGAAATCCAGCAGCTCGCATTGGCTGCCCACACCCACGGACAGCGGCAGGGCAATGGACACGATGGGCCGGGGATTGAAGCCCTGGGAATGCTTCAGCGGCAGCTTTGCCCGCTGGAACGCGCGCTGAAACAGCCGCATCAGATCCAGGTGGGAGATCCAGACACCGGCGCCCACCTTTTCAAACAGCAGTCTAGGCATCGCACGCCACCTCCTTCAGCAGGCAGTTGGCGCCGCAGCCGCTGCAGCCATGGCGGCAGTCCGGGGTGACGGTGTCCGCGTAGGCGCGTTGGCGCTCCCGGAGCAGGAAGGATTTGCGAAGCCCCACGTCAATGGTGTCCCAGGGCAGGATCTCGTCCTCACCGAAGCCCCGGGTGGTGTAGAAATTGGGATCCACCCCGCAGGCCCGGAAAGCATCCAGCCAGGTGAAGTAGCTGAAATACTCATCCCATCCGTCCAAACGGGCACCCCGGCGGACGGCTTCCTCAATGACGGGAGCCAGCCGGCGGTCACCTCTGGCGATGACGGCCTCCAGACGGCTCAGATCCGGTGCGTGGTAGTCGTATTCGATGGATTTGGAATAGAAGTGATCCTTCAACAGCTTGGTGCGCCGCAGATATTCCTGGGGTGTGATCTGCTTTTCCCATTGGAAGGGTGTGTGGGGCTTGGGCACAAAGAAGGCGGTGGCCACATGAACCCGCAGGCCCCGCTTTTTGTTGGAGGCAGTGGCCTTCCAGGTCTGGATGATCTTGTAGACCAGGTCGGCAATGCCCAGCACATCCTCATCGGTCTCCGTGGGAAGCCCCAGCATGAAGTACAGCTTGACATTGCTCCAGCCGCCGGCAAAGGCGTTGGCGCAGGAACGGAGGATCTCCTCCTCGGTCAGATTCTTGTTGATCACATCCCGAAGCCGCTGGGTGCCGGCCTCCGGGGCGAAGGTCAGACCGGATTTGCGCAGGGTCTGCAGCTTTGCCATCAGCTCCTGGGAGAAGTTGTCTGCCCGGAGAGAGGGGACGGACAGGCTGACCCTGTGATCGGTGCAGTAGGGGATCAGCTGGTCGGTCAGCTCCCGCAGACCCCGGTAGTCCGAAGTGGACAGGCTGGAAAGGGTGATCTCGTTGAAGCCCGAGTCCTCCAGTATTTCGGCGGCCTGATGCATCAGCACCTCAGGGCTTTTCTTTCGCACGGGACGGCAGGAAAAACCCGCCTGGCAGAACCGGCAGCCCCGGATGCAGCCCCGGAACACCTCCAGATTTGCCCGGTCATGGACGATCTCGGTGGAGGGAACGATCATTTTGGTGGGGTAATAGGCATTGTCCAGATCCGCGATGATTCGTTTTGTGACTATCTCGGGGGCGCCGTTCAGGGGAACGATGGCGGCAAGGGTGCCGTCCTCGTTGTAACGGTGCTCATAGAAGCTGGGCACATACACCCCGGGGATCTTGGAGACCGCCAGCAGGAACCGGTCCTTCGGCCAGTCCTCTGCCTTGGCCCTGTCGTAGAGCGACAAAATCTCCACGGTGATCTCCTCTCCCTCGCCGAGAGAGAAGAAATCAATGAAATCCGCCAGAGGCTCGGGGTTGAAGGCGCAGACGCCGCCTGCGAACACCATGTTTTTCAGGCCATGGCGGTCTCTGGCGTGGATTGGCACATCCGCCAGCATCAGCATATTGAGAATGTTGGAATAGCTCATCTCATAGCCAATGGTAAAGGCGATCATGTCGAAATCCTTCACGGGATCCTGGCTTTCCAGAGCCCAGAGGGGGAGACCGTTGTCCCGCATGGCTTTTTCCATGTCTCCCCAGGGGGCAAACACCCGCTCGCACCAGACACCCTCCATCTCGTTCATCACGCCATAGAGGATCCGCATTCCCACGTTGGACATACCGATCTCGTAGGTATCCGGGAAACAGAACGCCACCCGGACCCGGGTTTCGGATTTGTCCTTTTGGACTTCGTTATATTCACCGCCGGTGTAACGGGCGGGCTTTTGCACGGTTGGCAGAATTCGCTGCTTCAGCTCGGTCATAGGCTACCCTCTTTTCGTAAGTAGCTCTATTGTACCTTGAAAAGCCCTGGTTTGCAACTTTTTTTTGAAGACACGCCCGCACCGTGACCAGGAGGATGGGCAGCATACAGAGAATCCCGAAGCCCTGGGTGAACCACAGCCAGAGGCAGAGCGTGAACAGAAGCAGCCTGCACAGTGTGCCCAACGCGGATGTGATCCGGCGGGCGGTGCGCTCCGAAAAGCACAGGGAGGTCAGACTGGAAACCATCTGCCCGCCGTCCAGCGGCAGCATGGGGAGCAGATTGAACAGTCCCTGCGCCAGGGCACATAGGCTCACCCGGGGGAACTGCCGCCAGAGCAGAAGCAGCAGCAGGCTTCCTATGGGCCCGCCCGCGGCACAAATCAGGGATTTTGCCGGAGACAGGGGGGTGGTTTCCAGTTCCGCGCCTCCAAGCCGGATCCGAAAAGCGCTGACCTGCCCGCCGCAGACCGCGACGCAGAGGACATGGCACAGTTCGTGAAAGGCCGCGGCGAAAAGACCGGCAAACAGCCAGTTCAGCGGCAGCAGAAGCAGCGCGCCTGCCAGGGCAAAGCAGGCGCCTGCGGTGACGGCAATTTCAATGTCCCACATGGCTGAACAGTTCACGGCAGAAGGCGCTGACCGCGTCTTCCGGGGACATCCCCGCATCCACCGCCGAGGAAAACCGCTGCAGCACCGCCGCGGTCTGCCCCGGGAGGAACCAACTGCGGAGAATCGGCGCCTGCTCCGGGAAATAGCGCACCACAATGGCACAGAAGGTCAGAAAGAACAGCAGCGTCCAGCCGATGAAATGGAAAAACCGCATCTTTTGCCGCTCTGGCACCTGACGGAAATATTGAATCTGATAACTCACCGGAATTCCTCCCTCCGAGGGAAGTTTATGCACCCGGGGACAGGCAGATTCCAGCTTTTTTGCGGTGAGGACTTGACAATAGTTGGATTATTCCGTATAATAGTCAGGCTAACGGGGTGTGGCGAAGTTTGGTATCGCGCTTGGTTCGGGTCCAAGAGGCCTCGGGTTCGAATCCCGACACTCCGACCAAAATTGCGGGAACCGCTTTTGCGGTTCCCGCAATTTTTATCTGTGGCGGGATTCGAAAGGCCGGCCCGAGCGCAGCGAGGGTATGAAACAGTCCGGTGGACTGTTTCATAGGCCGTGGGAGAATCCATGGGTTTCTGATCGCATCCCGTAGGGATGTGAGAGGAAACCCATTTTGCAGGTTATTGGAGATCCTACGGAGGAAACATGCCTCTGTTAAGTAAAGCGTGCCACCCCGGAGGTCATGACGATTACGGCGCAACTAAAGCGTAAAGGATCCTTATTTGAGTACCTGCCTGATCACCCAGAATTGAAGCTTTTTCGGCAAGGCGTTCAGGAGCAGCAAAAGGGGATTCCGGTTGATATTGTACGCGAATTTGGGATTTCTTTCTTTCAGTATCTTTTGCGTTTCCCGCGCAATCTGCTCGGGAGGGATACGCTTTGCCTCCACGCTCTCCACGATTTTTTTGAAACGTTCCGCATTGCAGGAATAGAGCTTTGTATTGGCACAGAATCTGTCAAGCGAGTCAGTAGAAACACCGAGCATACCTGTATCTACGGCACCTGCACGGATCACAGAGACATAAATGCCCAGAAGCTGCAGCTCCATACGCAATGCGTACGCATATTTATCCAAAGCGCCTTTTGTCACGGCGTAAATGCCTGTAAAAGGCAGAGGATCCAGCGGAGCAAGCTCGCTGGTCGTGATTACGATTCTGCTGCCCCTTTTCAGCAAAGGGAGAAAGGTCTTGTTGACAAGAAACGCGCCGAACAAATTCACCTGAAAGGCACGCGCGAAACGATCACGCTCGATTTCCACAAGAGAATCCAGCACATAAATTCCCGCAAAATGTACGATGGCATAAACTTCATCGGTGACCTTTTTTACCTGCTCAAAGGCAGATTTCACGCTTTCGGCGTCGGTGATATCGACTTGCAGCGGAATCACGTTCTCCTCCGCGGCGCCGGCTGTTTTGTCTAAAGCAATTACACAAAATCCCTGCTTTTTCAAGAGTTCTACGGTTTTTCGACCCATTCCGCCGTATGCGCCTGTTACGATTATGTATCTCATATGTTTCTCCAATAATATTTTTTCTGATTATCTGGGCACTGCTTCTTTATGGAATTTTCAGGAAATAAACGAAGAAAAGCAGACGGGGATTTTGGGGCAGCGGATGCTCCGGGAGTCCCCGTTTTCCCCGGTCTCCGGGAAGGAGGATGGCTTCTGTTATCACCGTGTGGAGTCCCGGATGACCAGCTCCGTGCTCAGCAGCATATGCCGGTCGTGCAGCTCCGGATTCAGGATTTTTTCCACCAGCAGGGAACCGGCCTGCTGCCCGATCTGAAATCCTGGCTGAGCGATGGTGGTAATTGCGGGCAGTGTCATACGGGAGGTCTCGATGTTGTCAAATCCGATGACGGACAGATCCTCCGGCACCCGGATGCCAAGATGCTGGGCGGCGTTTATGGTGGCTGCCGCGTAGACATCGGAACAGGTGAAAAAGGCATCCGGCACGGGGCCGGTATTCAGCGTCTGCAAAACGGCGGAGTAGGCCAGGGTGTAGTCGATGGTGGGAATGCTCACATACAAAGCCGGATCGTATTCCAGCCCGGCATTGTTGAGGGCCTGCAGATAGCCCTCCCGGCGGTGGCGGGCGTACTTATATTTGAGACTGCAGTTGACGAAACCGATTTTCCGGCAGCCGGTGGAGATCAGGTAATTCACGGCCCGGAACGCGGCGCTGATGTCGTCGATGCTGACATAGGAGCATGGGTAATCCTCCGGATACTCGCAGCACATGACAATGGGGCAGTGGTGGGAGATAATGGAGAGCAGCTCTACCGGAGGCGTGGAGGACAGCCAAAGCACACCGCTGAAGCCCTCTTTTTTAATCATATTCACCAGATACCCGGTATTGGGGTAGCTGTCCTTGGTGGGCATGAGGAAAACCTCGAAATCATTGTCGTGGGCAGTCTGCTGGATGCCGTCAATGATGTTGGCGTAAAAGGGATTGACGAAGTCCGGCACCAGAGCCAGGATGGACCGGTAGACCGGAGCGGGGCATTTCAGCGCCGAGTCATATTCCAGGTCACGAATGGCCTGCAGCACTTTCTGCCGTGTGGCAGGGGCTACCCGTCCGGTGTCGTTGATGATCCGGGAGACGGTGGCGATGGAGACACCGGCTCTCTCGGCGATTCGTGTGAGCGTGGATTTTCCTTTCATAAGCGTTCCTCCTGATCGTTTTTTACATTATACTGCAAAAATGTAAAGATGTAAAGTAAAATGTAAAAATGAAACAAAATAATGAAAAAAGCAAGAATGGGGAAAGCCGCAAAACCTGGATGAAATGCACAAATAATGAAATCTGGAATTATTGAAATTATAGAAAATGCTAACGAAGCCCGAAAATGAGTTGACAATCCATTGCGGCAAATGTAAGATGATGTAAAGCAAACGTGTTTGCTGAAAATTATTCGGAGGTGCAACAATGAAAAAGGTAATCAGTTTGGCTCTGGTTCTGGTCCTGGTTTTGGCTGTGTTTGCGGGCTGCGGCAAGAAGGCTGCCGGCAAGACCATCTACATTCTGGGCCCCACCCCTGATCATGGCTGGACAGCGCAGGCCGGTGCCTACGCGGAAAAGAAGGCTGAGGAAATCAACCAGAAGGGCGAGTACAAGGCAGTATACATGCCCGCGTCCAGCGGCGAAGAGCAGGTTGATCAGGTTCAGACCATCATTGCCAACGGCGATGCCGTCGGTGTCGTGTTCTTCGCTCTGGAGGACTCCGCCAAGGCTGGCCAGGAGGCTCTGATCGCTGAGAAGATCCCCTTCATTTCCTTTGACCGTATCATCGAAGGTCCCGACAAGTACGCGATTCTGAACGCATCCGGCGATAACTGGCAGTGCGGCGCGGGCATCGCCTACTGGCTGCAGCAGAAGGGCATGGTGCCTGGCGACACCATGGTCACGCTGATCGGCGACAACGGTACCGTTTGCTCCCGCCGTCAGGAAGGCTTCGAGCAGTTCCTGAGAGGTGAGCTGGAGTACTACGACGACGACACCAAGCAGAGCTACAAGACCGCTCAGGTTTGGACCCAGGCTGAGATCGACGCCCTGTGCGCCGACTACAAGGTGGTCTGCAACTGGAGCGCCGACGGTGCCTACGACTATCTGGAGCAGAAGCTGGCGGATATCGTGGCCGCTGCCAAGGGCAATGGCAAGCTGTACGTCTACTCCATGGACGATGAGATGACCTTCGGCGTGCTGCGGCTGCTGGAAGGCAACGCCATCGACGAGGCTACCAAGGCTGACCTGGAGGCGATGGAGGTTTATATCTCCGCGATCGGCGGCATGCAGGAGCTGTATGATGTGATGAAGGGCGAGTCCGCCCAGTCCCCTGTCGCCGAGAAGTACTTCGATGACATGATGTCCGTCTACTTCTCTCCCAAGATGATGACCAATGTCATCGGCTACATGGAAGACTACCTGTCCGGAAAGTGGGACTACGAGGTCGGTGCCGGCAAGTACGAAGTTGTTTGGATCGTGGATAAGAACAATGTTTCTAAATATGAAGGCTTCACCGGTCATGCTGAATAAGTAATCATAGGTTCGGATGCAAGGCCCAGCCTTGCATCCGAATTTTTTCCGAAGCGAACTTGAACGGCGGCCGCAGGGTAAGCGGCCGCCATTAGGAGAAATGCGTATGAATACTTTGCTGCAAATGCGGGGAGTTTCCAAATCCTTCGGCGGCGTCCATGCTTTGACGGATGTGCACCTGGAGGTGGAGAAAGGAGAAATCCACGCCCTGCTGGGTGAGAACGGCGCGGGAAAATCCACGCTGATGAACATTCTCACCGGAGTCGTGCCCATGGATGAGGGGCACATCGAATTCGACGGTAAGGTCTACACCCATCCTACCATCCGCCAGATGGAGGACGCGGGCATCGCTTTTGTGCATCAGGAGCTGAGCGTGATCAATGACCTGACGGTTTACGAAAACATCTTCCTGAACCGGGAAATCCGGAATAAATGGCATGTGCTGGAGAAAAAGCAGATGATTGCCCAGACCCATGAGCTTTTTGAACGGCTGGGTGTGGAAATGAATCCGCTGACCATGGTTTCGGAGCTGAAAACCAGCGAAAAGCAGCTTCTGGAAATCTGCCGTGCCCTTCATGCCAACGCGAAGCTGCTGATTTTGGATGAGCCGACGACGGCTCTGAGCAATGAGGAGATATCCCACCTCTTTGAGATTCTGAAAAAAATGAAGAAGGAAGGAACGGCCTTCATCTTCATCTCCCATAAAATGCCGGAGATCATGGAAATCGCGGATCGCTATACCGTGTTCCGAAACGGCGAGTTCGTATCCTCCGGCCTGATCCGGGACACCGATTCCCGGAGCCTGACCTCGGACATGATCGGCAAGGAATACGCCGATAAGGACGTGTATCAGCCCCGTGCTCTGGGAGATGTGGTGCTGCGGCTGCATCAGCTCACCGGCTCCGGCTTCCGCGATGTCAATCTGGAGGTTCGCAAGGGTGAGATCGTGGCCTTTACGGGTCTGGCAGGCAGCGGCGCCAGCGAGGTGCTGCAGACCATGTTCGGCGTACTGCCCATTCAGTCCGGCTCCATAGAGGTTCACGGGAAGGAGATTTCCGGCACGATCTGCCGGTTTATGGAGCATAAAATTGCCATGCTTCCATCCAACCGCAAGGAGAATTCCGTGATCCCGGACATGAGCATTCAGGAGAATTTCCAAATCGCGGAGCACACCCTCTCCCGCCGGAAAACGGTGATCCACCATAAGGCGGAGGCGGCGGCCTTTGACGCCCAGCGCAAGCTGCTCCGGATCAAAACCGACAACCCCGGCGACCCCATCAACTCGCTCAGCGGCGGCAACCAGCAGAAAGTGTTCCTGGCCCGCTGGCTGAATACGAACGCGGATATTCTGATTTTTGACAATCCGACCCAGGGCGTGGATGTGGGCGCGAAGGCGGAAATCTATCAGATGATCCTGCAGTTTGCCCAGGCGGGCAAAACCGTTATCATCAACACTTTGGAAATTCCCGAGATCAAAAAGGTTTCCGACCGCTGTGTGGTCTTTTATGAGGGGGCTATCGCAAGGATTTTCGACCATGAGGAAATCAGCGAGCAGTCCGTCATGATGTATTCCACCAACGCCGTGGCGGAAGCCGGAAAGTGAGGCTTCATATGACGACGAAAAGGACGGGGGCACCCCTGAAAAAAACACTGGCTCAGTGCTGGAGCAAATATAGCTATGTGTTTGTGTTTATCATCATTCTGATCGTCTACGCGATCACCATCAATGCCAACGGCAACCATTTCAATCCGGGGCATATCTCCGGCATTCTCTCCAGCCAGAATACGGTGATCGTGGGCACCATGGCGATTGGTATGGCATTGGTCATTATCACAGGTCAGATTGATCTGTCCCTGGGTTCGTCTCTGGTGCTTTGCACCGGCGTGACCATTATGAGCTATAACGCCACCGGCGGAAATGTGCTGGTGATGCTGCTGACGGCACTGGGCTCCGGCCTGATCTGCGGTCTTATCAACGGCGTGCTGGTGGGCTATGCGAAAATGCCCGCCTTCATCGTGACCCTGGGCACCATGCTGATCTACCGCTCTCTGACGCTGTCTGTGGTGCGGGAGATCGATCCTGCCCTCACCGGCTCTTCCTCCAGCCAGTTCTCCATGCTCAGCAGTATGCCCAGCTATGACTTCCTGCGTATGAAGTTCGGCACAGGCAGTCTGCGGCTTGGCGGTATCCAGATCCCCTACATATCCTTCCTCTTTGTTGCCATCACCCTGTTCTTCATTTTCCTGATGGCCAACACCAAGTACGGCAAGCGCATCTATGCCGTGGGCAGCAACGAAAAGACCGCCCGGCTTACCGGCATCAATGTGGAGCGGGTGAAGGTTTCCGTGTTTGCTGTGACCGGTCTTCTGGTGGGTGTGTCCAGTTTCATCCAGGCCTGCAAGATCGGCAATGTGACCCCCGCGTCCTCCGGCACTTCCTATGAGATGTACGCCATTGCCGCGGTGGTTCTGGGCGGCGTCAGCATGGCGGGAGGCAGAGGCAAGATCCTGGGCGTCTTCTTTGGCGCGCTGTCCTATACCACCATCAACTTCATCATTGTCAGCATCCCCGCCCTGAGCCCGGATATTCAGAACACCTTCCAGGGTCTGGTGCTGATTGTGGTCATTCTGGTTCAGACGGCAGGCCCCGTCATTAAGGAGAAGTTCGTCGAGCTTCGCCATCGCGCGAAGCCCGTAAAGCAGTAAGTTGGGAGGGAATCATATGACGATCAAAGTCGGTATTATTGGCTGCGGAAAAATTGCCCAGGTGCGCCATATCCCGGAGTATCTGGCGAATCCTGACGCGGAAATCCGCGGATTCTATGACATCAACCTGGCCCGGGCGGAGGAGCTGGCACAGAAATACGGCGCCAGGGCGTATCCGACCTACGAGGAACTGCTGGCGGATCCCAGCATTGACGCGGTCAGTGTCTGCGCTGCCAACCACGCCCACGCGGAAATCTCCATCGCCGCGCTGAAAGCCGGAAAACACGTCCTGTGCGAAAAGCCCATGGCGATCTCCCTGGAGGAGTGCGAGGCCATGGTGGCAGCGGCCCGGGCGTCCGGCAAATATCTGATGATTGGGCAGAACCAGCGTCTGGCAAAGGCGCACATGAAGGCCAGGGAGCTGATCGCCCAGGGAGCCATCGGCAAGGTGCTGACCTTCCGCACCATCTTTGGACACGGCGGCCCCGAGACCTGGAGCATCGACCCCGGCAGGAATGTGTGGTTCTTCGACAAGAGCAAGGCCGCCATGGGTGCCATGGCCGATTTGGGAATCCATAAGACGGATATGATCCAGTATGTTCTGGGCACCAAAATTGTAAAAACCCAGGCGGTGCTCACCACGCTGGACAAGAGGGACGCCACCGGCGGCCTCATTGGTGTGGACGACAACGCGATCTGCATCTACCAGATGGAAAACGGTGTCATCGGCACCATGACCGCAAGCTGGACCTACTATGCCGCCGAGGACAACACCACCGTGATCTACGGCACCAAGGGCGAACTGCGGCTGTATGACGATCCCAGGTATTCCGTCCGGCAGATCAATGCCGACGGAACCCGCGTCGACTACCAGATCGACCAGATTCAGACCAACGACAACCAGACGGCATCCGGTGTCATTGACCTGTTTGTGAAGTCGCTGGTGGAGAACACGCCCCCGGAGATTTCCGGCGAAAGTGTTCTGCACGCCATGAAGGCGGTATTTGCCAGCATCGAGTCCTCTGCCAAGGGCTGCGCCGTAGAAGTGAAATAAGGAGGAGCAATATGAAAATTGGCCTTGTTTCCGCCATTCTGGATGGATGGAATTTTGAAGAAATGATTGACACCGTGTCCGAAATGGGTTTTCGGTGTGTTGAGGTTGCCTGCTGGCCCCAGGGGAAAGCGGAGCGCCGCTATGCCGGTGTCAGCCACATTGACGTGGCGGAGCTGGACGATGCCAAAGCCGCGTACATCCTGGACTATTGCAGGAAGAAAAACGTGGAGATCTCTTCTCTGGCGTTCTACCCCAACACGATGGATGGGGATCTGGAGAAGCGGGCCCACAACATTGCCCATCTGAAGAAGGTCATCGCGGCCTCGGCAAAACTGGGCGTCAACATGGTGACCACCTTCATCGGACGGGATCAGACCAAGTCTGTGGAGGAGAATATCGAGCTGTTCCGGGAAATCTGGCCGGACATCATCGCCTATGCCGCGGAGCGGAAGGTAAAGGTCGCCATTGAAAACTGCCCCATGCTCTTCGGCCGGGACCAGTGGCCCGGCGGACAGAACCTGATGACCACCCCCGCCATCTGGCGCAAGCTGTTTGCCATCATCGATTCGCCCTATTTCGGGCTCAATTTCGATCCCAGCCACTTTGTCTGGCAGCAGATGGACTACATTCAGCCGATCTATGAGTTCCGGGACAAGATTTTCCACATCCATTTCAAGGATATCAAGCTGTTCAGGGACAAGCTGAACGACTGCGGCATTATGGCTTACCCCCTGGATTATATGTCCCCCAAGCTCCCCGGCTACGGCGATGTGAACTGGGGCCGGTATGTCTCCGCGCTGACGGATATCGGCTATGACGGCTGCGCCTGCATTGAGGTAGAGGACAAGGCATTCGAGAGCAGCCGGGAAAAAATCCTGGACAGCATCCGCATTTCCAAGCGTTATATGGATCAGTTTGTCATCTGATTAGGGAATCTCTGAATAAATCGTCTGCGTCTGAGCAGCAGATCTTTTCCTTCATCCGTGCAGCTTCAAAAATGGGAAATACATACAGTATTCCTCCATTTTTGAACCTTTCGGCTGAAGAAAAATCTCTTGCTGTCAGCACTTGCCACTTTAATCAGAGCTTCCTTAGAAAACCACAGAGAATCAGAAGCCGAAACCTGTGATCGAAAGTGATATAACCTGCAAAAACCGGAATCCGCAGATGCGGGTTCCGGTTTTTTGCCGGGATCCAAAATGGCGGCGACAGTCTGCTGACGGCCGGTTTCCGCAAAAACAGCCGGAAAACGATCTTTTTCGTTGACGAAATCCGGGATTGCTTGTATATTTACCTTATAAAAACAAGAAAGGAGCGGAAGGATCGGATGGAGGAGCATTATATCCCGGCACACAACGCGCTGCGCAAGCTGAAACTGGCGCACAGCCTGCTCCAGACGGTCTATGTCTGCGGCGCTACCGGCTTCGGTAAGACCATGCTGGTCAGACGGTTCCTGGAGGGCAGGAGCTATCTGTATTTTGACTGTCTGGAGAGCCTTTGGGACAAGGACGGCATCCCGGAAGCAAAAAAAGGACAGGTCACCACGGTGGTGATCGACCATCTGGAGATGCTGCGGGATCGCAGGCGGCAGAAGGAAATTCTGGCCTTTGCCCAGCGGAAGGATCTCTGGCTGGTGCTGATCGGGCGGTGCCCGGTGCCCAGTTGGATGCTTCCGCTGCAAACCAGGGGACGCTTTTCTCTGATTGAGGAGTGGGATCTCCGGCTGTCGGAGGAGGAAATCGCGGAATTGACCCGGACAGAGGGACTTGCGCTGACCGATGATCAGATCCATTTCATGGCCGGGAAGCTGGAGGGCAATCCCTTTGCCGCCTGTATGGCGATACAGCGGATCAAACAGGGGATGAGCGTGAATGATACCCTGGTCCGGGTGGTGACCAATGACTTCGTGGGGTATATGGAGGCGTTCCTGCTGGATCAGTGGGACCCGGATCTGCTGGATTTTCTGATACGTGTCAGCGTGGTGGACGCGTTTACCCTGGGGCTGGCATCTGCCATCACGGGAAACGGTCAGCCGCTGTCCATGATCCGAAGGGCCATGGACATGGGCAGCTTCATAACGGAGGAAGACGGTGTATTCGGGATCCGACCGATGCTCCGGCTGGCTTTGAGAAACCGGGCGCTGTCGGACTACGGTGCCGGGGAACTGGAACGCTGGACGAATCTGGCGGGGGATTACTATACCCGGCAGGGAGAGACAGTGAAGGCGCTGCGGCTTTATGAGGCCTGCGGTAATCAGGAGGGGATCCTGAATCTGCTGACCCAGAACGCCCGGCGGGATCCCGGTTCCGGCAGCTATTTCGAGCTGCGGGAGCACTACTTCGCGCTGCCGGAGGAAACGGTGGGAACCAGCCCGGTGCTGATGGCGGCGATGAGTATGCTGTATTCTGTGGTGATGAACCAGGAGAAGAGCGAATACTGGTACAGTCGGCTTCGCTGCTTCGCGGAGGAGGCCCATGGCGAAGACCGCCGGGAAGCAATTTGCCGTCTTTCCTATCTGGATATCGCACTGCCGCACCGCGGCTCCGCGAATATCGTGGATATCATCACGAAGCTTCCGGCACTCCTATTTAATAAAGGTATCACGCTGCCGGAATTCTCCGTGACCAACAACCAGCCCAGCCTCATGAACGGCGGCAAGGACTTCTGCGAATGGAGCAGGCGGGACACGTTCCTGGCGGAGACCATCGGCAGGATCATCGAGCGGATGCTGGGCAAGACCGGTCAGGGACTGATCCATGCCGCGCTGGGGGAAAGCGCCTATGAAAAGGGCATGGACAGCCATAAGGTGCTGACCCTTCTCACCAGCGCGCAGATGGAGAGCGAGGCCGACGGCAAGCCGGAAATCACCTTTGTGGCGGTGGGTTTGCAGGTCAGACTGAATCTGCTGATGGGCTATGACAACCGGGCATGGGCGCTGCTGGATTGCCTGGAGAGCAAGCTGCGGGAGAAGAACGCCTGCCGGATGCTGCCGAATCTCCAGGCTCTGCGCTGCCGGGTCGCGCTGTACCGGGGTGACATGGACTGGGTGGACAACTGGATGGAGACGGCGCCCAATGAGGACATGGAATTCTGCACGCTGGAGCGCTACCGTTACCTGGTGAAGGTTCGGGTATACATCGCGAAAGGGATGCTGATGGAGGCCGTCGCGCTGATCGAGCGGCTGCGCTACTACGCGGCTGCCAGCAAGCGTACCTATATCCAGATGGAGACGGATATTCTCCTGGCGATGATCGGCTACCGGCTGGAGGAGCAGTGGCGGCAGCGGCTGGTTGACGCGCTGCGCCGGATGGAGGATTACCATTTTGTCCGCATTGCCAGCGAGGAAGGCGCGGCGATCCTGCCGCTGCTGGAGACGGTCAGGCGGGAACGGCTGATGGAAGACCTGACGGACACCCCCTGGTTCGGGCAGATGCTGGAGGAAGCGGAGCAGATGGCGAAGCAGTATCCCAGGTATCTGAATTCCGGGCAGGCGGTGGCGGGAGACTTTGCGCCGGCGGCGCTGGAGATCCTGCGGATGCAGGCGGAGGGCAAGTCCATCCGGGAGATGGCGGAGGCGCTGAAGCTCACGGAGCGGACGATCAAATACCATTCCTCGGAGAACTACCGGAAGCTGGGTGTCCGGGGAAAGACGGAAGCGGTGCAGAAGGCGAAAAGCCTGCACCTGATTTGAAAACGGATCCTTCCCGGAGGGCAGGCACCAAATTGGTCGCCTGCCCTCCGTACTGCCCACAGGCGATTTGTGCCCGGGCTGTGGCAATCCGTCTCCTCTGCACTTTCGTTCTGACTGGTGCGGAAGAAAGAATAAGATGTACTTTGTAGTGTAATATTTCACTTTCTTGTCTCGGCAAGAAAGTGACAAAGAAGCCGACTTAAGGGGCGCTTCGAGCAAATGCGCCCCCTTAAGAATCCCCCGCCGCTTTTCCGGCAGTACGAAGCGAAATTGAAAGGTTTCAATGCAGAAATTCGGATACGCCAGACTACCAAACCACCACGTCATTGCGAGCCAGCGCGCACGCTGGCGTGGCAATCCGTTCTCCTTTTGCTTACGTTCTGATTTGTGCGGAAGTAAGAACAAGATGTACTTTGCAGTGTATATTTCACTTTCTTGTC
>JBJDYP010000065.1:0-34853 GCA_051867435.1 Faecousia sp.
CTATACTCAAGAATTTTCGTTGGCTGTTTTTTCGCTTACGCTTAAACAATCCATTTATATTGTCCAAGGTGTTTCTTGGTTCGTTTTTCACGTTATTCAATTTACAAGGTACAGTGTGCCGCCCGGGAACCGGACAGCTTGCTTATATTATCACCGATCCAGCCATTTGTCAAGCACTTTTTTTGTTTTTTTCGATTATTTTTTCTGCTTTTTTCAAACGTTCGGTTTTTACGATAAAACGCAATTTAGGTTATCGGGTTTCGGAAGCAAAGCACGAGATATAGGGAAATGTCCGAAATATCGGACAAATTCTAATTTCGGTTATCGGTTTTCATAAGCTTGTGGTCAAATTTCGATTTAGCGGGCTGTTAATATGCGTGATAACCTCCGTCAAACACTGTAGGGGAGGCGTTTCGCCTCCCGCTGCGCTGTACCACCGGGACGGGGAACCCGTCCCCTACGATGGGTTACGAATACCCCGCTAAATCGGAATTTGGCGGTGTGCTTACGAAAGCCGATCGTCAAATACGCAATTTCTCCCGGGTTTCCCCGGGAGAAAGTCGTCGGTTTATCTGCGGATCATATTGTCCGAGATCTCCGTCAGCGCGTCGCCGGCGCTTTGCGCGGCATCCTCGCACTCCGCCAGATCCCCCAAAGACACCATGCCGCAGAGCTGGCCGTTTTCCACCACGGGAAGCCGGCGCACCTGCTCATGTCCCATCTTCGCGGCTGCCGCGGTGATCTCCGTGTCCGGGCTTACGGACACCACACCCATGGTCATCAGCTCCCGCACCCGGGTCTTTGCCGGATCCCGTCCGGCAGCCAGGCAGCGGGTCACCAGATCCCGGTCGGTGACGATGCCCTCCAGGTTTCCCCGGAAGTCGCACACCGGCAGCGCGCCGATGTTGTAGTGCGCCAGGGTTCGGGCCGCCACCGCAGCGGACTCCATGGGGTCAATCCGGATCACCCGGGATGTCATCAGGTCTTTTACTTTCATGGCAATGCCTCCTTTGAAAGGAGTATTGCCCCGGGACTGGGGATTTATTCCCGAAAACCGGGTGCTTTCAGAACCGGAAGGTATCCTCCAGCCCCAGCCAGCGCTGATCCTTGTCGCTGAGGGTCAGCGGCGTTCCGTCGATCAGCGTATAGCCCGCGGCAGAGGCGCTGCCGTCGTATTCTCCCCGCAGCTCCGGCCAGGCAATGCCCAGCTTCGGGTCGTTCCACGCCATGCCGCCCTCGTCATTGGGATGGTAGAAGTCGTCGCACTTATAGCAGAATTCCGCCGTGTCCGAAAGCACCAGGAAGCCGTGGGCAAAGCCCTTGGGGATCAGAAACTGCTTTCTGTTCTCCTCGCTGAGCTCGATGCCGTACCACTTGCCGTAGGTCTTGCTGCCGCCGCGCAGGTCCACCGCCACATCGAACACCCTGCCCCGGATCACCCGGACCAGCTTGGTCTGGGGGTATTGCTTCTGGTAATGCAGACCCCGCAGCACGCCCTTGACGCTCATGCTCTGATTGTCCTGGACGAAGGTCACATGGATCCCGTTTTCCTCCATGTCCCGCAGGCTGTAGGTCTCCACGAAATATCCCCGGCTGTCCCCATGGACGGCAGGGGTAATGACGCACAGCCCCTCAATGCCCGCCACGTTTTTCTCCACAACGATCTGTCCCATTACAGCTTTGCCTCCTCCAAATAACGGCGAACCGCGTCCTGCCAGGTGGGCAGCGGGGTAAAGCCCGCTTCTGTGAGCTTGGATTTGTCCAGCCGGCTGTTGGCAGGACGGGCAGCCCTGGACAGGCCGTACTCCTGGGTGGTCACCGGGATCACCCGGGTGGTCAGCCCGTACTGCCGGTAGATCTCACAGCAGAAATCGTACCAACTGATATAGCCGCCCTCGTTGGTGGCGTGGTAATAGCCGTATTTTTCCGTCTCGTTCATGTCGATGAGCAGCCGGGCCAGATCCAGGGTATAGGTCGGCGTGCCGATCTGGTCGCTCACCACCCGGACGGTGTCGTGGGTCTTGCCCACGTTGATCATGGTCTTAATAAAGTTCTTGCCGTTCAGGCCGAACACCCAGGCGATCCGGACGATGAAATACTTTTCCAGCATTTCGCTCACCGCCAGCTCCCCTTCCAGCTTGGTCTGTCCATAGACGTTCAGGGGCTTGTAGTCCTTGCAGTCCGGCTTCCAGGGCTCGGTGCCCTGACCGTCGAACACATAGTCCGTGGACAGGTAGGTCATTTTGCAGTCCAGCTTTTTGCAGACACGGGCAATATTGCGGGTGCCGTCCGCGTTTACCCGGCGCACCAGCGCCACCTTGTCGTCGTCCTCCGCCAGATCCACGGCGGTCCAGGCGGCGCAGTGGATCACCGCGTCCGGGTTCACCTCCGTGATGACCCGCTCCACGGCAGCTTCGTCCGTAATATCCAGCCGCACATAGGGCATGGTGGTGACGGGGCTGCCGTCAGCCACGCCGCTGTACCCGGGCGCCACATCGCTGCCCACGCCCTCGTGTCCCCGTTTGGACAGCTCGTTCATCACGTCATGTCCCAGTTGACCGCCCACGCCCGTTACAAAAAACTTCATAGTATGCTCCTTACCGATTGCCGTACATCTTCTCGTAGTAATTCTGATATTCCCCGGAGATGATGGTCTGCCACCACCCCTTGTTGTCCAGATACCACTGAATGGTCTTCTGGATGCCGTCCTCGAATTTGGTCTCCGGCAGCCAGCCCAGCTCATTGTGGATCTTGGTGGGGTCGATGGCGTAGCGCATATCGTGACCCTTCCGGTCGCCCACATGGGTGATCAGGCTCTCGGGCTTGCCCAGCTCCCGGCAGATGATCTTCACGATCTCAATGTTCTGCTTCTCGTTGTGCCCGCCTACATTATATACTTCACCCACACGGCCTCTGTGGATAATCAGGTCGATGGCCTTGCAGTGATCCTCCACATACAGCCAGTCCCGGACATTCAACCCCTCGCCGTACACGGGCAGGGGTTTGTCCGCCAGTGCGTTGGCAATCATCAGGGGAATCAGCTTCTCGGGGAAGTGGTAGGGGCCGTAGTTGTTGGAGCAGCGGGAAATGGTCACCGGCAGTCCGTAGGTACGGTGGTACGCCATGACCAGCAGATCGGCTGCCGCCTTGGAGGAAGAATAGGGAGAGCTGGTATGGATGGGGGTGCTCTCGGTGAAGAACAGGTCCGGCCTGTCCAGGGGCAGGTCGCCGTAGACCTCATCGGTGGAGACCTGGTGGTAGCGCAGGATGCCGTACTTGCGGCAGGCGTCCATCAGGGTCGCCGTGCCCATGATGTTGGTCTGCAGGAAAATACCGGGATCCTCGATGGAACGGTCCACATGGCTCTCCGCCGCGAAGTTCACCACCATGTCGGGATGCTCTTCCTCAAACAGCCGGTAAACTGCCTCCCGGTCGCAGATATCCGCCTTCACAAAGCGGAAGTTGGGATTGCCCATTACCGGCTCCAGGGTGGACAGGTTGCCCGCGTAGGTCAGCTTGTCCAGACAGATCACGCGGTAATCCGGGTACTTCTTCAGCATACGGAAAATGAAGTTGCTTCCGATAAAGCCGGCGCCGCCGGTCACGATGATTGTCATGGTTCTCTCTCCTTTATGCTTTCACTTTTCCCGTGGCTACCGCTTTCAGATGGGCGCCATAGGGGGATTTTCCGTAGCGCTCGGCGGATTCCAGCAGCTTCTCCCGGCAGATCCAGCCGTTGCGGAAGGCGATTTCTTCCGGCGCGGAGATCTGGATGCCCTGGCGCTTTTCCACCATCTGCACGAAATCCGCCGCTTCCACCAGGCTGTCCATGGTGCCGGTGTCCAGCCACGCGAAGCCCCGGCCCAGCAGCCGCACGTCCAGCAGACCCTCGTTCAGGTACATCTCGTTCAGGGTGGTGATCTCCAGCTCACCCCGGGCAGAGGGCTTCACCTGCTTTGCCATATCGGATACTCCGGCGGGATAGAAATACAGTCCCGTCACCGCGTAGCTGCTCTTGGGCTCCCGGGGCTTCTCCTCGATGGAGGTCACCCTGCCCTCGTCGTCGAAGGCCACCACACCGAACCGCTGGGGATCCGGCACATAGTAGCCGAACACGGTGGCGCGGCGGTTCTCCTCCGCGTTCTGAACTGCCGACCGGAGGATCTTACTGAAGCCGTTGCCGTAGAAGATGTTGTCGCCCAGCACCATGGCGCCGGCTTCTCCATTCAAAAATTCCTCGCCCAGCAGGAATGCCTGGGCCAGACCATCCGGGCTGGGCTGCACCTTGTATTGCAGACGAACGCCAAACTGGCTGCCATCCCCCAGCAGCGCTTCAAAGCGCGGCGTGTCCGCGGGGGTGGAAATGATCAGAATATCCTGAATGCCCGCCAGCATCAGGGTGGACAAAGGATAGTAGATCATGGGCTTGTCGTAGATGGGAAGAAGTTGCTTGGATGTGACCATGGTCAACGGGTACAGCCTGGTACCGGCACCGCCGGCGAGAATGATTCCTTTCATCGTTGCGTTCCTCCTTATTATATCCTATGAATCCGCGTTTTCACCGGGTAATGATCACCCAGTCGCAGCTTTCATCGTTATTTCCGCCGTTGCCGCAGAGCAGCCGCACCGCGGCGGCTCCCTCCGGGATCTCCAGGGTCAGGGGCATGGTGCCCTCCGCCGGAGGTACCGGCACCGTATGCTCTCCCAGGATCCCGCCATCGGCATCCAGCAAGCGGATCAGCAGATCCGCGCCGTCGGAGGATTCCCGCACGGCAGGATAGATCCCCACACGCAGCTCCAGGGTGCCCTCCGTCAGATCCGTGACCGTACAGGAGGTATCCGGGGTCAGGAAGATGGCCTCCTCCCCTTCCTCCGTAAGAATCAAACCGGCGGTAAATCCCCAGGGGTTGTCCCGGGTTTCGGTTTCCCCGGTGAAAGCGCAGAGAAGATCCAGTTTTTTCACCGTTTGTCCTTCGTCCGGGTGCTGATTGTCCGAAACCGCGTCCTTCGGAGGCAGCTCCTCCACGGGAGGCTTCGTCACATCCCAGAGGATGATCCCGATGGCCACGAGAAAATACACCGCCACGCCGGTCAGGATCCAGTACCATTTTTTCATGCCCACACTTCCTTTATCCGCTTTCCTTTGGGAAGCTCTGATTCAATCGGCAAGTGCTGACAGCAAGAGACTTTTCTTCAGCCGAAAGGTTCAAAAATGGAGGAATACTGTATATATTTCCCATTTTTGAAGCTGCACGGATGAGGGAAAAGATCTGCTGCTCAGCCGCAGACGATTTATTCAGAGGTTCCTTTGAAAATCCACAGCTTGCTGACCACATAGTTCAGCACCACGATGACAAACTGGGCTCCGGTCTTCACGATCAGCTCTCCCCAGCCCAGCCAGGTGATGAAAACCAGCAGGAGAAGCTCCTCCACCCCCAGCGTTGCCAGCCGGCCGCCGAAAAAGGATGCCATCTGCCGGAAAAACGATGCCGCGCCATGGGTCTCCGCCCGGAACACCCACACCCGGTTGGTGAAAAAGGCGAAGCTCACCGCGCAGATCCAGGAAATGACATTGGCCGGGTGCTCATTCCAGCCAAATCTGCCGGAAAGCACGCCGAAAACCCCAATGCTGACCAGGGTGGTCAGCGCGCCGAAGAACAGGTAGAGAAGCTGCTCTTTGTACTTCTGGTAGAAGGGCCGAAACACCCGCAGCACAGGAAGGCACATAATCCTGTCAAAAATATCCATTGTATCCTCCCGGTTTCCTGAATCGAAAAGTCCGGCGGCACCGTGACCCACGGGTTTCGCCGTTATCCCTCTTTGCTGCCGCCGAAGTCATAGCTTTCGGCAGCGTAATATACCACCTGCGTGCCGCCGTTCTCAAACCGGAAGGGCACATACAGCAGGTCCGCCATGGCCTCCCGCACCCGGCTCTGGGCTTCCTGCGGCACATAGAACACCAGAAAACCGCCGCCGCCCGCACCCAGCAGCTTTCCGCCCAGCGCCCCGGCACGGATACCCCGGGCATACAGCGCGTCGATGCCGTCCGTGGTCACGGCGGAACCCAGACCACGCTTCAGCTCCCAGGCGTGTCCCAACAGGCGGCCGAAATCGTCCAGATCCCGGGTCTTGTCCGTCAGGATCCGCTCCGCTTCGCCCACCATATGATACATTTCCCGAAGCTGTGCCAGCTTATCCGTGCCTCCGAGACCGTTGGCCTTCTGCACATCGGAGGAAAACCGGGTAAACCCCGTGAAGAACATCATCAGATTGCCGTTCAGCGTTTCCTTTCGCTGGGGGGAAAGGATCACGGGCCTGACCTCGTACCCGTCGGGGCCGAAGTCGATGCGGTTGAAGCCGCCGAAGGACGCGGCGATCTGATCCTGCCAGCCGCCCGCCTCGTTGCAGAGCACCCGCTCCAGATAAATGGCATCGTCCGCCAGCTTCCGCTTGTCCGCGTATTTGCCCTTCAGGGCATAAAACGCGTTCAGCATCCCCACCGCGAAGGAGCTGCTGGTGCCCAGCCCCGAACGGGCAGGCAGATCCGCTTCATAGGTCAGGCGGATCTCGTGCATATCCAGCATCTTCATGGCGTTGCGGATGGCGGGATGCCGGATCTCGTCCACGCTGGTGACCCGCTCGGTCTTGGCATACGCCAGCTCCGTACTGTAGTCAAAAAACCGGGGCAGATGCCGCACATTCACGTAGCAGTACTTGTCAAAGGTGGTGGAAAGCACCGCGCCCCGGTTCTCACGAAAATACGCTTCCATATCCGTCCCGCCGCCGAAAAAGGACATTCGAAACGGTGTCTTTGTAATAATCATTTCGGTTATTCTCCAAAAAATTCTTCTTCCAGCGCCAGACAGACGGCGTGATACACCGGCAGATGCAGCTCCTGGACCCGGTAGGTCGCGGTTTCCGGCACAGCCACAAGAATATCGCACCAATCCCCCATGCTTCCGCCGCCCAGCCCGGTCAGCCCGATGACGGTGATGCCCATGGCCCGGGCCACCTGGGCGGCATAGATCACGTTTTTGGAATTGCCGGAGGTGGAAATCGCCAGCAGCACATCGCCCTTTTTCCCCTGTCCAAGCACCTGCTGGGCAAAGGCAAGATCCGGCGCCCGGTCATTGCTGTAGGCGGAGGAAAGGGCAATCTCGCTGACAAGGGAGACTGCCGGAAGCGCGCCCTGCAGATTCTCAATCAGATAGTCTGCCGATTCCGGGGACACGCCGCGCAGCTTCTCCTGCAATTCTCCCGGAAGTCTCCGGGGAAGCACGAACCCTTTCATCAGCTCGCCCACGATGTGAAGGCTGTCTGCCGCGCTGCCGCCGTTGCCGCAGACCAGCATTCTTCCGCCCTGGCGGAAAGCTGCCGCCATTGCCTCGGTGGCTGCCGCGATCTGATCGCCGCAGCACCCCAGGCTTGGATATCTGCGGATCAGCTCCGCGATGGGCTCCATGGCCTTTCCTTTCATACCGTTTCGGTCCTTTCCGTTACATATCAAAGTCGCCGCCGATCACCTTCACCGCGTTGGCAGGTGAGAAGTGCCGGGCGATGTAGTCCTGGGACGCGGCGCTGCGGCGCTCCAGCTCCTCGTCGGAGCGGTACAGCGCGGCCAGCTTTTCCGCGAATTTCACGGGATCATCCTCGATGCAAAGGATGTTCTCCGCGTCCTCAATGCCCTCGGCTCCCACGGAGGTGGTCATGACGGGCATTCCCTTCTGCATGGCCTCCACTACCTTGCCCTTAATGCCCGCGCCGTAACGCAGGGGCACCACGGACACCCGGCAGCTCCGGTAGAATCCGTCCAGCTCCCGGTCGCTGACCATGCCGTCGTAGATCACATGGTCGTCCGCCAGCCGGATGACTTCCTTGGGCGCGTTGGAGCCGATCATGTGGAATTTCACGTCGGGAAGCAGCTTGCGTAGCTCCGGCATGATCTTTTCCACCATCCAAAGCACCGCATCCACATTGGGGCCGTGGTTGTAGCCGCCCACGAACATCAGATCCCTGCGGCGCTGGGGCTGGAATTCCTCCCGCTGCCCGGCGTCGAACAGGTAGGCGGGAATGGCCTTCACCGCGATGGTGGGATCGATCCTGTGGATCTCCTTCACCTCCACCTCGGAGGGGTAGTATGCCATATCCGCCTTGCGCATCAGGGAGAACTCTTTTTCTTTCCAGTCCTCCGCGTCCTTCAGCAAGGCGCTCTTGCCGGTCAGCTCCGCTTCCCGGGCAGTCCGCAGGAAGTGGAGGTCGTGACCGTAGTAAATGATCCGCGCGTGGGTTTTCTCCCGGATCCAGTCGATGTATTTCACCGCGATGTGAGGCCGGTTCAGGAACACATAGCCGATGCTGTCCCCGTTCTGCTGGATCCACTCCTTCCAGTGCTGGGCATACCAGGGGCCGTACAGCACCTCCACGCCCATCTGCTGCAGCACGGTGGTATAGGGCTCGTGCTGGTAGAAGTTGTCGCCGATGAATTTCACGTTGTAGCCCTGGCTGACGAACAGCTTCAGGTACTGGAACACGGTACGGCTGCCCGCGTCCCGGTCATACTGGGGCACATAGTGGTCCACCATCAGCAGGGTCTTTTTGTGCAGGGAGCGGTCCCGGGCCAGGAAGGGATTCACGGCATTGGGATTGTGCTCACGCTCCAGCACGTCCTTCCATTTCTCGTAGAATTTCTGGGAATTGATGACCTGATAGGCCTTCTGTCCGCTGGAGGTGTCGGTACCGTTGGACACACCCTCGAAGTGGACGACCACGCTCCTGGGCTGGTACAGCACCTTGTATCCCGCGGCGCGCACCTGGAACGCCAGGTCCGAGTCCTCACAGTAGGCGGGCGCGAAGGTCTCGTCGAATCCGCCCAACTGCTTCCACAGCCTGGTACGGATCATGATGGACGCGCCGGAAATGTAGTCCGCTTCCTTCACATAGTTGAATTCCGGCATGGAAGGATCCTGCAAATGCCCGTAATTCCAGGCGCTGCCGTCCTTCCACAGAATGCCACCGGCCTCCTGGAGCCTGCCGTCGGGGTAGATCAGCTTGGAGCCTACCATGCCCACGGCGGGGTCGGACTCGATCAGCTCCACCAGGGGCCGGAGCCAGTCCTCCTGCACCTGGGTGTCGTTGTTCAAAAACAGGATATATTGACCCTTGGCCTCCCTTGCCGCGTGGTTGCAGTTGAGCAGGAAGCGCAGGTTTTTCTCGTTGGTGATCACCTTCACACCGCCGACGATCTCCTCCAGTTGGGTGGTCAGGTCGGTGGAGCAGTCGTTGGCGATGAGCACCTCATAGGCCATGTCGCCGGAGTGCTCCGCAATGGATTTGAGGCAGGCGTAGGTGTAGTGGAACTGGTTGTACACCGGGATCACAATGGACACCAGCGGATGGGTGCTGGTGGGCACGGAGAAGCGTTCATAGTCCCCGGCGGTCTCCCGCTTTTCCTCGGAAACCCCGATCAGCTTCACCGGCTCCGTGTGTACCTCCTCTGCCGCCAGGCAGTTGTCCACACGCTGCATGGTCTCCTGGATCTGCCCGGTCTCAATGCCGTCCACCAGCCGTTTGATCCGCTTTTTGTTCAGCTTTCGCAGGCATTTGATGGGATGGCGCAGGAATTTCAGCACCAGCTTCACAAAGGCGCACCGGCGGCTGTTTACCGGCAGCAGGAAGGCACGGATCTTCCAGAAGATCCCCATGAACTTCCAGGAACGGGAGTTGTGGATCCGTTCCAGCTCCCGGTCGCTCTCCAGCAGCAGCTCGATGTGTCCTTTTTTGTTGTTCAGCTCCACCGCAAGCTCCTGGTTCCGGGTCTCCAGGGACGCCGCGGACTGCCGCAGCGCCTCGAGCTGCCGGGTCTGTTCGTCCAGAACCGCCGTCTTCTCCCGAAGCCGCCTCCGCTCCGCCAGGAGCCGGTCATTTTCCGCGGACAGACCGTCGTTTTCATCACGGAGCCGGTCATTTTCCGCGGACAGCTTCTCTTTTTCGCCCTGGAGCCGGTCATTCTCGCCGGACAGCTTCTCTTTTTCGCCCTGGAGCCGGTCATTTTCCCCGGACAGGTCCCGGATTTGGGCAGTCAGGCGTTCCTTTTCCTCCGCCAGCGCTCTCTGCAGATCCCGCTCGGATTGCAGCAGCAGCTCCACATGGTTCCGGCTGTTTGCCAGCGCTCCCTGCAAATCCCGTTCGGACTGGGTAAGAATCTTTATATTCGCCACCCGGTTGCCGTACTCCTGCCGCAGCACCACCACGGATTGCTCGTAGGTCAGCGCTTCCACGGCACAGCGCAGGGTGATCTCTCCGGGGCAATCCAGCACGAAAGACGCCACGGTCTCCCTGCCGTCGTCGGAGGAGCCCACCCGGAGGGCAATCTGTTCATCCCCGGTGCAGCACACATCGCTGACCCGCATCATAAAGTCCGTATTCAGGTGCCACTGGCACTCCCCGGGGAAGGGAATGTAGAAGCGGAAGACCGCGTTTCCCTCCCGGCAGTCAGAGATGGCGTAGACCATATTCCAATGGCTGCCGTCATGGTAGGTCACATAGGATTTTAGCGTTGTAAGGATTTGCTTCTCATAATTTTCCATTATTTCTGCTCTCCCAATATGGTTACAACCCGGGCAAAGTACCGGTCAAGCCGGTCTTGCAGCTCCGAAACATTGCCGCTGATGGTCATATGTGTTTTGATGTCTGTCCGCAGGGAATGATAGGCGGCTGCCACGCCCTCCACCGAGGGAACCAGGTAGCGCCCACAGTCCATCATGGCAAACAGTCCGTCCATTTTGCTGACAAAACTGGGGTACATATCGATCCCCAGGAACGGAACGCCGTAGCTGGCTGCCGTCAGGCTGCCGTGGAGGCTGGTTCCGATGAAGGCGGAGGCGCCCGCGATGACCGACATGATCCCGTCCGGCTGAAAATGCCCGGTAATCCGCTCAAAGGCTCCGTCCCCGGCCTGGGCAAGCAGCTCCATGCCGATGCGGTCCTCGTGGCAGTAGTTGATGGGCAGCAGGCAGATCCGGCAGCCGGATTCCTCCCGGATGGCCTTCAGCTCCTCTGCCAGCACCGGGTAATCCTTTGTGGTGCCGTACTGGACGGCAATGTACGGCGTGGTCAGATCCAGACCGGTCCGGGTCTCCAGCTCCCGGCGGATCCGGGTCATCTCCCTTTTGGGGAAGACCTGGTTCAGATACCAGACGTTATCCGCCGCGCAGACCCCGTTCTCCACCCCGGCGCTTTCCAGCCGGAGGGCGGAAAACGGATCTCTCACCGCCACCAGGCGGGCATCCTTCAGATAGTCCCGCAGCGTCTCCTGCTGGCGTTCCGTCAGGTCAAAGGGAACGCCCACGCAGTTCACGAACACGGGGATATGCAGCGCGCTTGCCATCTCGATGGGCTTTTTCCACAGATAACCCCCGGGATATGGTTTCTTCTCGCCGTTGACCGTGAAATCGATGGATTTGAAATGGAGAAATTCTCCACCGCCCAGAATCACCGCGTCAAAGGGCTGCAAAGCATGACGGGCGGGAAACTGGTCAAAGGAATATACATGGGGATTGTGGTTATAGGGCTTTTCGCACTCTGCCATGGAAAACAACTCCGCGGTGCAATCCGCGTACTTGCACAGACCGTGCAGCAGCATCCGGGGAAACAGGGAGTCTCCCATGCTCTCCACATCAAAGGTTCCGAATTGCGCAACGCGGTACTTTTTTTCCATATTCTCTCTCCTCTGAATCAGTTGCCGTCGGTTTCCTCCAGCACAAGGGACAGCTCGCGGACATCCCGCTCACTGGTGCGGAAGAAATTGCTGTTGACGAAAACCGTCACGATGGTGTCCGGCTTTCCCTTGATCTCAAAGCTGGTGTGCTCCTCGTTGATATAGATTTCCACCGGATCCTGGTCGCCGTTGCAGTCCAGGGAGATCTTCACCTTTTCCCTGCCCGTCAGATCCTGGAACGGACACAGCAGCGACCCGGACACCAGACCCATGGGGCCGGTGCGGATCTTATAGGAGCCCTGAGGCGGCAGCCAGTTGTCCGGGTACATGGCCACCCGCTGGATCTCGTCCCGGTTCCGTCCGATCTCCAGCTTGGGCGCGTTGTCAAAGTCGATGAGCCCTTCATAGGCATCGCACACCGTCTGGGCATCGCCGTCCATAATCACCTTGCCGTGATCCAGCCACACCACATGATTGCACATACTGCGGATCTGTCCCAGCACATGGGACACCATCAGCACGGTGGTGCCGCCGCTCATCATTTCCCGCATCCGGCGCTCGCTCTTCTGGCGGAAGTGGCTGTCGCCCACGGACAAAATCTCGTCCACGATCAGCACCTCCGGGTCGATCATGGTGGCCACGGAGAAGGCCAGGCGCATCATCATGCCGGAGGAGAAGGTACGGATGGGCTGGTCGATAAAGTCGCCCAGCTCGGAAAAATCCACGATTTCCTGAAACTTTCCGTCCAGGAATTCCTTGCTGTAGCCCAGGATCGCGCCGTTCAGGTAAATATTTTCCCTTGCGGTCAGCTCCTGGTCAAAGCCCGCGCCCAGCTCCAGCATAGGCGCGATGCTGCCGCCCACCCGGATGGTGCCTTCCGTGGGCATCAGGACACCGGCGATCATCTTCAGCAGGGTGGATTTGCCCGCGCCGTTTCTGCCGATGATGCCGCAGACCTCCCCGGGCCGCACCTGAAAGCTCACATGATCCACCGCGCGGAACTGCTCGATGTGCAGCTTGCCCTTGAGCATGGTCACAGCCAGTTCCTTCAGGCTGTTGGCCTTGGAGCTCTCCACACGGAAGTCCATGGTTACGTTTTGAATATCGATCATTGCATCCGACATGACCGCACCTCACACATACAGCACAAAGTTGCGCTTCAGTTTTCGGAACATCCGCACGCCCAGTATCATCAGTCCGATTCCATAGCCCCAGCACAGCAGAAACTGCTCCGCGGAAGGGAGCCTGCCGTCCAGCAGGATGGTGCGGAAGAACGTCACATACTGGTAGGTGGGGTTCAGCTTGTACAGCCAGAGCCACTTCTCCGGGATGATGCTGACGGGATAAAACAGCGGGGTCATGTACGTCCACAGGACGATGACCACATTGTAGATAAACTGGGTGTCCCGGAAATAGACCATCAGCGCGGACAGGATCATGCCCATACCGCAGCTAAACATTCCCAGGGTCAGGTAGTTCATGGGAATGAACCAGTGGTAGATGTTCAGCGGAACCCGCTGCAGCAGCAATATGACATACAGCGCAATGGTGGAAAAGCCCAGGTTGATATAGGCGGAGATCACCTTGGACAGCGGGAACACATAGGTGGGCACATAGACCTTGGTGATCAGCGAAGCGCCGCCGGTGACCGAAGTCAAAGCCTGGCTGGTGGCCTCGGAGAAGAAGTTGAACACCACCGTGCCGGACAGCAGATACACCGCGTAATTATCCACATCCCAGCGGAACAGGTTGGAGAAAATCAGATACTGCACCGCCATGGTCAGCAGCGGGTTCAGCATACTCCAAAGAACGCCGAGAATGCTCCGTTTATATCGGGTTTTGAAGTCCCGGCTCACAAGCTGCCCCAAAAGGAAGCTGTAGCGGGACGCTTTTTCCAAATAGGCCCTGATCATTCCGAATAAGTCCCTTTCTCATCGCCGGTTCCCATGGATCCGGACGGGAATTGTGCTGCGAAAGCGCCCCTTTTTCCGTCAGGGCATAGTTCCACCATTCACAATATCGTATTATACCACAGCAGAGCGCAATTCGCAACCCTATTCCTGTGATTTCAAATATTAACGCTCTTTTTCTAATGATTGTCGAAAGCGGGAAAATATTCTGCCGCAAAATGCCTTTCATGCGATCGGCTTAATACAGCAAACAGGGAATTGGAATTTATTGAATTCCCAGAAATGCCTTGGCTCCCCCTATGGGGGAGCTGTCACGGCCTAAGCCGTGACTGAGAGGGCCCTCTCCGCCCCCTTTGGGGGCACCTCTCCCAAAGGGAGAGGCAAGGGAACGGATTGTCACGCCAGCCCTTGCAAAGCTGTTGCCGGGAGAACCGCTTCTCGGTTCTCCCGGCATTGCGTCTTATTTTAACCGGATCAGCTCGTCGCCAACCTTGCCCTCGCCGGTGCGAAGCACCTGGAAGCCGGGGAAATCATCGGAGTTGGTGACCAGAAACGCGGAAGTGGTGCTGACACCCTCCGCAGCCTCGATGGCAGCCTGGCTGAAGGTCATCAGGAGCTGTCCCGCCTCTACCTTGTCGCCCTCTTTGACCTTCACATCAAAGCCTTCGCCGTTCATGGAGACCGTCTCCAGTCCCACATGGATCAGAATTTCCGCGCCGTCGGCAGTCTCGATGCCCACCGCGTGTTTGGTCTCCGCCACGGTGCCCACCGTGCCGGAAACCGGCGCGTACACCGCCTCGCCGCTGGGAATCAGGCCGCAGCCGTTGCCCAGAACCCCCGAAGAGAACACGCCGTCACCGATCTCCTCCAGCGGGATGACCTTGCCGTCCATGGGCTGCAGCAGAACGCATCCGGACTGCGCGGGAGCAGCAGGCTCGGTCTTCTTTTTCAAAAAATCAAATAAACCCATTGTCATTCTCCTTATATTGATGTTTGGGCTGCCGCGCAGCCGGAATTTGCCGCGGAGCGGAAACGCCGTACCGCGCCGCTTCTTGGGAAGCTTTGAATCATTCGGCGAGAGCTGACAGCAGAAGATTTTGGCTCAGCCGAAAGTACTAAAAATGTGGGAATACTGTATGTATTTCCCGTTTTTAGTACTGCACGGGTGGGGCAAAAGATTCGCTGCTCAGCCGAAGCCGAATTGTTCAGAGCTTCCCTTGTAAAAAGCGTATCAAAAAACCGCTTCCTTGTCAAGCAATGCCGGGAATTATTTCGCCAAAACCCCTTCTTCCGCTGCCCCAACCTTCTCCCGGGCAGCCGTGTAGGACAAGCCCTTCGGGTAGAAGAACCGGATCTTCACCGGCGCCACGGAAATATCGACCACCGAGGCCTCCCGCAGCTCTCCGTCCAGGTTGATGGCGGTGGCGCCGTCGCAGAAGACCCGGATCCGGTTGGTACGGAAGTGCTGTATATACGCAGGCAGCTCCTTCCACCGGCCTTCCTTATATTTGCCCACCACTCTGGCAACGGTGAGCAGGGATACCTTTTTGATGACCAGCACATCCAGCATTCCGTCGGTGGGATCCGCTTCCGGCACCGGATTGAAGCCGCCGCCGTAGAACCTGCCGTTGGCGGCGCAGATCAGGGTCTGCTCCCCCCGGATCCGCTTGCCGTTGATCTCCACCTCGTAGTGCTCCGCGATGCCGCCCAGCACATTCACAAGAAGGGACAGGATGTACGCGCCGGAGCCACCGATGAAGGGCAGCTTTTTATAGGCGGACACCCTGGTGCCGATCCGGGCATCCAGTCCCACGGAGCAGATGTTCAGGGCATAGTCCCCGTTGCAGCCGATCAGGTCGAAGACCGCTTCCTCCGGGTTCCGGAAGGCAGCCAGAGAGGAAAACGCCTCCGGCTTGTCGAAAATCTTGATGAAGTCGTTGCCGCTGCCCCAGGGCAGGTGGGTGATGGCCACATTGGGGAACCCTGCCGCGCCGGCTGCCAGCTCGTTGAGGGTGCCGTCGCCGCCGCAGGCATAGAAACGCAGCTCCTCGCCGGTGGCGGCGTACCGCCGGGCAAGGCCCGTGATGTCCCCGGGACCTTGGGAGATGTGGATCTCAAACTCGTCCCCCCAGGAGGCCAGCTCCCGGCGGATCTGCCGGGTGCATTCCCCGGTGCAGTCCCGCTTGCCTGCCGCGGGATTGATGAAAAAGATATGCTTCATTTCCCGCGGCCTCCCATATACATATAATAGTCGCACTTGATCATACCGTTGTAGAGCTTCCGCTTCTTGTCTG
This sequence comes from Faecousia sp., assembly GCA_051867435.1. Lineage (GTDB taxonomy): Bacteria > Bacillota > Clostridia > Oscillospirales > Oscillospiraceae > Faecousia. Next base: position 15,921 of record JBJDYP010000065.1, read on the forward strand.
CCCGGCGTCCGAAGTAATGCTCAAACTCCGGCTCCGAGGTGATGATAAACTTCTTCCAGCCGTCCGCGAATTTCAGGTGCCTGCCCAGGGCGGCGTAGAGCCGCTGGGCGCTCTGCTGCTCCAGCATCCGCTGCCCGTAAGGGGGGTTGCAGACCAGAATCCCGCTGTCCGTGGGCAGGCTCATCCTGGTGGCGTCGCCGTCCCGGAAGGTGATGTGTCCCGCTACCCCTGCCTTTCTGGCGTTGGCCATGGCAAGGGAAACGCACCGGGGATCGTTGTCGGAGCCGAGAATGCGGTACTCGCCCCGAAATTCCCTGTCCTTCGCCTCCGCCTTCACATCCTCCCAGAGGGACTTGTCCATCCAGGCGAAGTCCTCCGCCGCGAAACGGCGGTTCAGACCCGGCGCCCGGTTCAGGGCAATCAGCGCCGCCTCAATGGGGATGGTGCCGGAGCCGCAGAAGGGATCCCAGAAGAACTCCCTGCCCCGGTAGTGGGTCAGCTCCACCATGGCAGCCGCCAGAGTCTCCCGCAGGGGTGCGCCGTTGCCCACCGCCCGGTAGCCCCGCTTGTGAAGCCCCGGGCCGGAGGTGTCCAGATACAGCTCAACCTTGTCGTTCATAATGGAGAACTGGAGCTGGTATTTTTCCCCATCCTCCGGCAGCCAGGAAAGGCCGTATTTCTCCCCCAACCGCCGGGACGCGGCCTTTTTCACAATGGCCTGGCAGTCGGACACGGAGGCAAGCCGGCTGTTCAGGCAGTGCCCCTTCACAGGAAACTGCCCGTTTCTGGGGATCCACTGCTCCAGCGGGGTGTTCAGCACGCCCTGGAACAGCGCCTCAAAGCTGGTGGCCTCAAACTCCGCCAGCAGGATCAGCACCCGCTCGCCGGTTCGCAGGCACACATTGGCCTTCGCCAGATCCCGCCGACTGCCGGAAAACCGCACCTTTCCGTTTTCCACCCGAACCTCCGCCATGTCCATCCGGCGCAGCCCGTCTCCCACAATTCCCTCCAGCCCGAACAGGCAGGGAACCGTAAATTGCATCTCCATAGATCCATCCTTTCCACCCATGGGTGAAACCTTGGTTTTTGCCCCATTATACCGTAAAAAGCGTAAAATATCAATGCGTTTTCCGAAGATAAATCCGAATTTTTCTCGTTTTTACCGTAATCTCCAAAAAAACGCAAGTCCCCAAATCAAACAGTCATATGACCATTTTACATCATTTCAAGAACCGTTTTGTCCCATTTTTTCCCCAATGCACCCAAAAACACCCCAAAACGGGCATTTTAACTTGATTTGTTCCAAAAACACCGGGGAAACTGTGATATTTTCCTATTTTTCAAGCTATTTTTGAGCATTTTGCGAATTGACCCGACGCAATTTTTTTGGTATTCTATGTTCACAAACCAAGAAAAGGAGGTAGGAACAATGACCGCTGCATTACTTTGGTTCATCGCGGCCGTGATCTTCGGTCTGATGGAAGCCGGCACCGTGTCTCTTGTGACCATCTGGTTTGCCTGCGGCTCCCTGATCGCCACACTGGCCGCGGCGCTGGGCGCACCGTTCTGGCTTCAGGCGACGCTGTTTACGCTGACTTCCATCGCCCTGCTGCTGAGCCTGCGGAGCATCGTGCGCAAGCATTTTAACCCCGGCCTCACCGCCACCAACGCGGACAGCAACATCGGCAAAATCGGCATCGTCCAGGTGCCCATCGACAACACCGCTGCCACCGGCCAGGTGAAGCTGGCCGCCATGGACTGGTCAGCCCGGTCCGCGGACGGCAGCCTCATCCCCGCAGGCGCCAAGGTGCGTGTGGAGCGCATCGAAGGTGTCAAACTGATCGTCACCCTTGCGGAAGAAACCGCGGAAATTATCTGAAAACATATTTAGGAGGTAATATTATGTTCTTTTTCGTTTTAGCGATCCTGGTAATCCTGTTCCTGCTGATCATCAGCAACATTTACGTCGTTCAGCAGTCCAAGGCTTACGTCATCGAGCGTCTGGGCGCGTTCCAGGGCGTGTCCGGCGTGGGCATCCATGTGAAGCTGCCCTTCGTGGACCGCATCGCCAAGCGTGTCAGCCTGAAAGAGCAGGTTCTCGACTATCCTCCCCAGCCCGTGATCACCAAGGATAACGTCACCATGCAGATCGACACCGTGGTCTACTTCCAGATCACCGACCCCAAGCTGTACGCCTACGGTGTGGAGCATCCTATGATGGCAATGGAGACCCTGACCGCCACCACCCTGCGTAACATCATCGGCGACATGGAGCTGGATCAGACCCTGACCTCCCGTGACGTGGTCAACACCAAGATGCGCGCCATTCTGGACGAGGCCACCGATCCCTGGGGCATCAAGGTCAACCGGGTGGAGCTGAAGAACATTCTGCCTCCCCAGGACATTCAGAATTCCATGGAGAAGCAGATGAAGGCCGAGCGTGACCGCCGTCAGGCCATCCTCCAGGCAGAGGGCAAGAAGAAGTCCGACATTCTGGTTGCCGAGGGCGAGCGGGAGGCCGCCATCCTCCGGGCCGATGCCGAAAAGCAGGCTGCCATCCTGAAGGCAGAGGGCGAAGCCCAGGCCATCATCGCCGTGCAGAAGGCGCTGGCAGAGTCTCTGGAAATGCTGAACCAGGCTGCCCCCAACGATCAGGTCATCAAGCTGAAGGCCATCGAGGCCATGCAGAAGGTTGCCGACGGCAAGGCCACCAAGCTCATCATCCCCAGCGAAATGCAGGGTCTGGTGGGTCTGGCCTCCGGTCTGGCGGAAAGCGTCAAGCAGTAAGCAGCCCGCCACCCCCTGACAAAAGGACATTTTCATGGCAAAAGAAAAGCGTTTTGAAAAGATCTATTCCCAGGATATGGGCTCCACTTTCATTCTGGTGGACAAGGTCACCGGCGTGAACTACCTGTGCTCCAGCAGCGGCTATGCCGGCGGTCTGACCGTCCTGCTGAACCGGGACGGTACGCCCGTCATCACCCCCACAAACCCGTACCGTACGATTGACTGACCCAGCCCGGGCAGCGGAAGCTTCCGCTGCCCGGTTTTTATGTCCGGAAGGGCAGAAAACAGAAAAAAGGTTCTTTTTTGAAAATTTGTTTTCGGTTATCCGTTTTCATAAGCTTGGGGTCATATTTCGATTTAGCGGGCTGTTAACATGCGTGATAACCTCCGTCAAACACTGTAGGGGAGGCGTTTCGCCTCCCGCTGCGCTGTACCACCGGGACGGGGAACCCGTCCCCTACGATGGGTTACGAATACCCCGCTAAATCGGAATTTGGCGGTGTGCTTACGAAAGCCGATCGTCAAAAATTTGTTTTATTTTATATTGCGCTTTTCTGAACAATATGTTACAATCAAACTGGGAAAATGAAAAAATATTGTGAAAAATCACCACAAGGAGGACTTCACCATGACGAAAAAGATCATCAGCTTCCTGTTGTGCCTGGTGATGGTGCTGAGTCTGGTGGCCTGTGACCGCGGAAGCGAATCCACGGAGCCCCAGAATTCTGCCCCTTCCACCGCGCCTGCCACAGAGCCCCCCGCGCCGACCCCGGAGGAAACCTACCTTTCCGCCGTAGAGGCACTGAAGGCCAACAATGCCATGGAGCTGACCTTCACCTACACCCTGACCCGGCAGGTCTCCGCCATGTCCCTGACCGAAACCTGCGAGGAGCATATCCTGTATCAGAACTACGGCAGCGACGACCTGTTTGCCCAGATCACCGATGTCACCTCCTTCGGCAAGGAGTCCGTAAAGAGCGTGCTGACCTACTCCGGGGGCAGAGAGTTCAACGAGGTGGGCGGCGGCCAGTTCACCACCGAGATGGATGCGGCGGAATTCCTGGACAACCAGTATCCTCTGGATCTGCTGAACCCCGAATACTACGAATCCGTGGAGCTGTCCGGGGACACCATTTTGTTCACCCAGCCCCTGCAGGTCGAGGACTGGCTGGGCGGCTCCGATGTGGTCACCCAGGCCCAGGGCACCGTCACCCTGGACGGAAGCGGCTGCCTGCGCTCCATCGTCTACACCGCCGAATATGACCTGTGCGGGATGCCCTGTGAATTTTCCGGCGAGCTTACCGCGAAGCAGGCAAGCTACCTGACCATCCCCTCCATTCCTCCCAAGTATTCCGAGGACTGGATCGAGATGAAGGATGCCGGCGACGCTACGCTGCTGTTCCTCAGTCTGGCGGCGCAGAGCCAGACGAATCTGATGACCGCCTCCGGCAACACCCTGCTGGTCGTCCAGGCCGGCGCTTTGGGCACCGAATGCCGCTCCACCATTTCCATGATGGAAGACCGGCAGGAGCTCCGTATGCAGGAGAGCCAGAGCATCTACCAGATGGGCGAGTCCACGGAATTGGAGACGGATATCTCCTACATAGACGGCGTGGTCTCCGTCACCGCCACCGCAAACGGTGACGAGAACACCCAATCCTACGAGGCATCCTTCTCCAATGTTGAGAGCCTGTGTTCGGAGGCGTATACTCCCTTCACCCTGGATCCCGCCGATCTGCGGGGCATGGAGTGCGACTATGTGGGCGGCCTGTACCTGTTTACCTTCGACTACAACGAGGACTGGGCAAAGGAGCAGGAATACGACCTGTGCCAGACCCTGTTCGGCAACAAGAAGATCCTGGAGCAGCTTGCCGCGGACTACCGCACCGAGACCACCGAGGGCTACCTCTCCGTGAACCCCCTGACCATGCTGCCCGTTGCCTTCGGTATGGATCTGGAGGTCTATCACACCATTGAAGGCGACGAGTATATGACCCGCCGCCAGGAGGACTGGAGCCATTACCACGCCTATACGGAGATCTATGACGACATCCACGAGGAGCTGCCCGAGGCTGTGGAGCCCCAGCAGAAGGCCCAGCCCCTGCTCTACCATGTCACCGACGGGGAAGGCCACGAGCTGTGGCTGCTGGGCACCATCCACATCGGCGACGACCGCACCGCTTTCCTGCCCCAGGCGCTGTATGATGCCTTGGACGCTTCCGATGCCCTGGCCCTGGAAGTGGACACCGACCAGTTTGATGTGCTCATCGAGGAGGATCCCGAATTTTTGGAGATGGTACGGGACTGCTACTTCTACCAGGACGACACCACCCTGAAGGATCATCTGGACGAGGATGTGTACGAGGATGCCCTCAAGGTGCTGAAGGCCTCCGGCAACTACAACTACAACACCGAATACTACAAGCCCGAGATCCTGGGTCAGATGATCTCCCAGTCCTTCGTGACCCTGGGCAATGTCCACACCTACAGCCGCGGCGTGGAAGACCAGCTCACCGAACGTGCCAGGGAAAACGAGATGGAGATCCTGTCCATCGAGTCTTACAGGATGCACGTCTCCCTGTTTGCCGACTTCGGCGACGAGATGCAGCAGTTCTACCTGGAGAGCTGTCTGGAGGACACTCTGGGCGGTTGCATCCTGGGCGAAATCGACCTGTTCGACCGCTGGTGCAGCGGCGACGAGGAGGAGATCATCGCCGAGTTCAAGGAAGACGAGAAATACGACTTCGAGAACATGACCGACCAGGAGCTGACCGAGTACCTGCTGACCGAGGAAGAATACGAGGAGGTCACTGAGGAAGACCTGGCGGATTTCAAGGAGGAGATCCGTCTGTACGGCATCTACAACCAGGCCATGATCATTGACCGGAACGACGGGATGCTGGAGGCCGCCATCGGTTACCTGCTCAGCGGCAAGACCGTGTTCTACGCCGTGGGTCAGGCACACCTGTTCAGCTACAACGGTCTGGTGGAAGGTCTGCGCGACGCGGGCTACACCGTGGAACTGGTGCAGTACGGCTGATACCCGGCAAAAAGAGAACGGATCGCCACGCCTGCGTGCGCGCTTATCTCGCAATGACGCAGAAATTTGGTAGTCTGGTACATCCAAATAGGTACGCAGCAGACCATGCAATGCTTTCGGATTAGATTTCTTGTTCGGCGGCTTCGCCTTTCCATTTTGCACGTCATTGCGAACCAGTGACCGATGTCACTGGTTCGCAATCCGCATCCCCTTACCGTGTTGGTTGTCGATGGTTCCCTATTAGGAGAACGGATTGCCACGCCAGCGTGCGCGCTGGCTCGCAATGACATGGTGATTTGGTGGTCTGGTGCGTCCGTTTTTCTGCATCTAAACCTATCAGGTTCGCTTCGCACTGCCGGAAAAGCGGCGGGGGATTCTTAAGGGGGCGCATTTGCTCGAAGCGCCCCTTAAGTCGGCTTCTTTGTCACTTTCTTGCCGAGACAAGAAAGTGAAATAATACACTACAAAGTACATCTTGTTCTTACTTCCGCACCAGTCAGAACGAACGCACAAGGGAAACGGATTGCCACGCCAGCACCCCAGGGTGGCTTCTCTTGGCGCTTTGCGCCAATTCACCTCCTCTGCGGACTGGCTCGCAATGACGTGGTAACTTGATAGCTAAGTGCCTCCGAATTTGTGCGTCATAACCTATCAGGTTTGCATTGCGCCGCCGGAGAAGCGGCGGGGGATTCTTAAGGGGGCGCATTTGCTCGAAGCGCCCCTTAAGTCGGCTTCTTTGTCACTTTCTTGCCGAGACAAGAAAGTGAAATATACACTACAAAGTACATCTTGTTCTTACTTCCGCAGGGGTCAGAATGAAAGCAAAAAGATACCGAACGGAAAAATGAAATTTTGACCAACCCGGTCACGAACTGCCTGTGGGCGATGATCGCAGGCAATGGAGGAATATTATGGCAGAAGAAAAGGTAACACAGGAATACGGCGCGGAACAGATCCAGGTTCTGGAAGGACTGGAAGCCGTTCGCAAGCGCCCCGGTATGTACATCGGCTCCACATCCGCGTCCGGTTTGCACCACCTGGTATACGAAATCGTGGACAACGCCATCGATGAGGCGCTGGCAGGCTACTGCAAGCACATCACCGTCACCATCAACCCCGGCGATTCCATTACCGTCACCGACGACGGACGTGGTATCCCCGTGGACATTCAGCCCCAGACCGGCAGACCCGCGCTGGAAGTGGTTTACACCGTGCTTCATGCCGGCGGCAAGTTCGGCGGCGGCGGTTATAAGGTGTCCGGCGGTCTTCACGGCGTGGGTGCCAGCGTGGTCAATGCCCTGTCCCAGTGGCTCCGGGTGCGAGTTCACAAAAACGGCAATATCTACGAAATGAAATTCGCCCGGGGCGCCATTACTCAGGAAATGCGGATCGTGGGCAAGACGGATCACACCGGCACCGAGGTCACCTTCCAGCCCGACCCCGAGATGTTTGACACCCTGGTTTACGACTATGATACCCTCCACACCCGTATGCGGGAGGAAGCCTTCCTGAACGCCGGCCTGTCCATCCAGATCACCGATGCGCGGGGTGAGGAGCCCATCTCCGACACCATGTGCTATGAGGGCGGCATCCGGGAGTTTGCCACCTGGTGCAACCGGCACAAAAACGAGCTGCACAGCGACGTGATCTATATGAGCGGCTCCAAGGGCGACGCTTCCGCTGAAATCGCCCTGCAGTACAACGACGGCTACACCGAATTTATCCTGTCCTTTGCCAACGACGTGCACACCCCGGAGGGCGGTATGCACGAGACCGGCTTCAAGACCGCGCTGACCCGTGTGCTGAACGCCTACGGCACGAAAAACGGCATCATTAAGGGTGAGGACAAGGTCAGCGGTGAGGACTGCCGGGAGGGCATCACCGCCATTATCTCCGTCAAGCTGACCGATGCCCAGTTTGAAGGGCAGACCAAGGCCAAGCTGGGCAACGCCTATATCCGCACTCTGGTGGACAACATCGTCAGCGAGCAGCTTGCCGTGTACTTCGAGGAGCATCCCCAGACCGCCAAGACCATTCTGGAGAAAGCCATGATGGCAAACCGTGCCAGAGAGGCTGCCCGGAAGGCAAGAGATTCCATCCGCCGCAAGACCGCCCTGGGCGGCGCTGCCATGCCCGACAAGCTGCGGGACTGCAACGAGAGTGACCCTGCCCTGACGGAAATCTACATCGTGGAGGGCGACTCCGCAGGCGGCTCCGCCACCCAGGGCCGGGACTCCCGGTTCCAGGCCATCCTGCCCCTGTGGGGTAAAATGCTGAATGTGGAAAAGGCCCGGGAGGACAAGGTGATCGGCAACGACAAGCTGCAGCCGGTGATCACCGCTCTGGGCGCCGGAATCGGCGAGGATTTTGACGTTTCCAGGCTCCGCTACCACAAGGTGGTCATCATGGCGGACGCGGACGTGGACGGCGCCCATATCCGCACCCTGCTTCTGACCTTCTTCTTCCGCTTTATGCGGCCCCTGATCGAGCAGGGCTATGTCTATTCCGCCGTGCCGCCGCTGTTCAAGCTGACCAGGGGCAAGACCGTCCGGGTCGCCTATTCCGATGAGGAACGGGACCGGATCTCCGAGGAGATGCGCGGCGGCAATCCCAATGTGAACGTGGTGATCAACCGGTTCAAGGGTCTGGGTGAAATGGATCCCCACGAGCTGTGGGAGACCACCATGGATCCCGAAAAGCGCACATTGCGGCGGATCACTCTGGAGGACGCGGTTCGCGCCGACGAGATTTTCACCTTGCTGATGGGCGAAAAGGTGGAGCCCCGCCGGGATTATATCGAGCAAAACGCCAAATTCGCCGAAAATCTGGACTACTAAGGAGGGAGTAACCGTTGGCACAGCATAAAAAAGACTACAAGCCCGAGGATATCATGTATCCCGACCAGACCATCGTTACCTCCGAGCTTGTCCATGAAATGAAGCAGAGCTACATCGAGTACGCCATGTCCGTCATTGTGGGACGTGCCCTGCCCGATGTGCGGGACGGTCTGAAGCCCGTCCACCGCCGGATCCTCTACGGCATGTACGAGGACAACCTGACCTATGACAAGCCCTTCCGCAAGTGCGCCACCGCCGTGGGTGACGTGCTGGGCCGGTACCATCCCCATGGCGATGCCTCCGTTTACGACGCCCTGGTTCGTCTTGCCCAGGACTTCTCCCTGCGGCACCCCCTGATTGACGGTCACGGCAACTTCGGCTCCGTGGATGGAGACCCCCCTGCCGCTTACCGTTACACCGAGGCAAGAATGGCGAAAATCGCCGGGGAAATGCTCCGGGACATTGATAAGGACACCGTGGACTGGGATCCCAACTTCGATGAGACCCGGAAGGAACCCCGGGTGCTGCCCAGCCGGTTCCCCAACCTGCTGGTGAACGGTTCCTCCGGCATCGCCGTGGGTATGGCCACCAATATCCCGCCCCACAATCTGCGGGAGGTGATCAACGCCTGCATCGCCGTGCTGGATGACCCCGAGTGTACCCTCTCCGACCTTCTGGAGCATATCACCGGTCCGGATTTCCCCACCAAGGCCATCATTCTGGGCAGAGCGGGCATCCGTGCCGCCTATGCCACCGGCAAGGGCCGTCTGACCCTCCGTGCCCGTACCCATTTTGAGGAATTCGGGCAGAACCGCCAGCGGATCATCGTCACCGAGATCCCCTACCAGGTGAACAAGCGGATGCTGATCAAAAACATGGCGGATCAGGTCAACGACAAGCGGCTGGAGGGCATCTCCGACATCCGGGACGAGACTGACCGCACCGGTATGCGTATCGTCATCGAGCTGAAAAAGGACGCCAATCCCCAGGTGGTGCTGAACCGCCTGTTTGCCCAGACCAGCCTGCAGACCACCTTTGCCATCAATATGCTGGCACTGGTCAAGGATCAGCATCAGCCCAAGGTGCTGTCTCTCCGGGAGATTCTGGACGAGTATATCGCGTTCCAGGAGGAGGTCATTACCCGCCGTACCCGTTTTGACCTGAAAAAAGCCCAGGAGCGGGCCCATCTGCTGGAAGGTCTGATGATCGCCCAGGACAACATCGACGAGGTCATCCGCATTATCCGTTCCTCCTACGACAACGCCAGGGAGAACCTGATGGAGCGGTTCGGGCTGGACGAAGTCCAGGCACAGGCCATTCTGGATATGCGCCTGAAAGCCCTGCAGGGTCTTGACCGGGAAAAGCTGGAAAACGAATACAAGGAATTGCAGGAAAAAATCGCCTATTATCTGGAGGTTTTGGGGGATATTAACCTGGTCCGGGGTATTTTGAAGGAAGAAATGATCGCCATTCGGGACAAGTACGGCAACGACCGCCTTACCGAGATCCAGGATGTGGAGGACGAGATCGACATCGAGGATCTGATCGAGGAGGAGAACAGTGTCTTTACCCTGAGCAACCAGGGCTATATCAAGCGGATGCCCGTGGACACCTACCGTACCCAGAGCCGGGGCGGCAGAGGCGTCAGCGCCCAGAATCTGAAGGAAGAGGATTTTGTCAAGTCCATTTTTGTGGCATCCACCCATGACCATATGTTCTTCTTCACGGACCGGGGCCGGGTGCATCACCGCAAGGGCTACCAGATCCCCGAGGCAGGCAGAACGGCACGGGGCACCGCCATCGTCAACGTGCTGCCCCTGGAGCCGGAGGAAAAGGTTACCGCCATTGTCCAGACCCGGGAATTTGTGGACAACGAATACCTGGTCATGGTCACCAAAAAGGGCACCGTCAAGCGTGTGGAGGCAACCACCCTGGCAACCAACCGCAAGGGCGGCATCCGTGCCCTGACCCTGGACGAGGACGACCATCTGATCTCCGTCATGCGCACCAGCGGCGAGGACAAGATCCTGATTGCCACCGCCGACGGCATGGCCATCTGCTTCCAGGAGACCGATGTGCGTCCCATGGGCCGTGACGCGGCAGGCGTGCGGGGCATCCTGCTCTCCGACGGCGACTATGTGGTGGGCGCGGAGAAGTACGAGGAGGGCAAGACCCTGCTGACCGTCACCGAGCGTGGCTTCGGCAAGCGCACGGAGCTGTCTGAATACCTGCGTACCGATTCCGAGGGCAACCGCAGCGCCCAGAGCCGGGGCGGCAAGGGTCTGAAGAACTACAACATCACCCCCAAGACCGGCAAGATCGCCGGCTGCCGCGTGGTGGCAGAGGACGACGATGTGATGCTGATCGAAAACGGCGGTGTGATCATCCGCATTCCCGCGGCTTCCATCAATGTCTACAAGCGGGATACCCAGGGTGTCATTGTGATGCGTATTGAGGACGGCAACCAGGTGGTTTCCATCGAGCGCATCGACAAGCTGGAGGAAGAGCAGGAGACCGAAGCGTGAAGACCGTTGAGATCTACACCGACGGCGCCTGCTCCGGGAACCCCGGCCCCGGCGGCTGGGGCGCGATTCTGAGCTACAACGGACACGAGCTGGAGATCTCCGGCGGGGAAGCCAACACCACCAACAACCGCATGGAGCTGACCGCCGTGATCCGGGCTTTGGAAAAGCTGAAGGAGCCCTGCGTGGTGGAGCTGTATTCCGATTCCAAGTATGTGATCGATGCCCTGGAAAAGGGCTGGGCCTGGGGCTGGCGGAAGAAAAACTGGGTGAAATCCGACCGGCAGCCGGCTCTGAACCCGGATCTGTGGGAGGTTCTTCTGGATCTGACCAAGCGCCATGAGGTGCGCTACCACTGGGTCAAAGGGCACGCGGCAAACCCGAAAAACGAGCGCTGCGATGCCCTGGCGGTGGCCCAGTGGCAGAAAATCAAGGGATTATAAGGGTTCCAACAGCGGTAATCCGCATCCCCTTGTGCTTACGTTCTGACCCGTGCGGAAGTAAATGTAAAATGTACTTTGTAGTGTTTATTTCACTTTCTTGTCTCGGCAAGAAAGTGACAAAGAAGCCGACTTAAGGGGCGCTTCGAGCAAATGCGCCCCCTTAAGAATCCCCCGCCGCTTCTCCGGCAGTGCGAAGCGAACCTGATAGGTTATGATGCAGCGGTTCAGCGGCACAAGGCTATCAAGTTACCATGTCATTGCGAGCCAGTGTCGCACTACTCCGTGGCAATCCGTAACCCCCGTCCCGAAAGAAAACCCTGGAGGAAATGCGCGTATGTACCTTTCTATCGGCAATGATATGGCAGTCCGGGCATCCTCCATTGTGGGGATCTTCGACCTGGACAATACCACCACCTCTGCCCGAACCCGGGCATTTCTGGAGAAAGCGGAAAAGGACGGATTGGTGGTGCCCTGCGACGATCTGCCAAAAGCCTTTGTCGTCACGGCAGAATATGGGCTCACCCGGGTGTACCTCACCGCCTACAACGCGGCCACCCTGGAAAAACGGCTGAAAAACGAAAAAATTGGATAAAAAAAGCAGTGATTTCCTGGGAAATCACTGCTTTTTCATACTCATTCTTAATAAAAGAATTCAAATAGCAGCGCAGGTATATTGGGGCAAGACAAGGCAGAGGAGCGCCGCCATACTGTATGTATGGCAAGTGACGATAACGCAGTATTGCACCAATAGACCAAGCTGATATTGAAGGATTTTTTAAGAATGAGTATCAATCAATGAATTACAAACCCGCCGTTGACGGGGATCACCGCGCCGGTGAGAAATTGCGCGTCCGCCAGGTAAACCATGGCCTGTGCCACATCCTCCGGTGTGCCGTTGCGCCCCAGGGGGGTCTCCTCCCGAAGCTCCTCCAGCACCTGCGGGGACACGGTGGCGCACATATCCGTCAGGATCACCCCGGGGGCAACGCAGTTGACCCGGATGCCCGATGGCCCCAGCTCCTTGGCCAGCGCCTTGGTCAGACCCAGAACTGCGGCTTTGGTGGCGGAATAGGCTGCCTCGCAGGAGGCTCCCACCTGTCCCCACATGGAGGACACGGTGATGACGCAGCCCGCGTGACTGCGGAGGAAGGAGGGCATGGCGGCATTGACGCAGTGGTAGATGCCCTTCACATTCACATCGAAGATCCGGTCCCAGGCGGCTTCCTCCATCATGGACAGAAGTCCGTAGTGGCAGATGCCCGCGTTGCAGACCAGCACATCCACCCGGTCGATCCGGGCAAAGGCGGCTTCCACGGCGGCTTTGTCCGCCACATCCGCGCAGATGGCTGTGGCGCCGGTCTCGGCGGCAACGGATTTGGCGGCTTCATGTTCCTTTTCGTAGAGGAAGAACACCCGGTCGCCCCGGGCGGCAAAGGCACGGACGGCGGCAGCGCCGATTCCCCGGGACCCGCCGGTGATTACAACAGTTGACATAACATTTTTTCTCCTGATTGATACCCCAAAATTTACAGCAACAGGGACTGCTTTGCAGTCCCTGTCATGTTTTTCAGCGCTTTCTGCTCTTGGTGCGGTGCTCGGAGTACTGCCGGATGGAGGAAATCTTGCTGTCAGATTCCGTCATAAACTGCTTCAGCTTCTCCTCAAAGAGCTGATCCGCAGTCTTGGGCGCGGGAGGGGGCACCGGCGCGGCAGAGGCACGGCGTCCCTGCTGAGACTGGCCGCGGTTCTGGGCATCATTGCCACGGAAGCCGCCATTTCGGGGCGCGTTTTCCCGCTGGGGCTTGGGCTCCAGCCGCTTGATGGACAGATTGACCTTGCCGGAAGGATCCACACCGATGACCATGACCTTTACATCCTGTCCCTCGGTGAGATGCTGGCGAATGTCACTGACGTAGGCATTGGCAACTTCCGAAATATGTACCATGCCGGTTTTGTTGTCGGGCAGAGAGATAAACGCACCGAAATTGGTGATGGACTTTACTTTACCCTCTAAAATTGCTCCAACGGTGATCTCCATAAATTTTCCTGTTTCCTCCATACTATTGGGTCTTGATAATGACGGTGTCGGGATCCACCAGATCCAGCTCTTCCTCCGCAACGCGCCGGACACCCTCCAGGGTGCCAAGCTCATCCACCGCCTGCTTCAGATCGGCGGTTTCCTGCTCCAGAGCTGCCGCCTGACCGCGCAGTGCGTCGATATTTGCGTCTGTGATCCACTGATTGATCCGCAGGGAAAGCAGCGCCGCCGTAGTCAACGCGATGGCTGCGATCAACGCGATCTTGATCAGGGAACCTGCCTTCCGATAGTGCAGACGGAAAGGCAGCTTGTCCAGCTCCTTCATGGTGTGCGCCTCCGACCTTGTTCCGCTTACCGCGGTGTTGTTTCCTTAGGGAATCTCTGAACAAATCGTCTGCGGCTGAGCCAAAATCTTCCGCCGCCAGCTCTTGCTGATTTATTCCGAGCTTCCCTAGTATTGTAACCCATTTTTTCCCGGATGCAAAGAGAAATTTTGCAATTTTCCGAAATTTTTTTTGGATTTTTTTCCCAATTGACAAAATCGGGCGGAAAATCCCGGCGATTGCCCCCCAAAAACCGAAAAACAGGGGACGAAGCAGCAGCCCTGCGGTCAGCTCCCACACCGTCAGCGACAGAAGCACCATGGACAGCTCCCAGGGACGCAGATCGCCGCCGCAGACACCGAAATCCAGCTCCACCAGACAAAGCAGAAAGACGAGAAGGAAGACCACATCGCCGAAAGCGGCGCTTTTTTTCCGCAGGGGCCGGAGAAAGCCATAGACCAGACCGAGGGCGCAGCCGAAAAGCGCCGCTGCAATCAGCCTGCGGGCCGATTCCGCCGGGGGAATCATCCGAACAGACGGCCCTTCCAGCCGGACAGCCGGGGTTCCTCATAGGCAAGGGCAGTCACGGTGCCCTCCACAGCCACATTTCCCCCGTCCTGGGACAGATTTTTGAGCTGCAGATCCTTGCCCTGCACCACCAGTGTGCCCAGCGCCGTCTTCAACACCGCCACCGTATCCTCAAACCGCACCACCTCCGTCACGCCGCTGACCTGCAGCACCCTGCGCTCGCTGAGAGTCAGCTTGTGGGGCAGTTTTTGTTCCTCCGTCATGGTATCACCCCTTCCTTCAATGCCATTGTACGCGGCAGCTTTCTGAAAAGAACCAAAAATTCATACATGATTTGGTGCCGCTGGGAAATACTACGGGAGAAAAGGCGGTGGCGAAGTGAATACATTTTTCTGCAATACGAAGATTATTTCCGGCCCGGGCGCGGTGGACGCGCTGGGGGAGCTGGGCGCGAAGCGGCTGTTTCTGGTGACGGATCCCTTCTTTGCCCAAAACGGCATGGCCCAGCGGATCGCGGGGAAGGCTCAGGCACAGGAGGTTTCGGTGTTCGACGGGGTGAAGCCCGACCCGGAGGTGAAGCTGGCGGCGGAGGGCACCAAATGCCTCCGGGAGTTTGCCCCGGATGTGATCGTTGCTCTGGGCGGCGGCAGCGCCATGGACTGTGCCAAGGCGATGCGGTATTTTTCCGGGGTGGAGGCCACCTTTGTGGCGATTCCCACCACCTCCGGCTCCGGGTCGGAGGTGACGGACTTCGCCATTCTGACCCATGAGCGGGTGAAGCACCCGCTGGTGGATCCCCGGCTGCGTCCGGACATTGCCATTCTGGACAGCGAGCTGCTCACCGACCTGCCCCAGGGGCTGATCGCGGACGCGGGGTTTGACGTGCTGACCCACGCGGTGGAAGCCTATGTGGCGGCGGACGCGTCTCCCATTACGGATGCCCTGGCCCGGGACGCGTTCTGCACCGCGTTTGCCATGCTGCCCGCGTCCTTTTCCGGCAACCGGGATGCCAGACTGCCCATCCACACGGCGGCAACCATGGCGGGCATGGCGTTCACCCAGGCGGGGCTGGGACTGTGCCATGCCATGGCTCACAGCCTGGGCGGGATGTTCCATGTGTCCCACGGCAAGCTCAACGCGGTGCTGCTGCCCGCGGTCATCTCCTGCAACGCCCCGGCCTGCGGCGATCGGTACGCCAGGCTGGCAAGAGCGGCAGGGCTGGGCGGCAGCGCTGACGCGATGGCTCTGCGCTCCCTGAAAAACGGGCTGATCCGGCTGCGGCGGGATCTGAAGCTGCCCGCGACTCTGGCGGAAGCCGGCATCCGCCCCCGGGATGTGTGGCGGGCAACGGAGCAGATCGTTGCGGCGGCGCTGAAGGATCCCTGCTGCGCCGCGAATCCCATGAAAATCGAGGATTTCATGCTCCGCAAGATTCTGGAAGAGGTGACGGGCCGTGAATGAGCTGCGGAGCGTGGGTCTGGATGTGGGCACCACCTCCACCCAGCTCATCCTATCCCGGCTGAAGGTGGAAAACCGGGCATCCGCCTTTGCGGTGCCGGAGATGGAGATCGTGGAGCGGCAGGTGGTCTACCGCAGCCCGGTGCATTTCACGCCGCTGCTGGATGAAGCCCATGTGGACGGCGTCGCCCTGCGGAAGCTCGTGGAAGCGGAGTATGAAAAGGCGGGACTGACCCGGGACATGGTGGACACCGGCGCCATCATCATCACCGGGGAGACCGCCCGGAAGGAAAACGCCCGGACGGTTCTGCACAGCCTGTCGGATCTGGCGGGGGATTTCGTGGTGGCGACGGCAGGGCCGGATCTGGAGAGCGTACTGGCTGCCCGGGGCGCCGGTGCCGACCGGCTGAGCGAAAGGCTGGGGATCCCCGTGCTGCACATGGACATCGGCGGCGGTACCTCCAACCTTGCCCTGCTGACCGAGGGGCAGATCCGGGAAACGGGCTGCCTGAATGTGGGCGGCAGATTGGTGAAATTTGATGAAAACAGGCGCGTCACCTATCTTTCCCCGGTGCTGGAGGGTCTGACCGACCTGCGCCTGGGGGAAGAAGCCAGCCCGGAGCGGCTGGAACCCACCGTTTCCCTGCTGGTTCGGGCGCTGGAAGCGGCGGCAGGACTGGGGGAAGCGCCGGATTTGCCGGAACCGCTGATCACAAACCGGCAGGTTTCTGTGCCGCCGGGAGAAATTGCCCTGTCCTTTTCCGGGGGTGTGGCGGACTGCATCGGAAACCGTATTCCCTGGGACAGGTTCGGGGACATTGGCCCCCTTTTGGGACAGGGGATCCGGGAAAGCCGGCTGTGCCGGGGAAAATTCTTTCTCGGGCAGGAGACCATCCGGGCAACGGTCATCGGCGCGGGCTGCCACAGCGCCCAGTTATCCGGCAGCACGGTGTTTTACCGGGACGTGGAGCTGCCCATGAAGAACCTTCCGGTGGCGCGGCTTTCCGCGCCGGAGCAGGAGCAGCCGCCGGAGGCGCTGGCGGCGCTGGTGGAGCGCCGGGTGGAGCAGGCCAGAGAGGGAGAAAACCGTCCCGTGGTGCTTTCGCTCCCCGGATTTTCCGCGCCCGGATTTTCCAGGATCCAGGACATGGCGCAGGCCCTTTCCCGGGGCTTGCGGGAACAGATCCGGCAGGGCAACCCGGTGCTCATCGCCCTGGAGCAGGACATGGCAAAGGCGCTGGGACAGAGCATGGCGCTGCGGCTGCCCGGGGTGCCGGTTCTGTGCGTGGACCGGGTGCGGCTCACCGGAGAGTGCTACCTGGATGTAGGATCGCCGGTGGGCTGTGCCCTGCCCCTGGTGGTCAAGACCCTGGTGCTGGGGGAAACGTAGAAAAGAGGTTATGAAATGCTGTTAAAAACCAGACTTTTGGGAAAAACCTATGCCTTTCGGGACATCAAACAGGTGCTTGCCAAGGCAAACGAGGAAAAAACCGGGGATAAACTGGCGGGGCTTGCCGCCGGGTCTGCCCAGGAGCGGGTGGCAGCCAAGGTGGTGCTGTCCGCGCTGACCCTGGGGGATCTGCGGGAAAATCCGGCGGTGCCCTACGAACAGGATGAGGTCACACGGATCATCCAGGACGACATCAACCGGCAGGTCTATGAGAAAATCCGGGGATGGACGGTGTCGGAGCTTCGGGAGTGGATCCTGTCCGAGACCACCACGGGAGAGGACATCCGCAAGATCAGCCGGGGGCTGACCTCCGAGATGGTGGCTGCCGTGGCGAAGCTGATGAGCAATCTGGATCTCATTTACGCTGCCTCCAAGATCACGGTGACGGCTCACTGCAACACCACCATCGGTCTGCCGGGCACCCTGTCCTGCCGGCTCCAGCCCAACCACACCACCGACGACCCGGATGGCATCACGGCCTCCGTGCTGGAGGGGCTGAGCTTCGGCGCGGGTGACGCGGTGATCGGACTGAACCCGGTGACGGATTCCCCGGAGCAGGTGGGGAAGATCCTCCGCCGTTTTGACGAGATCCGGCAAAAGTGGCAGATCCCCACCCAGATCTGCGTGCTGGGTCATGTGACCGCCCAGATGAAGGCCATCCGTGACGGCGCGCCGGCGGATCTGATCTTCCAGTCCATCGCCGGCAGCGAAGCGGGAAACGCGGCCTTCGGCTTCAATGCCGCCACCATCGAGGAAGCCCGGCAGCTTGTGCTCCGGGACGGCACGGCGGAAGGCCCCAATGTGCTGTATTTTGAGACGGGTCAGGGCAGTGAGCTGTCCTCCAATGCCCATTATGACACGGATCAGGTGACCATGGAGGCACGGTGCTACGGTTTTGCCCGGCATTTTTCTCCTTTTTTGGTGAATACGGTGGTGGGCTTCATCGGCCCGGAGTATCTCTACGATGCCCGGCAGGTGACCCGGGCAGGTCTGGAGGATCATTTCATGGGCAAGCTCACCGGGATCTCCATGGGCTGCGACGCCTGCTACACCAACCATATGAAGGCGGATCAGAACGACATTGAGAATCTGGCGGCGCTGCTGACCATGGCGGGGTGCAACTATTTCATGGGCATTCCCCATGGGGACGATATCATGCTGAACTACCAGACCACGGGCTTCCGGGAGACGGCGACCCTGCGGGAGCTGACGGGAAAGACGGCGATCCCGCCGTTCCAGTGCTGGCTGGAGAAGATGGGATTTGTGGAAAACGGGAAGCTGACCGCCAAAGCCGGCGACGGTTCGTGGCTGATGTAACCGGCGGGCGGGCAGCGCCCGGCTCCCAAATTCCCACGTCATTGCGAGCCAGCGCGCACGCTGGCGTGGCAATCCGTACTCCCTTGTGCTTACGTTCTGACCCGTGCGGAAGAAAGAAAAAGATGTACTTTGTAATGTATATTTCACTTTCTTGTCTCGGCAAGAAAGTGACAAAGAAGCCGACTTAAGG
>JBJDYP010000066.1:0-34611 GCA_051867435.1 Faecousia sp.
ATAAATCCGTTTGTTGAAGTTGTAGGTGAATATCAGCGTTCAGCTATTCCAGTGAAATGTAAGTGTTTAAGATGTGGTCATATTTGGACTGTAAAACCAAATGGTTTATTAAACGGAAGCGGATGTCCTAAGTGTTATCATTCTACTACATCATTTATAGAGCAAGTTATTTTTGCAGTTTTTGGATTGATTTTGGGAGAAGAACAAGTTTTATCTCGTAATAGATCTGCGATAGGAAAAGAGTTGGATATTTATATTCCTGCAATGAAGTTAGCTATCGAACCAGGATCTTGGAAATGGCACGAGAGCAAAGTAAAAAATGATAGATCAAAAAGAGCATTATGCAGCAAACTAGGTGTTCGTTTGATTACAATATATTCCGACTATAATGATGCTAGGCCTCCGTTTGATGAAGACTGCTTGTGTGTAAAAGAAACCTTGGGATTTGAAAATGATCTTCAGGCACTTCAAAACTTGATTAAAGATTTATTGCGCTTGGCAAATATTGATTATGAAATCTCTTCTTCTCAGTGGGCTTGTATTATCAAAACAGCCTATGACAGTTCGCGTAGAATAACAACAGATGAATTCAAAAACAAAGTCTTAAGCATTCATAACGATGTTGTGGTTGTAGGCGAATATACTGGTGCTTGGAATAAAATAAGATGTGAATGCACAATATGTGGTCATTCGTGGAGTCCGACAGCCAATAGCTTGCTTCAAGGACATGGATGCCCTAAGTGTGCAAGTGCTAACAGGGGTAAAGCAAAACGGAAAAGCCATTCGCAGTTTGAGTCAGAACTTCATTCAATTAATCCGCAAGTAAAACTATTAAGTAAGTATGAGGTTTCAACACAAAAAGTTATGTGTCAGTGTAACATTTGCAGCCATGAATGGTCAGCACTGCCCGGAAATCTGTTGAAAGGCAAAGGTTGTCCAAAATGTGCAAGAAAGAGGAAATAATGGAACAGTATAGCTATGAAAATGCAGTTTATCAAGCTAACCGACATACCCTTGTTCATCAATACACGACGCTTGCTGCGCTGGACAAAATCATAAGCAACAAGTCTCTGCGGCTAACACGAATTGATTTATTAAACGATACCGTAGAAAATGCGTGCATGCTAGAGTTATGGCAAAAGAAAGTTTTCGTGTCTTGCTTTACGCATAGAGAATCTGAATCATATTTCTTTTGGAAAACATACGCTAAGGGTGATTCAACAGGGGTAAGACTATCGCTCGACGCAAGATTGCTTTGTCAATTACCAATACATCCAGATGCAATGTGCGAAAAGGAACAGCTATCTATTTGCAAGGAAACTATACCAGAATCTTCTTTCGTGGATGTTATTTCTTCAGAAATGTGGGGAATATACGATGTCAGTTTAATCGATGTGATGTATATATCAAGGAATCAAAATTTAGAGAACATTGAGCATCATCAAGGAAGATTTAAGTACATCGAATGGGATTCGGAGGAAGAAACCAGACTTCGTGTCGCAATTAGAACAAAGTGCTTGGAGTTCAGAGCAAATGGGAGAGAGCTACAATACTTAACGCCAAGCGATGAATATGTATATGTTAAATTGTCAGATGCTTGTTTGGAGAATTTGATTATTACGCTGTCTCCTTTTGCTTCCGATGATTTCAGAGAAAAAGTCGAGGAGCTTTTACGCAAGAATAACTTAATAGATAAAATTCAGATTCACACAAGTGTGCTAACCGGTGAGAGCCGATAACCGCACAACCGCCCGACACTATTCCGCAGTCCATTTTGCAACATTTTCTGCAACAAAAATTTGGAGAAATAAAATAATGGGTGGAAAAATGGGTTCAAAATTGCCGTTTGGGATACTATTTAGGGCATAAATAAGCCAAACAATGGTCCCGAAAAAGAGTTTGAATAATATCTACTGGCTTACAAGTGCCCGGAAACCCTTGGAAACAAAGGGCTTTCGGGCACTTTATGCTTTGACGAAAACGGTTCTGCAACACTTTTGCAACGAGTGACGTATAATTTGAAAAATGGAATAGTTGCAAGTGGTTATCAAGTAAGAAAAAGGGCGTGGTGCAGTGTTTGATTTTTTGAAAGAGAAAAAGGATATTAATTCAACTCAAATAGTTGATGAAATTGAGTCTGCGGTTTATGCGCATATCAAACCGTATGGGTTCGAAAAGCACGGAAGAACGCTTCATCGTTTTGTTTCGGAAGATATATCGCAAGTGATTCATTTCCAAAGCGGTATGCCGACACACGGGATGGGCGGACTTCTTTGCGTGAATTTAGGTATTCGCATTCCGGAATGTTCTGAAAGAGTTTTTCAACCGCAAGCCGAAAACAAAAAATATTACCACGAATATGAATGTACGATTCGTTCCAGACTTGGCATCGTCAGCGGCAAACAGGAAACTTGGTATGACCTTCACAGGAAAACAGACAAAATCATAAAAAATATTATTGATGAAATAGACCAATATGTTTTGCCTGCTTATGAAGACTTAAACAGCCGAAATGCCATCCTTGCAAATAGAAAAGATTATCCTTTGCTAGATAATCTGGAGCATCATCTTATTCTTTTGGAAGAATGTATGATTTACGGTCATCTTGGCAACATGGAAAAGGCAAGAGAACGGTTCAATGCATATTATCAATCTGCTGTTGCTGAACATAATGACGCCATGATTAACGGACATAAGCAGTATCTCAAAAAAGGGGAACGAGTTGTTTATATGGGTCAGGATATAACAGCCGAAAAAGACGGTTATGTGACCTTATATGGAGCAAATCACGGACATATCGATTATCTTGATGAATTGGCTATTCGTCTTGGCTTGAGATGAAAGCCAAGTGACACGATTCCGCAAGCGGTATTGCAACATTTTTGCAGCAGAAATTATTAAGAATGAAATAATAAGCAGATAATAAGTGTCAAAAGAGCCCTTTGGCATAATATTTAGAGCATAAATAAGCCAAAAAAGAAACTTAAAAATGCGTTTGAATAGGGTTTTACGGGTTCCAGGCCAAGTACGGTCATCATTGGCAACCCTTGCCGCAATCCTCGTTGAATAACATTTTTCTTTGACACAAAACCTTACTGATTCGCTGTTTCCAAAATCGGGAAGCGCAGTCAGTAAGGTTTTTCTCCATAAAAAACAAACATCCATGCTCCCGTATTGATTTACCTGAAAAATCTCATATAATTACCATACGGAGATCTTCGTCGAAAAAAGGAGAGGCTTTATGAAAAATGAGCGAAATTATGGGATAGACCTTCTTCGTTTCGTCTTGATGTATATGGTGTGTATGTTACATACTTTAGCTCAGGGGGGAATTTTGAACGCGTGCCAGACGGGAACGGCAGCGTACAAAACCTATTGGCTCTTAGGCACGATCTCCTATTGCGCGGTGGATGGATTCGCGATTATCAGCGGATATACGGCAACCGATCAGCCTCGCAAGTATGAAAAGCTGGCAGATATGTGGTTTCAGGCTTTTTTCTATTCGTTTGTGCTTACTATGCTGTTTACCATCCCAGGGCTGAATCCTGTTTGGGAAAAGGCAGATATCATCAAATGCGCGTTGCCGGTCACCTTTGGAAAGTTTTGGTATTTTACGGCCTTTTTCGCGCTTTATTTCGCCATCCCGATGATCAATCGATTTGTTTTTGCAACAGATGAAAAAACCGCGAAAGCAGCGTTTTTCGTGCTTTTTTCCCTGTTTTCCTGTATGGGATTTTTGTCAGACGCTTTTAAGACACAAGGCGGATACTCGACATTATGGCTGATGGTGTTATATTGTATCGGCGCATTTGCAAGGAGAGGGAAAATATTTGAGCGGAAAAAGACCATCACGCTTATCTTGCTGTGGGCAATTTGCGTTTTATTGACATGGGGTTTTCACGTTTACCTGGAAAGGGGACAGTTGACGAGTTATGTGTCTCCGACGGTATTGATGAGCGGTTTCATCCTGGTGATCCTTTTTTCAAGGCTTCGGCTGAAGGGTACCATCATTTCAAAGCTTTCTCCGTTGGTTTTTGGTATTTATTTGTTCCAGCTCAATCCGGTAATATGGAACACCTGTTTGAACGGAAGGTTTGCGTTTGTGGCAAAATCGAACCTTGTTATGGGTGTAGTGTATGCTTTTGCTTTCGCAATGTTCATCTTTCTATCGGGTTTATTGGTTGAGTTCGTGAGAAGCAATATCGCAAAAGCGATAAAAATCCCGGCATTGAGCAAAAAGATCGTGGATGTGGTGAACCGGGTATTGGAAAAAGCTTTTATTGTTTTGAAATAAAACCTTGCGTTATCCCTTGGAATGATACGGTCTTTTTACACGCTGGCGCAGCCCCGTCCGGGGCTGCGTCCTGTTTAATTTTACGAAGGTTTTACAGTTTCCGGATAGTGGATTTGATTTTCCCTCTGTAGTATGAAGTCGTGGTTCAGAAAGAATACACGAATACAATCCAAGGAGAGATGAAAATGAAACGAATCGTAAGTACGGTGCTGGCTGTCCTTCTGGTGGCAGCGGCTCTTGCAGGCTGCGGCAGTCAGAAGTCCGGCAGCGTATCCACCAACGGCTCCACTTCCATGGAGAAGGTCATCGGGATCCTGTCCGAGCAGTTTATGAACGACAATTCCGGCATAACCGTCACCTATGACGCCACCGGCTCCGGCACCGGCATTGAGGCCGTCGCCAACGGAACCTGTGATATCGGTCTGGCATCCCGGAATCTGAAAGACGAGGAAGCGGCAAAGGGTCTGGTCTCCACCACCCTGGCGCTGGATGGCATCGCGATCATTGTCAACGAGAACTGTCCCGTGGAGGATCTGACCGTGGAGCAGATCGCCGCGATCTTCACCGGTGCAAATACGAGCTGGGCGGACTTCGGCGGCAGCGGTGAGATCGCCTGCATTGGTCGTGAAGCCGGTTCCGGCACCCGCGACGGCTTTGAATCCATCACGAAAACCGCCGACAAGTGTGTCCTCAAGCAGGAACTGACCTCCACCGGCGCGGTCATCACCGCGGTTCAGCGCAGCGAAAACGCCATCGGCTACGCTTCCTTTGCCTCCGTGGAAGGGCAGACCGGCATCAAGGTTCTCACCGTAAACGGCGTTGCCTGCACCGCGGAGAACATCACAAACGGCAGCTATGTGATCCAGCGTCCCTTCAACCTGATCACCAGGAAGGACGGCAAGCTCAGCGACGCGGCACAAGCATTTCTGGATTACATCACATCTTCGGATGCCGCCGAGCTGATCCAAAAGGCCGGCGCGGTTCCCACCGCGAAGTAACATGAAAACAAAATCCCCAAAACAGATCGCATTGGAGAAGGGCATGAATTTGCTCTTTCTCCTTTGCGGCATTCTCACGGTAGGCTTTGTGCTGTGCATTTCGGTCTACCTGATCCTGTCCGGCCTGCCGGCAATCGGAAAAATCGGAATTTCGGATTTCTTTTTTGGGCAGACCTGGCTGCCTGCCGCCAAGACGGAGGAACCCTCCTACGGCATTCTGCCCTTCATTCTGACCAGCATTTCCGGCACCGCCGGGGCGATCCTGATCGGAATTCCCATCGGGCTGCTGACCGCCGTATTCCTTGCCAAGGCGGCATCGGAAAAGACTGCGAATGTCATCCGGACGGCGGCGCAGCTTCTTGCCGGTATTCCCTCCGTGGTCTACGGTCTGGTGGGCATGATCGTCCTGGTGCCGGGAATCACAAAGCTGTTTCACCTGTCCTCCGGCGCCACCCTTCTGGCAGCCATTCTTGTGCTTGCCGTCATGATCCTGCCCTCCATCATCCATGTGGCGGAAACCGCGCTGCGCGCCGTGCCCCGGGAGTATGAGGACGCCTCCCTGGCGCTGGGCGCCACGGAAACGGAAACCTGGTTCTATGTCAGCATTCCCGCCGCCAGGAGCGGCATTGCCACGGCTGTGGTGCTGGGTGTGGGCAGAGCCATCGGAGAAGCCATGGCCATCATCATGGTCTCGGGCAATGTCCCCAATATGCCGGGGCTGCTGGAACCGGTGCGGTTCATGACCACCGCCATCGCCAGCGAAATGGGCTACGCGGCGGTGGGCTCCCTGCACCAGCAGGCGCTGTACTCCATCGGTCTGACGCTGTTCCTGTTCATCATGCTCATCAACGTCCTGCTGAATCTGTTCATCAAAAAGGGGAATGCGAATGCGCTTTGAGAAAAGAAGACGCCTGTGGAACACGGCGGTGAGAGCGGGGCTGTACCTGGCCTCCGGCCTGACCGTGGCCTTGCTGCTGTTTCTCATCGGGTATATTTTTTGCCGCGGGATCCCATACCTCACCTGGGAGCTGCTCTCCACCCAGACCAGCTACATCCGGGACACCATCGGCATCCTGCCGAACCTGGTGAATACCCTCTACATCATCCTTGTGGCAATGGTGATCGTCCTGCCGCTGGGTGTCGGCGCGGCGGTCTATCTGACGGAGTACGCCCGGAATCCAGGGGTCGTTTCCGTCATCGAGTTCGCGGCGGAAACCCTCACCGGCATTCCCTCTATCATTTTCGGTCTTGTGGGAATGCTGATTTTCGTGCAGTTCTGCGGTCTGGGCGCCGGTATTCTGGCAGGCGGCCTGACCCTGGTGATGATGATTCTGCCCACCGTCCTCCGCACCACCCAGGAGAGCCTGAAAACCGTGCCCCAGGCCTACCGGGAAGGCGCGTTGGCGCTGGGCGCCGGCAAGTGGCACATGGTTCGCACCGTGGTGCTGCCCAACGCGGTGGACGGCATCGTCACCGGCTGTATCCTGGCAGTGGGAAGAATCGTGGGAGAGTCCGCCGCGCTGCTGTTTACCGCCGGCTTCGGGCTGAAGCTGCAGGGCTTTGTCAAGGCGCTCCGTTCGTCCTCGGCAACCCTGACCGTTGCCCTCTATGTCTATGCCAGCGAGCAGGGCAAGATCGATGTGGCCTTTGCCATCGCGGTGATTTTGATGGTGCTGACCCTGCTGATCAATTTCAGCGCGGCCTGGGCCGGAAAGAAATTAAAGAGGTAGTTATGGAACCGATTATGCGAATCAAGAATCTGAATCTCTGGTATGGAGAGAAGCAGGCATTGCGCGATGTCAGTGTGGATCTGCCCCGCAACGAGATCACCGCCCTGATCGGCCCCTCGGGCTGCGGGAAATCCACCTTTCTGAAAACACTGAACCGGATGCAGGATCTGATTCCCGGCGTGAAGATCACCGGGGAAGTGCTGTATGACGGGAACAACATCTACGATCCCTCGGTGGATGTGACCTGGCTGCGAAAGCGGGTCGGCATGGTGTTCCAGAAGGCCAACCCCTTCCCCATGAGCATCTACGACAACATCGCCTACGGCCCCCGGATCCACGGGATCCGCTCCAAAGCAAAGCTGGACGAGATCGTGGAGAAATCCCTGCGGGATGCCGCCATCTGGGACGAGGTGAAGGACCGCCTGAAAACCTCCGCGCTGGGGCTGTCCGGCGGTCAGCAGCAGCGGCTGTGCATCGCGCGGGCATTGGCGGTGCAGCCGGATATTTTGCTGATGGACGAATCCACCTCCGCCCTCGACCCCATCTCCACAGGCAGGATCGAGGAACTGGCGGTGAAGCTGAAGGAACAATACACCGTGGTCATGGTCACCCACAATATGCAGCAGGCGGTGCGTGTCTCCGACCGCTGCGCCTTCTTCCTGCTGGGTGAGCTGGTGGAATTTGACCGCACAGACGTGATGTTCGCCACGCCAAAGGATCCGCGCACGGAAGATTACATTACGGGGAGGTTCGGATAATATGCGTTCACGATTGGATATGCAGCTTGAAGCGCTGAACAGGGAAATGATCACCATGGGAATGCTCTGTGAGACCGCCATCGCCAAGGCGTCCAAGTCCCTGATTTCCTGCGATACCGATATGGCAAATGAACTGCCGGAGCTGCTGAATCAGATCAACCAGAAGGAGCGGGATATTGAGGCCATCTGCCTGCGGCTCCTGCTGCACCAGCAGCCGGTGGCAAAGGATCTGCGCACGGTCTCC
Source organism: Faecousia sp. (assembly GCA_051867435.1). Lineage (GTDB taxonomy): Bacteria > Bacillota > Clostridia > Oscillospirales > Oscillospiraceae > Faecousia. The sequence continues at coordinate 8,025 of JBJDYP010000066.1, forward strand.
GCAGCCCTGAAAATGGTGACGGATGTGGAGCGCATCGGCGAACAGTCCGCGGATTTCGCGGAGATCGTCGCCATGGGACACATTACCCGCATCCCGGAGTCCCTGCCGATCCGGGAAATGGCAGCCGCGGTGATCAAAATGGTCACGGAAAGTATGGACGCTTTTGTAAAACAGGATAGAAAAACCGCGGCATCTGTGATAGAATATGACGATGTGGTGGACGCTCTGTTTAACGACTGCAAATCCGCGCTGATCGCCCTGATCAAGCAGCCGGATTCCAACGGCGAGGCCTTGGTGGATCTGCTGATGATCGCGAAGTATTTCGAGCGCATCGGCGACCACGCGGTCAACATTGCCAAGTGGGTGCTGTTTTCCATTACCGGGACGATTGGCGCCGTCTGATTGTAAAGCCACTTTACACGAATTTTACAAGACTCTGATAGTGGATTTGATTTACACAATATAAAATATATCCGTACACCAAAGAAAGGAACGGTCGTATGGATATATTTCATGTACTGACATTACTGGGAGGACTGAGCCTGTTTCTGTTCGGCATGAGCCTGATGGGACAGTCCTTAGAGCGCAGAGCGGGCGGAAAGCTCCGCAGTCTGCTGGGAAAGATGACAACCGGCAAGCTCGCCGGGCTTCTCACCGGGCTTGGCGTCACCGCCGTGATCCAAAGCTCCTCCGCGACGACGGTTATGGTTGTCGGTTTTGTAAACTCCGGCCTGATGACACTGAAGCAGGCCATCCATGTGATTATGGGCGCCAACGTGGGAACAACCGTGACCGCGTGGGTGCTGAGCCTGGCGGGAATTGACAGCAAAACCATGTGGGTTCAGCTTTTGAAGCCCAGCGCCTTTGTCCCCGTTCTGGCGCTCATCGGCATTGTGCTTTACCTGTTCTGCAAAAGCGCGAAGAAGAAGGATACGGGCATGATCCTGCTGGGCTTTGCCACCCTGATGTTCGGAATGGAAACCATGTCCGGCGCGGTTTCCGGGCTGAGAGACGTGCCGGAGTTCACAAGCCTGTTTCTCCTGTTCCAAAATCCGCTGCTGGGCGTGCTGGCAGGGGCTGTGCTCACCGCCATCATTCAATCCAGCTCCGCGTCCGTGGGCATTCTGCAGGCTTTGGCTGTGACCGGCCAGGTGAGCTACGGCGCCGCGATTCCCATTATCATGGGTCAGAATATCGGCACCTGCATCACGGCGCTTTTGTCCTCCGTTGGCGCGAACAAAAACGCGAAGCGGGCAGCCATGGTTCATCTGTGCTTTAATGTCATTGGCACCGCCATGTGTCTGGTTGGATTTTCGGTTGTCCGGTGGCTGTTCGCTCCGGCGTTCCTGCTGGAATCCGCGTCCCTTTTCGGGATCGCCGTCGCCCATTCCGCGTTTAATGTGCTTTGCACGGTGCTGATGCTGCCCCTTTCCGGCTGGCTGGAGCGGCTGGTATGCAAGCTGGTTCCCGAGAGTCAGAAAAACGAAGAAAAAATCGAGTTGGACGAGCGGCTTTTGGCAACCCCTCCCATCGCGCTGGAGCGGTGCCGCGAGGTGGCATTGGAAATGGCTGCCCGCGCCATCGGCGCTCTCCAGGATTCCCTGGCGCTTCTGGACCGCTACAGCCCGGCCTTGTGTGAGAAAATCCGGGCGGACGAGGATCTGTGTGACCACTATGAGGACATTCTCGGCACCTACCTCGTAAAGCTGAGTACCCGGCAGATCAGCAGCGAGGACAGCAACGAGGCGGCAAAGCTGCTGCGCATGATCGGGGATTTGGAACGCATTTCGGACCACGCGGTGAATCTGGCGGAATCCGCCGGGGCGCTGAACGAAAAAGAGCTTCGCCTGTCCGCGCCCGCCGCGGAAGAGCTTGCCGTTCTGAAAACGGCAGTGGGCGAGGTTCTGGAGCTTGCCCTGAACGCCTTTACGAAAGAGGATCTCGCTTCCGCCGCGTTGGTGGAGCCTCTGGAGCAGGTCATTGACCGGCTGAAAGAGCAGCTTCGGGCAAATCACATCGCCCGGCTGCAGCAGGAAAAATGCAGCATTGAGGTGGGCTTTGTGTGGTCGGATCTTCTGACGAATCTGGAGCGGGTGGCTGACCACTGCTCCAACATCGCCGGGTGCGTCATCGACATGAGCCTCGGAAATCTGAACCTGCACGAGTCTCTCCGGGCAGTCCGGAGGGCAAACAGGGAATACGCCCAGCAATTTGAACAGTTCAGCAGGAAATACGCGCTGAAGGAAACCAGCCTTTCAGGAGGTGCATCCATATGATCTTTTGTGTGGAAGACGACAACAGCATCCGGGAACTGATGCTCTATACCATGAAAACCCAGGGCTTTCAGGCCGTCGGGTTTGCCAACGCCGCCGCGTTCTGGGAAGGAATGCGGGGAGATAAGCCGGAGCTGATCCTGCTGGACATTATGCTGCCGGATGAGGACGGCATCGAGATTCTGAAAAAGCTCCGTTCCTATGTGGTTACCGCGGATATTCCCGTCATCATGGCTACCGCCAAGGGGACGGAATTCGACAAGGTCATCGGTCTGGATCTGGGCGCGGATGATTATCTTGCCAAGCCCTTCGGCATGATGGAGATGATGTCCCGGATCCGGGCGGTGCTTCGCAGGGCAAAGCCCGCGTCCTCGCCCCGTGTGCTGAAATGCGCCGGTCTGGAACTGAACGAAACCAGCCACGAGGTCAGAGTCTGCGGCGATACGGTGGAGCTGACATTGAAGGAGTATGAATTGCTGCGCCTGTTTCTTCGGAATCCGGGGGCGGTTTTCAGCCGGGACAGCCTGCTTTCCGCCGTATGGGACAATGATTTCCCCGGAGAAACCAGAACGGTGGATGTGCATATCGCGTCCCTGCGCACCAAGATCGGCGCGGCCGGAAACAATATTAAAACCATTCGTGGTGTGGGTTACCGTTGGGAGGCTGCCGAATGACGAAACGAATTTACAGAGCCGTCTGCGCCGCTTCTCTGGCGGTTTTTGTGGTCACCATGCTGCTGATCCTGGGCGTGCTCTATGACTACTTTTCCTCTGTACAGGCCGGTCAGCTAAGGGCCGAAACCGCCCTGGCAGCCCAGGGTGTGGAGCAGTCCGGCGGAGACTTTTTCCGGGGACTGGATCCGGCGGAGTACCGGCTGACCTGGATCGCGTCCGACGGCACCGTGCTGTATGACAGCACCTCCGATTCCGGCGCCATGGAAAACCATCTGCAGCGCGAAGAAATCCAGGCGGCGCTTGCCGGCGGATTCGGCGAAAGCTCCCGGTATTCCTCCACACTGATGCAGCGCTCCCTGTACTGTGCCCAGCGGCTCTCCGACGGCACGGTGATCCGTCTTTCCATATCCCACGGCAGCGTGATTTCCCTTCTGATCGGTATGTTCCAGCCGATTCTGATCATCATCGCCGTTGCCGCCATACTGTCCTTTGTGCTGGCAAGCCGGCTTTCCAGGCGCATTGTGGAGCCTCTGAACCGGCTGAATCTGGACGAACCCCTGGAAAACGGGGAATACGACGAGCTGGCGCCGCTGCTGCGCCGTATCCACAGCCAGCAGATCCAGCTCAAGCAGCAGGCAGCCACCCTGCTGCAGAAGCAAAATGAGCTGGACACCATTGTGGGCAGTATGCAGGAGGGTATGGTGCTTCTGGATCAATCAGGGAAGATCCTCTCCATCAACCAGGCGGCAAAGCGCCTTCTGGATGCCCCCCATACCGGATTTGGCGATTCCCTTCTGACCGTCAGCCGGAACCCGGCGCTCCAGAATGCCCTGGAGGCGGCATCCGGCGGTCAAAACGCGGATGTCCGCACGGAGCTTCATGGAAAGATCATTCAGATCAGCGCGGCGCCCGTCACCGCCGAAAACGGCATCTCCGGCGCGGCAATCGTGCTTTTCGACATCACCCAGCGGGAAAAAGCGGAGCAGCAGCGCCGGGAGTTTACCGCCAACGTGTCCCACGAGCTGAAAACGCCGCTCCACGCCATCTCCGGCTACTCGGAGCTGCTGAAATGCGGCATCGCGAAGCCCGAGGATGTGCAGCCCTTTGGGGAAAAGATCTACGGAGAGACCCAGCGGCTCATCTCTCTGGTGGAGGACATTATCAGCCTGTCCCATCTGGACGAAGGCGGCAAGGATCTCCGGTGGTCGGAGGTTGACCTGTACGCATCCGCGGACAATGTGATCCGGAGCCTTGCGGATCTGGCTGCGGAAAGCGGCGTTTCCCTGGCTTTGGAGGGCAGCCCCTGCCAAATCCACGGTGTTCCGGAGCTGATCCACGGCATTTTCTACAACCTTTGCGACAATGCCATCAAGTACAACCGTCCCGGCGGTACGGTGACCGTCACCGTCGCGGACCGCGCCATCACCGTAAGCGACACCGGCATCGGCATCCCCCGGGAGCATCTTGACCGCATCTTTGAGCGTTTCTACCGCGTGGACAAGAGCCGTTCCAAGGAGGTTGGCGGCACCGGCCTGGGGCTGTCCATCGTCAAGCACGCGGTTCTGATCCACGGAGGAAAAACCACCGTGGAAAGCACGCCGGGTGTGGGAACCACCGTCAAAGTCTCTTTCCCGGAGGAAGCATGAATGACCTATCAGGAGATCCGAAAAGAAGAAGCCATTCGGTTATATATTTCCCAGGCGGACGCGTCCCTGGGTGCCCTGGGTTATACGGAACACAGTTTCCCCCATGTGACCTGTGTGGCAGAGCGGGCAGGCTATATTCTGGAAACCCTGGGCTGCCCGGCGAGAACCGTGGAGCTGGCAAAGATCGCGGGGTATCTGCATGACATCGGCAACCTGGTGAACCGCATCGACCACAGCCAGAGCGGCGCCGTAATGGCTTTCCGGCTGCTGGATAAGATGGGATTCCCGCCGGAGGAAATCGCCCTGATCACCACCGCCATCGGCAACCATGACGAGGGCAACGGTCAGCCGGTCAGTTATCTGGCGGCGGCGCTGATCCTGGCGGATAAGGCAGATGTCCGCAGAAGCCGAGTCCGCCCGAAGGATCCGGCAATGTTTGATATTCATGACCGGGTAAACTATTCGGTAACGAAGTCGGAGCTGAAAATCAACGAAGCCCACACCCTCATCAAGCTGAAGCTGTCCGTCGACACCCACTTCAGCTCGGTGATGGACTTTTGTGAGATCTTCATGGACCGGATGCTCCTTTGCAGAAAAGCGGCGGAAAAGCTGGGACTGCAGTTCCGGCTGATGATCAACGAGCAGCAATTGATGTAACTGCCACAAAACAGAAATCTTTTTCAAATAAGTTTTTGAGACACCTCCAAATCAGCGGGCGGCGGCAGGCTTCTGCCGCCGTTTTTTCGGTAAAATCATACGGAAAAAGCAGAAAAATCGGATGTACATACTGGACAAGACTTTCCTCTTTATGCTATAATATCCAAAGGATCTGCTGTTCCCGGCGGGAAAGCAGAAACCCAGATCCAAATCTATAAGAAGGTGAGATCAGTGGATTATACCAAGTATGCGTTAAAAAGCAAGGAGGAGCTGGAAACCCTGCTCTCTGACAAGGATCACCTCTTTGTCGTTGCCTGCAACAAGTGCTTCAAAACCTACGACACCACGTCAGAGCCCGATTGCGGTGCCTTTACCGCCATCGCCGCCGGGCTGGGCAAGCACATCACCGGCACCGCCAATGTAGACTTCCTCTGCAACAGCGTCCAGACCGACAAGAAGCTGGCGGGCATTCTTCCCGAGGGCACCGAGAATGTGGTGGTCATTTCCTGCGGTCTCGGCATTCAGACCGTCGCCGACCGGATCAGCGTCCCCGTGTTCACGGCAACCAACTCTTTGAATTATACCGGTCATCACGGCATGGCCCTGACCCAGAAGACCTGCGGTGCCTGCGCCCAGTGCTATCTGAACGTCACCGGCGGCATCTGCCCCATTGTGGACTGCTCCAAGAGCCTGGTCAACGGTCAGTGCGGCGGTGCCAAGGACGGCAAGTGCGAGGTGGATCCCCGGAAGGACTGCGCCTGGGAGAAGATCTGCCAGCGTCTGGAGAAGCAGGGCAGAACCCGGGAATTCCTGGGGCAGGAGGTTCAGCTCCGGGACTACTCCAGGGTCAATGTGGATGCCATCCGGGCCTATGTGGAAGAAGCCCGGAAAACCCGCTTTGAGGGCTTCTACGGCGGCGTGCATCCCGTGGAAAACAAGGAATACACCGAGCACCTTTCCCTGCGGAAGTTCCCCGAGCCCGAGACCGTCATTATCCCTCTGTCCATGCACATCGGCGCCCCCGCCAATCCCTGTGTCCAGGCAGGCGACACCGTGAAGGTGGGTCAGCTCATCGGTGAGCAGGCCGGCTTTATCAGCGCTCCCGTCCACTCCAGCGTCAGCGGCACCGTCGTGGCTGTGGAGCCCCACACCCATCCCAACCGGGGACCCGGTGTGATGAGCGTCGTCATCCGCAATGACGGCAAGAACATCCTCCACGAATCCGTGAAGCCCAACAAGCCCCTGGAAGAGCTGACTCCCGACGAGATCATTGAGATCGTCAAGGAGAAGGGCATCGTAGGCATGGGCGGCGCCACCTTCCCCACCTATGTAAAGCTGAAGCCCGGCAAGCCCATTGATGCCGTGCTGATCAACGGCTCCGAGTGCGAGCCTTACCTCACCGCCGACCACCGGGTCATGCTGGAGTACGCCGACGACATCGTCTATGGTCTGCGTGCCATGATGAAGGCGGTGAACGCGCCCGAGGGTGTGATCCTCATTGAGGACAACAAGCCCGATGCCATCGCCGTCATGGAGGAAAAGGTCGCTCCCTATGACAACATCCGGGTCTGCCCCGCCAAAACCCAGTACCCCGAAGGCGCGGAGAAGATGCTGATCAAGAAGGTCATGGGCCGTCAGGTTCCCTCCGGCAAGCTGCCCGCGGATGTGGGCTGCGTGGTCAGCAACACCTCCACCGCCAAGGCCATTTCCGACGCCATTCAGAAGGGTATGCCTCTGGTGGAGCGGGTTGTCACCGTTACCGGCGAGCACATCCCCCATCCCGGCAACTTCATGGTGAAAATCGGCACCAGTGTCCAGGAGCTGCTTGACTACTGCGGCGGCGTCACCGGAGATGACGTGACCCTCAAGATGGGCGGCCCCATGATGGGCGCTCCCATCAATGACACCCATGTGCCCATCATCAAGGGCAGTAACGGTGTCATCGCCATCGACACGGACCATTCCGAGCCTCAGGACTGCATCAAGTGCGGCCGCTGCATGGATGTTTGCCCCATGGAGCTGAAGCCGCTGAACTTCTACAAGTACGCCGTGCTGGGCGATGCCGAAAAGCTGCTGGCGGAGAACATCATGGACTGCTTCTCCTGCAAGTGCTGTGAGTACATCTGCTCCTCCAAACTCCCGCTGGTATCCACCATCGGCTACGGCAAGAGTCTGGTCATGCCTCTGCTGAAGAAGTAAGGAAGGGGAGGAAGAACATATGTTAATGACCAAACTGAAATCCAAAGAAACCCTTGCTTCCCTGATCCAGGGCAAGGTGTTCCTCATCCACTGCCACGGCTGTAAGGAAGTGGGCTTCCCCGTGGAGGAGGCCAAGGCTCTGCAAAATGAGCTGGCTGCCCAGGGGAGAGTGGTGGGTGTCATCACCGCCGACTACATCTGCAACCCCGAGAACATGAAGCTGCGCCTGAAGGCCCATATGGCAGAGATTGCCGAAGCAGACACCGTCCTGGTGTTCTCCTGCGGTGTGGGTGTCCAGACCGTAGCCGAATACCTGGAGGATCAGCGTGTGATCGCTGCCTGCGACACCCTGCCTCTGCCCGGCTTCCAGGGCGTTACGCCTCTGGAATATGACTGCGGTCAGTGCGGTGAGTGCTTCCTGAACCTGACCGGCGGCATCTGCCCCATCACCGCCTGCTCCAAGAGCCTGGTCAACGGCCCCTGCGGCGGCACCAAGGACGGCAAATGCGAGGTCTGCCCCGAAATGGACTGCGGCTGGGAGCGGATCATCCAGCGCCTGAAGGCACAGGGCCGTCTGGATATCCTGCGCTGCCCCACCCAGCTTCATGACTTCAACACAGACGAAGTCACCAAGGCCACCAAGGAATCCAACTAACTGACTTTGATAGGAGTGAATATACAATGAAAATTACGGAATTGTTCAACGACGGCGTATTTGCGGTTTCCGCGGAAGTCGGTCCTCCCAAAGGAATTCACATTGAGGGCATGGTGGAAGAAGCCAAAGAGCATCTTAAGAAGGTACACTTCGTCAACGTGACCGACAACCAGTCCTCCGTGATGCGCCTGGGCTCTCTGGCAACCTGCAAGGTGCTGAAGGACGCGGGTCTGAACCCCATTTTCCAGCTCACCTGCCGTGACCGCAACCGGATCGCCCTGGAATCCGACCTGCTGAGCGCCGCCATGCTGGGCATTGAGAACATCCTCTGCCTCACCGGCGACCACACCAAGATGGGCGACCATCCCCAGGCCAAGCCCGTATTTGACCTGGACTCCGTCTCCCTGCTGCACACCGCCTGCCTGCTGGAAAAGGGCGTGGATCTGGGCGGCAACGAGCTGGTGGGTGAGCCTCCCAAGTTCGCCAAGGGCGCCGTGGTGTCCCCCTGCAGCGACTCCGTGGACGCGCAGCTTGTGAAGATGGAGCGCAAGGTCATGGCCGGCGCGGAGTATTTCCAGACCCAGGCCGTATTTGAGCCGGAGAAGTTCATCCGCTTCATGGAGCAGGCCAAGCAGTTCGGCAAGCCCGTGCAGGTGGGTATCATCATCCCCAAGTCCGCCGGTATGTGCAAGTTCATGAACAAGAATGTGGCAGGTGTCCACATCCCCGACGAGCTGATCAACGAGCTGGCTGCCGACAAGGAGCGTGCCAAGGCCGGCATCACCGGCATTGAGATCGCTGCCCGCATCATCCGGGAGTGCAAGCCCTACTGCCAGGGCGTACATATCATGTCCCTGGGCTGGGAGTCCAAGATCCCCGCTCTGCTGGAGCAGGCAGGTCTGTAATTTCCCATAGGTTCGGCAAAAGCGCCGACGGGTTTCCCGCCGGCGCTTATTTTTCGGAATTAGACGATCTGCTTTCGTAAGCTCACCGTCAAATTCCGATTTAGCGGGGTATTCGTAACCCATCGTACGGGACGGGTTCCCCGTCCCGGTGGTACAGCGCAGCGGGAGGCGAAACGCCTCCCCTACAGTGTTTGACGGAGGTTATCACGCATATTAACAGCCCGCTAAATCGAAATTTGACCACAAGCTTATGAAAACCGATAACCGGATTTCGGAAAAACAGTACACAATTGGCAATTCCTGTGCTATAATTGCCGTAGAAAGAAAAAACGGGGTGTTTTTGGATGGATCAGAACATTTATCAGGGGATCCTTGGGATCCTGGCGCGGGAGCTGGTGCCTGCCATGGGCTGCACCGAGCCCATCGCCGTCGCCTATGCCGGTGCCCTGGCGCGGAAAACCCTGGACGCGGTGCCCGATTCCGTTTCCCTGAAGGTCAGCGCCAACATCATCAAAAATGTGAAGAGCGTGGTGGTGCCCCACACCGGGGGTATGCGCGGCATTGCCGCCGCCGCGGCTGCCGGCATCACCGTGGGAGACCCGGATCGGGAGCTGGAGGTCCTTGCGGCAGTCACCCCGGCCCAGACCGGACGGATCGCCGCCTATCTGGCCTCCACACCCATTGAGATCAGCCCGTCGGACAGCGGTTACATCTTTGACATTCAGATCACCGTAGGTGCCGGCGGCCACAGCGCCTTTGTCCAAATCGCGGGCAAGCACACCAATGTGATCCGGGTGGAAAAGGACGGCATCTGCCTGAAAAGCGTGGAATATGTGGAAAGCGCCGGAGAACCCACCATAGACCGGGACATTTTGACCATCGAGCGCATCATCGAATTCGCGGACACCGTGGAGATCGGGGACGTGCGGCCCATTTTGGACCGGCAGATCCAATACAACACCGCCATCGCGGAAGAAGGTCTCCGGGGAGACTGGGGTGCCAACATCGGCAGCGTGCTGCTTGCCGCCTACGGCGACGGTGTCCACAACCGGGCAAAGGCCATGGCAGCCGCCGGATCCGATGCCCGTATGAGCGGCTGCGAGAAGCCTGTGGTCATCAATTCCGGCAGCGGCAATCAGGGTCTGACCACTTCCCTGCCCGTGATCGTCTACGCGAAGCACCTGGGCGCCACCCGGGAGCAGCTTTACCGGGCACTGGTGGTTGCCAATCTGACCACCATCCACCTGAAAACCGGCATTGGACGGCTCTCCGCCTACTGCGGTGCCACCAGCGCGGGCTGCGGCGCGGGCGCGGGCATCACCTACCTGCACGGCGGCAAGGCCAACGAGGTGGCGCACACCGTGGTCAACGCGGTGGCCATCAACTCCGGCATGATCTGCGACGGCGCGAAGCCGAGCTGCGCCGCCAAAATCGCCTCCGCCGTGGAAGCGGGTCTGCTGGGTATGCAGATGCAGATGCAGGGGCAGGAATTCCTGGGCGGCGACGGCATCGTGGTCAAGGGTGTGGAAAACACCATCGACAACGTAGGCAGGCTCGCCCGGATCGGCATGGCGGAGACCGACAGGGAGATCATCCACCTGATGGTACCCTCCTGCTGAAAACCCAATGACGCCCCGGCGGATTTCTCCGCCGGGGCATCATGCTTATCCCTCAAAGACCTGCTGTTCCGCTTTCAACCTGCTTCGTTTTTTCCACAGGCGGTAAGCGCCCGTGAAGCCCAGCAAGCTGATCAGCAGATTCACGATGGCGATATAGTGGATGGGATTGTAAAAGAAAGCCAAAAGCATCAGATTGTACCCGGAGATGCCGAGGTTTATTCCGGAAATCAGCATGAGCAGCCGGATGATCCCGGTCAGGTGCCGGATCCGGGAAGTATTGTCCGAGAACAGCTCGAAATGTCCATCCTCCGTCTTTTTCCGCAGGTACACCCAACTGGAGAAAGACCCGATATACTCCGCGCCGGTTTCCTCCATAAATTCCAGGTATTTCACGCTTTCGGGATCGTCGGGTTTATGCTCCAGACACTGCAGGGCAATCTGGTATTCTCCGGGCCTGCAATCCTCAAACACATATCGGCAGAAGCCCACACCCACCAGCGCCAGGCCCTTGGCTGCCATCTCATTGAGCCAGGTCTCCTCTTTGTCAAAATCCCATGCCCAAAACCATTTTTTAACTTCTTTCCGCATTGTTACCCCTCCAAAATCCGTTTGCCGTTGTCCAGCAGCTCCTGCAGGCGCAGAATTTCGCCCCGCAGAATTTCGTTGCCAGCCTGTGTGATCTGATATTCCTTCTTTCTCGTGTCCTTTTCGCCGGGCAGCGCCGTAATCCAGCCCTTTTCCAGCAATGTGGTGATCGCGCCGTAAAGGGTGCCCGCTGCCAGCCGCACCCGTCCGCCGGAAAGCTGCTCCACGTTCTGCATAATGCCGTAACCATGCATAGGTGCGGTCAGCGAAAGCAGGATGTAGTACACCGCCTCGGTCAAAGCCATGTTTGCCATCATGTTTCCTCCTTTTATCGGTTTCCGTTATATCGGCTTCCGTTATATATACTATAACGGAAGCCGATATATTTGTCAATAGGGTTTTGCAAATTTTTTTCAAATGAGGCTGTCATCGGAAAGCGGATTTTTCCAAGGTTTTTTTGATTCCCTCTTTCATTTCCCGGTGAAGTCATGTATAATAAAATTGATCATTCTTTCACAGGAGGGAACCGCCATGTCTGTTCCTGCATATACCCTTTCTTCCCAGCGCAAAGCCGCGCTGGATGCCGGGTTCTTTTCCGTATTCGGCACGGAACCCGAAGCCTATTTCTCCGCGCCCGGCCGCACCGAGATCGGCGGCAACCACACCGACCATCAGCGGGGACGGGTGCTGGCTGCCGCGGTGAATCTGGACACCCAGGCGGCTGTCCGGAAAACCGGCGGCAGGGAGATCCGCATTCAGTCCAAGGGCTATCCCATGTGCCGGATCTGCCTGGACACCCTGGTGCCCCAGGAGGACGAGATCAACTCCACCGCCTCCCTGATCCGGGGTGTGGCTGCCAGATTCGCGGAATTAGGCTGCCAGGTGGAGGGCTTTGACGCCTATGTGGAGAGCACCGTGCTTCCCGGCTCGGGCTTAAGCAGCTCCGCTGCCTTTGAGGTGCTGGTGGGAACCATCATCAACCACCTGTTCTTCGGCGGAAAGGTTTCCCAGCCGGAGATCGCCATGATCGGTCAGTACGCCGAAAACGTGTTCTTCGGCAAGCCCTGCGGCCTCATGGATCAGACCGCTTCCGCCGTGGGCGGTCTTGTGACCATCGACTTCTTCCAGAAGGATCATCCCGTCATCGAGTCCGTGGAGTTTGACTTCGCTTCCTCCAACCACGCCCTGTGCATCATCGACTCCCAGGCAAGCCACGCGGATCTGACCGACGAATACGCCGCCATCCCCGGAGAGATCAAGGCCGTCTGCGCCAAATTCGGCAAGGACGTGCTGACCGAAATCGACGAAGAGGAATTCTACGCCGCCCTGCCCAGACTCCGGGAGACCTGCTCCGACCGGGCGCTGATGCGGTGCATCCACTTCTATCAGGAAAATGCCCGGGTGCCCCGCCAGGTGGCAGCGCTGCGCGCAGGGGATTTTGACCGTTTCCTGGCGCTGGTGAAGGAGAGCGGCTTCTCCTCTTATATGTATTTGCAGAATGTGATCCCCGCGGGTTATGTGGCGCACCAGGATATGGCCATTGCCCTGGCGCTGTGCGACAGGCTGCTGGAGGGCCGTGGCGCTTTCCGTGTCCACGGCGGCGGTTTCGCGGGAACCGTGCAGGCTTTCGTGCCCTTTGATCTGCTGGAGCGGTTCCGTGCCAGCATCGATGCCGCGCTGGGTGAGGGCGCCTGCCATGTGCTGTCCATCCGTCCCCAGGGCGGTGTGAAAGCGGAGGTGTGAGTATGCGGATCGAGACATACATCGACGCGCTGGTCTCCTACGGCATGAACCGGGGTCTGATCCAGCCGGAAGATCACACCGTGATTCTCAACCGCATTCTGGAGATCCTGGGAAAAGACGACTACACCCCCTCCGACGAGCCCCAGAGCGAGGAGCTGGAGGAGATCCTGGCAGGTCTTCTGGACTACGCCTGTGCCCAGGGCCGCTGCGAAAACAACGTGGTTGCCCGGGATCTGTTTGACACCAGGCTCATGGGCGCTCTGACCCCCATGCCCCGGGAAGTCCGCAGAACCTTCGGGGAAAAATATGCCCAGTCCCCGGCTGCCGCCACGGACTGGTACTACCGGTTCAGCGGCGACACGGATTACATCCGCCGTTACCGCATTGCCCGGGATATGCGCTGGAAATTCGACTCCGAGTACGGGCTCATTGACATCACCATCAACCTGTCCAAGCCGGAAAAGGATCCCAGAGCCATCGCTGCAGCCAAGCTGGCACCCCAGAGCGGCTATCCCAAGTGCCTGCTCTGCCCGGAAAACGAGGGCTACGCCGGCAGAATGAACCATCCTGCCCGGCAGAACCACCGCATCATCCCGGTGACCATCGGGGGTGTCCAGTGGTTCCTGCAATACTCCCCCTATGTGTACTACAACGAGCACTGCATCGTGTTCAACGGGGCGCACACCCCCATGAAGATCGACAAGGCAGCCTTTGACAAGCTGCTGGACTTCGTCACCGTGTTCCCCCACTATTTCATCGGCTCCAATGCCGATCTGCCCATCGTAGGCGGCTCCATCCTGAGCCACGAGCATTTCCAGGGCGGTCACTACACCTTTGCCATGGAAACCGCTCCCCTGGAGCGGGAGGTGCGGTTCGAGGGCTTTGCGGATGTCCGGGCCGGCATCGTCCGCTGGCCCATGAGCGTGCTGCGGCTTACCGGCGACCGCCGGGAGCGGCTGTCCGAGCTGGCGGACAAGATCCTTGCCGCCTGGCGGCTCTACACCGACGGCTCTGTGGGTGTGTACGCCGAGACCGGCGGCGAACCCCACAACACCATTACCCCCATTGCCCGGCGCCGGGGTGAACAGTACGAGCTGGATCTGGTGCTGCGGTGCAACATCACCACCCCGGAGCATCCCCTGGGGCTGTTCCATCCCCACGCGGACAAGCACCATATCAAGAAGGAAAACATCGGTCTCATTGAGGTCATGGGTCTTGCGGTGCTGCCCAGCCGCTTAAAGGACGAGCTTCACGCCCTGGCGGACGGGATCCTGTCCGGCGCGGATCTGCGTGCCGACGAAGTGCTTGCCAAGCACGCCGACTGGGTGGACGAGCTGAAGCGGCGCTACACCTTCACCAAGGAAAACGCCCTGGATCTGCTGCTCCAGGAGACCGGGCGGGTATTCACCCAGGTTCTGGAGGACGCGGGTGTCTTCAAGCGCGATGCCCAGGGTCAGGCCGCCTTCCTCCGTTTTGTGGACGCGGTCAATGCCTGACTTTCCCCTTTCCACCGGTACAAACCCCTGAAAAAGAAATTTCCACACAAAAGGCGGCATTTCGCCGCCCTTTGTGTGGAATTTTTTTATTCCTGTTGCCACCCGGCGCTTATCCCAGGCGGTTTTCAAAGTTGACCACATCGGAAATCTCGTCCTGGGCAAAGTAGGCGTTCAGGATGTCCTTGGCAATGTAGCTCAGAGAGCTGCCGTGGGCCGCCTTTTCGCCGTAGATCACAATGGCGATCTCCGGGTCCTCAATGGGCGCGAAGCACACGAACGCGCCGTTCGCGGTGGCCTGACCGTCCATATCCGCGGTGCCGGTCTTGGCGGCAACGGACACGGTGCTATAGGTCTCGAAATAGTTGTATGCCGTGCCGTCCCGCTCCTGGGTCACCTTACGCATACCCTCCATATACGCGGCAAAGGCTTCGTCGGAGATGGGGTATTCGCTCATCACTCTGGGTGCGTTTTCCCGCACCAGGGAGGTGTAGTCCGAAGAAACCACCCGGTTCAGGAAGGTCGCCGCGTACCGGGTGCCCTGGTTCGCCAGGGTACAGGTATAGACGCAAAGCTGCAGCGGGGTATAGCGGTGTTCGGACTGTCCGATGGCAGCGGGGATCTGGTCACCGACGTACCAGTCGGCATCATAGCCCGTATGGTTGGCGGCCTTGGTCTCCGGGTTGGCCCGCTGACCGAGAACCTCCGGCAGCTCCACGCCGGTGGGTTCTCCCAGTCCCAGTCCTTTTCCCGCGGCATCCAGCTTGTCGATGTGCATATGATCGCCGATCCAGTAGAAGAAGTAGTTGCAGGAAACCTTCAGCGCGTCCTCCACGGTCAGCACGCCGTGGGTATACCATCCGGTTTTCGTATAGACCAGGCACTGGGGCGCGAATCCCTCTTTTTCGTACTCGGTGTACTTGCCCTTATCCTCGATTTCCGTATATCTGCCGATGGTGCCCGAATCAATGGCGGCAACGGTAGTGACCATCTTATAGGTGGATCCGGGAGGATACGCCTGGTTCAGCGCCCGGTTCACCATGGGGCGCATGGGATCCGTCACCAGATCGTTATAAATATCGTGGAACTCGGCGGGATCATAGGTGGGATAGCTGGCGCAGACCAGGATCTCACCGGTCTTGACCTTCATGACCACAACCGCCATGCCCTCCACCTCAATGGAGTCCTCCTTGATTTTGCTGTCCGTTCCGTCCTTCATCTTTTCGATGGTGCTCCGCATGGAGTCCTCCGCCACCATCTGCAGATTCAGGTCGATGGTGGTCTCCACGTTGTTGCCGGTGATGGGCTCCTGTTCGTAGTGTTCTTCCAGAGTGTTGCCGTATTTGTCCACGGTGACGATCTTCGTGCCGTCCACACCGTGGAGCACATCCTCAAAGGCGTACTCAAAGCCTTCGTGTCCGATCAGGGCGTCCTGGGTGTAGCCTTCCACATTCTTGAATTCCTCCCAGTTTTCCGGGCTCATGGGGCCCACATACCCCAGAATATGGGCGGCATAGGAGGTGTGGTATTCCCGGACGGTGGAGTATTTCACGGTCAGTCCCGGAACGTTCAGCTCCAGAATGGCAGCCAGGTCGTCCTCCTTCACATCCTCAATGAAATTGTAGGCGGAGAGGTCGGTAAGGCCGTTCCGCAGGGCGATCTCGTAGCGCACGCCCAGAACCCGGCGCGCCTGTTCGTCCGTCCATTCCTCGGGGATCTTCAGCGCGCTGCGCATCATCTTGATCAGCAGCGGCGCGGAGGTATCCGAGTCATACCCCATGTGCCGCATGAAGGCCTGGAAGTAGTTCTGCCAGCCGAGAGAGTACTCGGACAGGGTGTACTCATAGGGACGCTCCATGGTCACGGGGAAATGGTCAATGTATTCGATGCCCCGATCCGCGCAGAGGGTCACCAGCTTCAGAAGCTGATCGTTCCGGTCCGCGGCGGAGTTGATCACAAAGTTGATAAAGGACAGGTTGTAGCTGGCCCGGTTGCTCACCAGCACATTGCCGTTCCGGTCCAGAATATCGCCTCTGGCGGCACGGATATATTCGTAATAGGTAAAGGCGTTGCCGCTGTCCTGCATGGGGTTGGCATTGACCACCTGCGCCAGATACAGCCGGAAGCCGAAAAAGGTCACAATGAAGCCAAAAAACAGAAACAGGACGGTGGCACGGAATTTGGTTATTCGATCCATGTTTTTCCTCCAATTTTGCCGATGGCGGCAAACAGCGGGTAAAGGAGCGGCAGGGCGATCAAAGACTGGATGGTGGTCCCGAGGAAAGCCCAGAACCGGCCGATCCGGGTGAGCTGAGCAAACAGCCCGATGCCGAACAGCAGCGCCTCATACACCACCAGGCACACCCCGGCGCACAGCACGGAGGAGCCGAAGCCCCGCCGCAGAAAGCTCTGGCGGAAGGCTGCCTCCGCCACCCCCAGCACCGTCAGCATGACGATCACATAGGGACCGGGCGCCGCGTCGGAGAACAGGTACACGCAGGAGCCCACCAGGGCAAACACCGCTGCCGTCTCCAGATCCTGCATGGCGCAGATCAGCAGGATCATGCTCACCGCCAGATTCACGCTGCCGCCAAACAGCTTCAGATCACACAGCAGCACATCCTGTGCCACCAGCAGCACCAGGCAGGTAATGGTGTACAGCGCCCAGCGCAGGATGGTCATGCGCTGCTGATAGGTCATATACAGTTTGCTCAGGATGCCGGTTCCCTGGGGATCCGGCATGAAATCCGTTTTCCGTTTTGCCATAACATCAACCTTCGTTGCTGTATTCCGTCAGGATGAACACCTGCTCCAGACTGTCAAAGTCCACCGCAGGGCGCAAAATGGCATATTTCACCACGCCGGTCTCGTCGAAGCCCGCGTCCACCACATAGCCGATGACCAGATCCCGGGGATACACGGTGGAGCCGGAGGTCACCACCTGGGTGTTGTTGCGGATGATGGCGTTGCTGGGCAGATAGTTCATGCGGAGCATTCCCTCGGTGCCGGTGGAGTAGCCGCCCTGCACCATGCCGCTGTTGCCGGAGGAGGTGATGGTGGCGCTGATTTCCAGGGAGGAGTCCAGCACCGTCTTCACCTGGCAGTAGTTGCTGCCGGCTTCGATGACCAGTCCCACCACCTCGCCGGTGGAGGTGATGGCAACCATGCCCACGTCCACACCCGCGGAGGTGCCCCGGTTCACGGTCAGGATGCTGTTCCAGTCCGTGGAGTTCTTGGAAATGATGTAGCCGTCCACCAGGGAGTAGCTCTCCCGCTGCTCCAGCAGGTTGGCAGCCTCCCGCAGACGCTCGTTCTCACGGGAAAGGGCATCGGCGGTACGGGCGTTGTCCTCCATCTGGGCGATGCGCTCCTTCAGGGCTTCGTTTTCGGCGACCAGTGCCTCGTAGCGGAACATATAGCTGTAAAACTGCTCCGCCCTGGTGTTCAGGTTGTTCATGCCGGTGCGAAGGGGTACCAGAATGCCCTGGACGATGCGGTTGGGCAGGTCGAAGGTGGTCACGTTATTCACGATGGCCAGCGCCAGGGCGATGATCACCGCCAGGACAAGCACCGCCCGGACTTTGTTGCTGAACAGCCGCTTCATAGCACACCTCCTAACCCGCGAAGCATCTCATAGAGCCTGCACACCGGCAGCCCCATCACATTGTAATAATCTCCCTCCAGCCGGGTGGCAAACACGGCGGCGCCGCCCTGAATGCCGTAGGCTCCCGCCTTGTCCATGGGCTCTCCCGTGGCGACATAGGCGTCGATTTCTTCCTCAGTCAGCTCCCGGAACCAGATGTCCGTGATCTCCGTCACGGTCTCGGCGGTTTGATCCCGCAGCACTGTCACGCCGGTCATGACCTGGTGTGCCCTGCCCGAGAGCATCCGCAGCATCTGCCTGGCCTGCTCCTCCGACTTGGGCTTGCCCAAAATCACGCCGCCGCACACCACGATGGTGTCCGCCGCGATGACCACATCCCCGGCATCCGCACCGATCGCCAGTGCCTTGCGCCGGCTGACCCGGGCGACCTCCTCCGCCGGATCCCTGCCCGGATCCATGGTCTCGTCAATGTCCGCGACCCGCACCGTAAAGGGGATCCGCAGCAGTCCCAGCAGTTCCCGCCTGCGGGGAGACTGGGAAGCGAGAATAATCTTCATAGTGTCCTCCAAATCATTCCACACCCCGCAGGTAAAGGCCTCTGGTGCCCTCGCCGGGGTCGAAGGGACGCTGCTCCATGTAATCGGCCAGCACCTGATCCACCTCCGTGGAATTCTCCGTTGTAAAATACAGTCTTGTCGCCCACAGCCCCAGCTTCTGCAGGTCGCTCTGCCGGTCCAGCCAGTAGAGCTTCTTGCCGTTGAGCAGCACGCTGCGGCAGGAGGCGCCGTCCCGGATCACCGGGAACTCCGCGCCGGTCTTGTCTACCAGCTTCACGGCACCCTGCTGACAGGTGCATTGACCGGTGCGGTTGCGGATGATGCAGTTTTCCGTGACCATCAGGGGCAGCCTGCCGTAGATGATCAGCTCCGTGGGCACCGACTTGTTCACGTCCCGCAGTTGGGGCATGGTCAGCTCAAAGCTCAAGGTGGCGGAACGCAGTTCCATGTCTCTGGCGGTCTCCATGGCGTAGGAATTGAACAAATTCAGCCCAAAATCTCCCCGGATGCCGAAGCCCAGCTCCCTGGCAGGAATCAGGTGCCCCAGATTGCCTGCCAGCACCTCCCGGATGCCCAGACCCCGGAGCATTTCCAGCATGGAACGGAGCCGCGCCAGTTCATCGTCGTGGACGATCCGGGGAAGCACCGCCGCCACCCGCTGCTTGGCTGCCAGACCGGCAGCCCACTCCGGATCCTCCGCCAGCAGATGGATGGGCACATACAGCACCAGAGGTCTGCGCTTCAGCAGCCCCTTTGTCACCTGATCCCGGGTGGTGACCTGGACGGTCAGACCGGGTTTTTCCTGGCTGCCCCTGATCTTCGGCAGCCGTTCCTCTCTGCCCAGGCTCATGGGATCCCGCCGGGCACGCAGGGCAGTGAGCTGATCCAGCGCGCTGCGGCGCATGGCATTGATGGCGGCAGCGGAAAGGGTCAGCCCGGGATCCACGGCAGCCCTCACGCTGACCACGCGGTAGGGAGTGCCCCCGGTTTTTGACAGTCTGGCTTCCAGAGCATCGGGCAGCAGCGGCGTATTCCGCGCTGTCTCCGGCACCGGGCCGGTGACCCGGCAGATCCGTCCCTCCGGGTCTTCCACAGCCACCTGGCTGCCCTCCGCCGTTATGAAGGCGTAGAATTTCACCGGCACCCGGCTGCTTTCTCCCATTTCGTAGGTCTGGCGCATGGCCTGCAAAAATTCCGGGTCTTCCCGGGTTTCCTCCCGGATGCCGAACATCTGGGGGCCGATTTTCCCGGTGTAATAGCCGTCGGTGAAGCCCTGGCGGTTGAACGCCGTGCGGAGCTGATCCATCATGGGCCTGGTCACCGCGTTGTCCATCATTGCCTTGCGGTACACCCCGGTGACGGCTGCCACATACTCCGGCCGCTTCATTCTGCCCTCCAGCTTCACGGAGGCAACCCCCATGTCCTCCAGCTCTCCCAGGTACTTTGCCAGGCAGTTGTCCTTCAGGCTCAGGGGATATTTGTTTTCGTACCTCCCGAAGCCGTAGCTCTGGCGGCAGGGCTGGGCGCAGCGGCCCCGGTTGCCCGAGCGTCCGCCGATGATGCCGGACAGGTAGCACTGGCCGGAATAGCACATACACAGGGCACCGTGGGCAAACACTTCGATCTCCACGGGTGAATTCTTGCAGATATAGGCGATCTCGTCCCGGCTCAGCTCCCGGGAAAGCACCACCCGGGAAAGACCCATGGCAGCGCAGAACAGCACACCCGGCAGACTGTGAACCGTCATTTGGGTGGAGCCGTGGATGGGAACCTGGGGCGCGATGCTGCGGCACAGCCGCACGATGCCCAGATCCTGCACAATAAACGCGTCCACTCCCGCGCCGGCGGCATAGTGGATCAGCTCGCACACGTCCTCGATCTCCCGATCCGTCACCAGGGTGTTCAGGGTCAGGTGGATGGCGGCTCCCCGGACATGGGCATATTTAATTGCTTCCGTCAGCATCTGCGGGGTAAAATTCTTGGCGCTCTGCCGGGCATTGAAGCTGCCGCAGCCGAGATATACCGCGTCGGCGCCGTTCTGAACCGCAGCCTGCAGAGCCTCCATGGAGCCCGCAGGGGCTAGTAACTCCAGCATGGATCTGTCACTCCTGATTTTTTATGTATACTTTCGGGCATTATACCACATTTTTTCCCCCAGGTCTACCCCAATGCACGGAAATTAAAAAAGTTCATATTTTCCCCACCTTTTTCCGCCTTGCCGGGTGCCGAAAGTACCCGCTTTGGGGGACGGATTGCCACGCCAGCACCCCAGGGTGGCTTCTCTTGGCGCTTTGCGCCAATTCACCTCCTCTGCTGACTGGCTCGCAATGACGTGGGAATTTGGGAGCCGGGCGCATCCGAATTTCTGCATTGAAACCTTTCAAGTTCGCTTCGTACTGCCGGAGATGCGGCGGGGGATTCTTAAGGGGGCGCATTTGCTCGAAGCACCCCTTAAGTCGGCTTCTCTGTCACTTTCTTGCCGAGACAAGAAAGTGAAATAAACACTACATAGTACATCTTATTCTTTCTTCCGCACGGGTCAGAACGGAAGCACAAGGAGTACGGATTGCCACGCCAGCGTGCGCGCTGGCTCGCAATGACGTGGGGATCTGGTGGTCTGATGCCTCCGAATATCTGCGCAGAAAAACGGACGCTTTGGGACGGGATTATGGCTTGCCGGAAACGGGTTCCGGCGCGGAAAAACCGGGTCTGAAACCAGACCCGGTGGGGTTTATCGAATGGATTTGGCGTATTCCGTAGGGGTGATGCCGAATTTCTCCTTGAATTGCCGGGAAAAATGATGCACCGTGGAATAGTGGAGCGCCGCGGCGATCTCCGTAAAATTCATGTGATCCTCCCGGATCATCTGCTTGCTCTCCTGCAGCTTCACCCGGCGGATATATTCCCCCGGCGAGATCTGCAGGTTCTTGTGGAACAGCGCCGTCAGATAGCTGGGGCTCACATCCACCATCCGGGCAACCAGCGGCACCGTCAGCTTTTCCCGGATGTGGGCGCCGATGTACTGCTGGGCACGGCTGATGATCTCGTTCTCGCTGTGTACGGCGTTGGCGGTTTTCAGCGGCGCGTTCTGATCCTTGCCGCTTTCCCGCAGGACGGTCAGCAGAAGCTGGGTCAGCAGGCAGAGAATCATATCCGCCGTATAGGCATCCGCATGATCCCGCTCCCGGAGAAGCTGCTTCAGCAGCGCCACGCTGCGCTGGGAAGCCTTCCACTTCCGGTTCAGCAGTTCCTGCCAGCCAGTTCCCTCCAGGTCAAAGGTGACGGTGACGAAATTGACGGCGGTGTCCATCTCCGCGTACTGCATATGCCACTGGTCCGGGCCGTAGAGCGCCAGTTCCCCCTGCTCCAGCAGCAGATCCTGTCCGTCCGCCACGGAATGGAGCTTTCCCTGATCCACATAGGTCAGCTCCACCATGGGATGGGACTCGCCGGAGAAGATGAATCCCCGCTCCTTCTCCTGATAGAAAAAGGTGTAAATATTGCTGATCCGCAGGCTGCGCTGCAGCAGCAGGCTCTCCGGCTCCCGGTCTCCAAGGATCTCCGGCTCCTGGGCGGACATGATCTCCACCTCGGAGCTGCCCCGGAAGGCAAAAAGCGAAAAACATACACCGGGACGGATGCAGACCACCTTGTCCAGGTGGAAATTCTGGTAAACACCGTCGCTGCCCCGGGTAGATAATACCGTCAGTCCGCCCAGAGCCCGGATCCAAACCTCGGACACCGCGCGGCAAATGGGCGTCTTTTCCGCGTCCTGCGGCAGGGTAATTCGGATTCCTTCCCCGGGAAGCGCCGCGTTTTTGGTTTTTTCCGGCAAAATTTTCCCAAATTCCCGGAATGTGAGCTGATTCAGATTGCCGATCACAGCAGATTCCTCCCCTCGGAAACAAAAATACCCGCCGGGAAATATCCCGACGAGTATATTATACACAAAAAGTTGAAATTGGCAAATGTTTTTTGCTGCTCAGCGCTGATATTCAAATTCCATGTCGTAAATGCTGACCATGTCGCCGTCCTGAATCCCCATTTCCTCCAGCCGGGTGAACAGGCCGCACTTGCGAAGCTGCAGGTCGAAGTAGTTCCGGGACTCGTAGTCGTCGAAGTTGATGTCCCGCACCAGATTCTCCAGCCACGAGCCGGTGATGAGCCACACGGAGCCCTCGTGGTCGATCTCCAGCTCCCTGGGATCCCCGGCCTCGGGCACGGGCGCCACATACTCCGGCTCGTAGATGGTCACGGGAGGCAGGGTACGCAGCTTCTCTGCCACGGCGCGCATCAGATTCCGGGTGCCCTGGGTGGTGCCCGCGGAGATCTCATACAGCTCGCACCCGGCAGCATCCACCACGGCACGGAGCCGCTGCAGATTGTCGGATTCGGGCATCAGCAGGTCGGTCTTGTTGGCCGCCACGATCATGGGACGGTTGGACAGATCCACGCTGTAATTGGCCAGTTCGTCGCAGATGGCGTTGAAATCCTCCACGGGGTCTCTCCCCTCGCTGCCGGACACATCCACCACATGGACCAGCAGCCGGCAGCGGTCAATGTGCCGCAGGAAATCGTGGCCCAGGCCGGCACCCTCCGCGGCGCCCTCAATAATGCCGGGAATATCCGCCATGACAAAGGACACGCCCTCGTCCACATAGATCACACCCAGATTGGGGAACAGCGTGGTAAAATGATAGTTGGCGATCTTGGGACGGGCATTGGAGGTGACGGACAGCAGGGTGGATTTGCCCACATTGGGGAAGCCCACCAGCCCCACATCCGCCAGCAGCTTCAGCTCCAGGATCACATCCCGCTCCTCGCCCTTCATGCCGGACTTGGCAAAGCGGGGCACCTGACGGGTCGCCGTGGCAAAATGGGAGTTGCCCCAGCCGCCTCTGCCTCCCCGGGCAATGACGAAATCCTCGCCGGTGGACATATCCACGATGATCTGGTTGGTCGCCGCGTCCCGCACCACGGTGCCCCGGGGCACCTGAATGATCAGGGGTTCTCCCCGCTTGCCGCTCATTTTCCTGCCCTGGCCGTTTTCGCCGTGGGAGGCGGCATATTTGCGCTTGTAGCGGAAATCCAGCAGGGTGGAAAGGTTGTCGTTGACCCGAAGGATCACGCTGCCGCCGTGACCGCCGTCGCCGCCGTCAGGTCCGCCGGAGGCAACATATTTCTCCCGGTGGAACGCCACGGCACCGTCGCCGCCGCGCCCGCCGCAGACCGTGATCTGAACTTTATCTACAAACATGAGAAAACCTCCTTTTCCAAAAAACGAAATCGTGAATATGAAATAATGAACCCTTATTGTACCCCCATCCGGGGGACTTGAACCGCGCCGGAGCCAAAAATCCCGGATTCACTGTTCCATGTTCATTCTTTTCGGCAGAAAAGAAAGGACTGCCACAGATTTGGTGCGGCAGTCCTTCGGCGATTCAATCGTGCAATTACTGCTCGGCGTACACGGAGCACTGCCGGCGGTCCTTGCCCTTGCGCTCAAACTTGACGGTACCGTCAACCAGAGCGAACAGCGTGTCATCACTGCCGATACCGACATTGACACCGGGATGAATGTGCGTGCCTCTCTGGCGAACCAGGATGTTGCCGGCCAGAACGAACTGACCGTCAGCGCGCTTCACGCCAAGGCGCTTGGCCTCGGAGTCACGGCCGTTCTTGGTGGAACCGCCGCCCTTGTGGTGAGCGAAGAACTGAAAACCAATCTTCAGCATGGTGTTACACCTCCAAAACTTCAATAAAATCAGGATAATCGTCCCGCAGGCTGCAAAGGGTGATCATCATTCCGGCAAGCACCGCCTGCACGGTGTCCTCCTCATCGCAGGAAGCGGGAAGGGTCAGGCTGACGCGGGCGTCCTCTTCCTTGACCCGAACCTTGGCCTTGGCGCCGCACACCTCATTGATGGTGGCCTCGGCCATGGTAACAACGGCAGAAACGGCGGCGCAGACAATATCACTGCCTGCTTCCCCGTAGCCGCTGTGACCGGATACGGAGAATCCTGTGATCCTCTCGTCATCCATGAAAAATTCGCATTTTGTCATAGCTTTGATTACAGGGCGATCTTGGTGATTTCCACCTTGGTGTAAGGCTGACGATGACCGATCTTCTTCTTCTCGTTCTTCTTTGCCTTGTACTTCAGGATGTAGATCTTCTTGCCCTTGCCGTTCTTGACCACGTTGGCCTCCACGGACGCGCCTTCCACAACGGGAGCGCCGATCTTGGAATTCTCGCCGTCCAGGACAGCCAGAACCTCCTCGAACTTGACGGAAGTACCCTCCTCGGCGTTCAGCTTCTCGATGTAGAGAACATCACCCTCGGACACGGTGTACTGCTTGCCACCGGTAACGATAACTGCTTTCATTTTGTTTTCACCTACTTCATTTTTGTAGTCTCGCTCTTGAGGCGCAGACCCATTTGGGCGCACTGACTTAAAGCCTCTTCAATGCGGCTTGTCTATTCTAGCAGACAAAATGCGAAAAGTCAATGCTGAATTTACATTTTTTATGGAAAAATCAGCGAAAACGGGAACAAATCCCGGGAAGGAAATGCCGCGAGCCGGCTTCCTGCTTTTCTCCTCCCGGGGCTGCCGCCCCGGGGCCGCGTTTTTCCGCGATTCCCGCGCGGACGAAAATTTTTCAAAAAACCCGTTTTTTCCTATTGACAATCCGACATTCCCGCGATATAATAATCGAGCTTTGGACGATTAGCTCAGCTGGCTAGAGCATCCGCTTGACGTGCGGAAGGTCATAGGTTCGAGTCCTATATCGTCCACCAACAAAAAAGTCCCTTTTGTCTACCAGACAAAAGGGACTTTTTTGCGTGATGCGTTCCTTGCGGAACGTGATGCGCACTTCGTGCGTGTTGTCGGCTTCGCCTGTGATGCACGCCTTCGGCGCGTGAAAGAACGCATCGCATCACCTATCACAGCGCAGCGGCATCACTTATCACTTATTTGCAAATAAACCGAATTTATGATATACTTGGCTAAAAAGGGGGCCTGTTCGTGAGATTATATAGACCAGTTGGACAAGGATGCTTTATAGTCTTCACCCCAATTCCAGAGCGCATCCAGTACTGGCTTCAAGCTGTATCCCAGTTCCGTCAAAGTATATTCCACACGGGGCGGCACCTCTGCATAAACCTTTCGGCTGACCAACCCGCTTGTTTCCATATCCCGAAGCTGCGCGGTCAAAACTTTTTGCGAAACATGGCCGATGGATTTCTTCAATTCCCCAAAGCGTTTGGTTCCGGGCATCAGATCCCGCAGGATCAGAACCTTCCACTTGTCACCGATCAGCATCAGGGTGGTTTCCACCGGACAGGCAGGTAAATCTTTTGCCGGTGTTGCTTCGATTGTTTTGATATCTTCCATATTATATCCTCCAATAGTTTCCTTTTAGTAACTACAGCACAATATCGTGCTTACTTTACAGTTTGGCGCTACGGTGATATTGTAATACCAGTGAAAGGAAAAAGCAACCTTTCCCCCAAAAAATATATTTTGGAGGTCATTATCATGAAAAAAGTCACCCAATTTTTGCAGGAAAACCCCGTTCAGTATCTCGCCACCGTTGGCCGTGATGGAAAGGCCAAGTGCCGTCCCTTCATGTTCTGCTTTGAGCAGGACGGCAAGCTCTGGTTCTGCACCAACAACACCAAGGATGTCTACCAGGATATGCAGGCCAATCCCTATGTGGAGGTGTCCGTCTCCAGCCCCAGCTACGCCTGGATCCGCCTGCACGGCAAGGCCGTGTTTGAGAACAACATGGCCGTCAAGGAGGGCTGCATGAACAACCCCATCGTCAAGGGCCAGTACCAGACCGCCGACAATCCCATCTTTGAGGTGTTCTATCTGGAAGATCCTCACGGCGTGATTGCCGACTTCTCCGGCAATCCTCCTTACGAGTTCTGAGAAACCCTGTCCAGCGCGGCTGAAGGGCGCAGCGTAAAAGGAG
>JBJDYP010000067.1:0-1953 GCA_051867435.1 Faecousia sp.
TCACGGAAGGTCTTACTTTCATTTGTTTTACCTCCTACTTGCTTCTCCAGGTGATGCGGCCGCGGGTGACGTCATAGGGGGACATCTGCACCGTGACCTTGTCGCCGGGAAGGATCCTGATAAAGTTCATCCGGAGTTTGCCGGAAATATGCGCCAGAATGATGTGGCCGTTGCCGATATCCACCTGGAACATGGTGTTGGGCAGGGATTCAACTACCGTGCCCTCGAGTTCGATTACGTCGTCTTTTGCCAATGTAACATTCCTCCAAAGTCGGTGTGGGTGACTGCTGTCACAGGTCCTCTGCCATAGTGAGTATCTCCGGCTCACCATCGGTTATGAGGATGGTGTTTTCATAGTGGGCGGAAAGGGAGCCGTCGGCTGTCACAACGGTCCAGCCGTTATCCAGCACCTTGACGGCATAGCCGCCCACATTGACCATGGGTTCTACCGCGATGGTCATGCCCTTTACAAGGCGGGGGTTGGCGCGGCGGCTTAGGCCGCGGTCCACCCGATAATTGGGAACCTCGGGAGCTTCATGCATCTGATGGCCTACGCCATGACCCACATACTCCCGGACTACGGAATAGCCGTGGCTCTCCACATAGTCCTGAATGGCTCCGCCGATATCGGAGATGCGGTAGCCCTCCCGTGCATAGCGCAGGCCTTCAAAGAAGCTCTGCCGGGTGACGGCGATGAGGTTTTTGGCCTCCTCGCTTACTTCACCGCAGGGGAAGGTACCGGCGCAGTCGCCCACCATGCCCTTAAAGGTGGCGCCTACATCCAGAGAGACGATATCGCCCTCCCGGATGACCCGCTTGCCGGGGATACCGTGTATGACTTCGTCGTTGACCGAGACACAGGCGCTGGCGGGAAAGCCCGCGTACCCCAGGAAGGTGGCCTTGGCCCCGGATTTCACGATGAACTCATGCACATACTTGTCTATCTGCTTGGTGGTCACACCGGCCGCCACCGCCTGACGCGCGATGCTGCGTGCCCCGGCGGTAATCCGGCCGGCCTGACGCATGATTTCGATCTCTGACTTGGATTTGATATAGATCGTTTCGGACATATCAGATCCCCAGAGCTTTCCTTATCTCTGCCGTTGTGGCTTCAATGCTTTTCTGATTTTCCACAGTCTTCAGCTTGCCCCGCTGGGCATAGAACTGCTTCAGCGGTTCGGTATCCCGGTGGTAGACCTCCAGGCGGGCCATCACGGTCTCGGGAGCGTCATCCTTACGGATGGTCAGCTCGCCGCCGCAGAAGTTGCAGACGCCTTCGGCCTTGGGGGGATTGTTGACGACGTGGAAAGTCTGGCTGCAGTCCTTGCAGGTACGGCGGCCGGCCATACGCTCCACAATGACCTGGTCCTCCACCTCGATGGAGAGGGCGCAGTCGATCTGGACGCCCATGGCCTCCATGGTCTCGGCCTGGGGGATGGTCCGGGGGACACCGTCAAGGATGTAGCCCTTGCTGCAGTCTTCCTGGGCCAGCCGCTCCTGGATGATGCCGATAATGACATCATCCGGAACCAGCTTGCCTGCTTCCACATAGCTCTTGGCCTGAACACCCACAGGGGTGCCTGCCTTCATGGCAGCTCTCAGGATGTTGCCGGTGGATATGGTGGGGATACCGAGCTCGCGGCTTAGGATCTCTGCCTGAGTACCTTTGCCCGCGCCAGGTGCGCCCAAAAGTATAAGCCTCATAAGCTCATCTCCTCATTTAATCAAGGAAGCCCTTGTAGTTGCGCATGAGCATCTGGGCCTCAAGGGCACGGACAGTCTCAAGTGCAACGCCTACAACGATGATGATGGAGGTGCCGCCCAGAGAGATGCCGGTGAGGGCAGCGCTCTTGCTGAAGTGAGCAACCAGAATGGGAACCACAGCGATGATGCCAAGGTAGATGGCGCCGAAGAGGGTGATCTTATTGAGCACCTTCTGGATGAACTCGCTGG
>JBJDYP010000068.1:0-8324 GCA_051867435.1 Faecousia sp.
AGTATTCCAGCTCCCGGCCCAGCTTGTTGTGATCCCGCTTCAGGGCCTCCTCCTGGGCGGTCAGATAGGCATCCAGCTCCTCCTTGGAGGGGAAGGCAACGCCGTAGATCCGCTGCAGCATCTTGCGCTTGCTGTCGCCCCGCCAGTAGGCACCGCAGGACTTGGTCAGCTTGAAGCCGTTGTGCTTGACACGGCCGGTGTGATCCAGGTGGGGGCCGGCGCACAGGTCGGTAAAGTCTCCCTGGGTGTAGAAGGAGATCACCGCGTCCTCGGGCAGATCGTGGATCAGCTCCACCTTGTAGGGCTCATTCCGTTCTTCCATATAGGCAATGGCTTCCGCACGGGGCTTCTCGCTGCGCTCCAGGCGGATGCGCTCCTTGCAGATCTTCTTCATCTCCGCCTCAATCTTCGCCAGATGCTCGGGGGTGAAGGAGAAGGGCGCGTCGAAGTCGTAGTACCAGCCCTCGTCAATGGCGGGGCCGATGGCAAGCTGGACTTCGGGCCACAGACGCTTCACTGCCTGGGCCATAATGTGGGAACAGGTGTGCCAGTAGGTCTTGCGGTACTCGGGGTTTTCAAAGGTGTACAGGTTTTCTTCGCTCATGGTTTTACCTCCTTTTGATTTGGGGGCAGAATACAAAAATCCCACCCCTGAAAAGATCAGGGGTGGGATGCTGAACATTCCACGGTTCCACCCTGGTTGCGGCGCAGGCGCCGCCACTCATTGACGCTTTAACGGGCGCACCCGTCCCGGCATTTCCGCCGGGCGGCTCGGAAGCGGTGCGGCAGATCTGCAGGGGAACAGAGCGCTTGCAGCACGGGGCGCTCCTCTCTGGGATTCTTACAGATGCCAGGTCTTCGTCACAGCCTTTAACGCCGTTATCATAGCACTTTTGCGCCGCCGTGTCAAACCCCGAAACGGGATTTTTTGTAAGAAATTTTTGGCGATCCGCCTGGAAAATACAGAAAAAGCGGTTTCATAACCAAAAAATAAAAAATTATTTCAATGGTTACATAATTCTTAGAATAATGTCAAAAAATGTAACTTTTACACTATATCTTGTGTCGAAGAAACTAGATATAGTGGTTATTTTCACTTTTTGTTTACATAATAAAGAGACATAATTTTGCTAAAAAGTTGTCGTTTTATGAGAAAAACACATAAAAGCTTGACATTTCAGAAATATTTGCTATAATTCATACATAGCTTCATGCATAATTACATTTTGTAACTTATTGAAACTATTTCAGAACCCCCTCATGTGAAAATGATCTTTTAGGAAAGGAGGTATATTCGATGCGCAGTTTCAAGGAGATGAATTTCCGAAAAGACACCCTGTTCGTCCGTGCCGCGGTTGTGGTTTTGGTGCTGTCCGTCGCCATCGGTCTGATGACCCAGGCGGTGTTTGCCCAGAATACATATGTGATTACAGACGGAGACCGGGTCTTTGTGCATACCACTTATGCAACAGATCCAGCCGCCATCCTGAACGAAGCTGGATTGTCACTGGGCAAAGATGATACCTATACCACGCAGGAGGGTGACGGCGTGTCCGCCATTACGGTTAAGAGAATCCAGATGGTTCATGTGGACGACGGCGGAGAGAAGCTGGTGACGGGAACCTACGGCGAGACCGTGGAATCCCTGCTGACCCGGCTGAATGTTTCCCTGGAGGGAAATGTGACGGTGTCCGAACCCCTCAATGCCCAGACCTATGACGGAATGGAGATCACGGTGCATCACACCGTCCTGAATACCGAGACCTATTCCAGAGTCATTCCCTTTGAGACGGAATACTGCTACGATGCCTCCGTTCCCGAGGGCAAGCAGGTGGTTCTGGTGGAGGGCAGGGACGGACAGATGCAGTGTACCGCCCAGGTCAGCTATGAGGACGGCGTGGAGGTGGCAAGAGACCTGATCAGCCAGACGGTGATTGACGCGCCTGTCAATGCCCTGGTGGCAACCGGAACCCTCCGGGAGGATCAGATCCAGGAGCCCGCGCCCTATACCATTGAAGGCAATTACATCACCCTTTCCACCGGCGAGGTGCTGCGCTTCCGGGAGATGCGGATCATGGAGGCCACGGCCTATTCCTGCGGTGAGCAGACCGGCCTGACCGCGCTGGGTACCACCGCCCGGGTGGGTGCCATTGCCGTGGATCCCACGGTGATTCCCTACAACACCAGAGTGTTCATCGTGTCCTGCGACGGCGAGTACATCTACGGCGTCGCCACCGCGGAGGACTGCGGCGGCCTGATCATCGGTGACCGCATTGACCTGTATATGGAGACCGTTGCCGAGTGCTTTGTGTTCGGCAGACGGGATGTCCGGATGTATATCCTGGGATAACCGATATGGATATTGCAAAACCGCCTTTTTTCTGCTATGATGGCAGGAGAAAGGCGGTTTTTGTATGGTTGATGTATGCGATATTCAGGTGATGAAGCCACTGCTGGCGGAGCACGGTTTCCACTTTTCCAAGGCAAAGGGTCAGAATTTTCTGATTGCCCGGTGGGTGCCGGAGCGGATCGCGGAGGATGCCGGCGTGGAGCGGGACTGCGGTGTGCTGGAGATCGGCCCGGGCATCGGCCCGCTGACCCAGCAGCTTTGCCTGCGCGCCGGAACGGTCTGCGCGGTGGAGCTGGATGAGCGGCTGAAGCCCATCCTGAGCCGGACGGTGGGCGAATTCTCCAATCTGGAAATCCGCTGGGGCGACGTGATGAAAATGGACATCCCGGCTCTGGTGAAAGAGAAATTTGCGGGGCTCAAGCACATGGCCTGCGCCAATCTGCCCTATTATATCACCTCTCCCATATTGTCCGCGCTGCTGGAAGCAAGATGCTTTGATTCCGTCACGGTCATGGTGCAGAAAGAGGTGGCGCAGCGGATCTGCGCGGCGCCGGGCACGGCGGATTACAGCGCCTTTACCGTGTTCTGCGGCTACTATGCCCAGCCCGAGATTCTCTTTGATGTGCCGGCGGGATGCTTCCTGCCCCAGCCCAAGGTGACTTCCGCCGTGGTGCGGCTGAAGACGAGACAGGATTTGCCCTGGGAGATCCGGGATGAGCAGACCTTCTTCCGTGTGGTGCGCTCCGGCTTTGCCATGCGCCGCAAGCAGCTTCGCAACGGGCTGGCATCCGGCTTCCCGGAGCTGGGCAAGGAAGGAGCGGCACAGGTGCTGGAGGTCTGCGGGATGCGCCCCGATGTGCGGGGGGAAACCCTGGATATTCCCGGCTTTGCCGCCATTGCCAATGAGATATGGAGGAGAAAAGGTAATGTTTGAATTTCTGTTTCTGGATCTGGACGATACCATCCTGGATTTTCACAAGGCGGAGCGGATCGCCGTGGCGGATACCTTCCGAATGCTGGGGGTGGAGCCCACGGAGGAAACCCTGAAGCGGTATCACGAGATCAACAAGCAGCACTGGGAGCGCCTGGAGCGGGGAGAGCTGACCCGGGAACAGGTGCTGGTGCAGCGGTTCGCCGCGCTGTTCCGGGAACTGGGCGCCCGGGCAGACCCGGAGGCGTGCGCCCGGATCTATGAGAAGCGGCTGGGCGTGGGGCATTACTTTCTTCCCGGCGCGGAGGAAGCGCTGGAGCGGCTCCACGGCAAATACCGGCTCTTCCTGGCAAGCAACGGCACCGCGTCCGTCCAGGCGGGACGGCTGACCAGCGCCAATCTCTACCGTTTCTTTGAAAAAGTGTTCATATCGGAGGAAATCGGGTTCAACAAGCCTTCCCGGGCCTTTTTCGATGCCTGCGCTGCCCGGATCCCGGGGTTTTCGCCGGAAAAAGCCATGATGGTTGGGGACAGCCTGACTTCGGATATATTGGGCGGCATCCGGGCGGGGATGCGAACCTGCTGGATCAACCCGGAACACAACCCCCCGAGACCGGATATCCGTCCGGACTACACAATCCCGGCTCTTTCCGAGCTGGAGAAGCTTTTGGAGGCATTATGAATTACATCGATATGGAAACCTATCCCAGACGGAGCCATTTTGAATTTTTTCGCTCTCTGGCGTTCCCCTACACGGGGCTGACTGCCAATGTGGACGTGACGGTGCCGGTGCGGTATGCCCGGCAGCGGGGGAAATCCCCCTTCCTTGCCTGCCTGTGGGTGGCTGCCCGGGGGGCAAATGCCGTGCCGGAGCTGCGCCAGCGGATCGTGGGAGACCGGATCGCCCAGTTTGACCACTGCAACACGGCGCATACGGTGGCGCTGCCGGATCACACCTTCTGCAACTGCAATACGGACTGCAGACGGACGCTGGATGAATTTCTGGACTATGGCAAGCAGCGCCAGGCCGAGGCAGCCCAAACCCATGGATTTGTAACCACCCAGGAGGACGAGACCGGGCTGATTTTCGTGTCCTGCGTGCCCTGGGTGCGCTTTACCCAGTGCATCCAGCCGGCACCCATCCCCGCGGACAGCAATCCAAGGATCGTGTTCGGGCAGTTCTTCGAGGAAAACGGCAGGATTCTCATGCCGCTGCACATTCAGGTGAATCACGCCCTGGTGGACGGCTGGCATATGGGGGAATTCTTCCGCTGCTTCCAGGAAATCGCGGACAATTGCGGAAAATAATGGCCGCTGCCCTGCTGCCGGACGCTTCATCATGTTGGCAGGGGAATCCGGCAGTTTTCTGATGTTTTTTCTTCAGCGAAAGAACAGGATAAAACGGATGTTTTGAGGTGATAGTTTGAAAACGATCTTATACTGCCTGGTACAATGTACTTGGGGATTTTTGCAATCCATGCTGGGACTACTGAATTTTTTGCTGCATATCCGCGATAAACATTATTTTTATCACGGTGCAGTCGTAACGGAATGGAATGATAAATCAAGTGTTTCTCTTGGCATGTTCGTTTTTATTACAAAGGAACCGTATTTTTATGACAAGCTTAGAAAAGAGTACACAATGGAAGAACTGTCAAATCGACTCCTTGTTCACGAATACGGTCACACAATCCAGTCACTCATGTTTGGTCCGCTGTATCTGATCCTGATGGGGATTCCCTCGACCCTGTGGGGATTTTTGCCGTGGTGCGCTAAGAAGCGAAAAGAAGAGCAAATCTCCTATTTTTCCTTTTTTACGGAAAAATGGGCAAATGATCTGGGAGAAAAAGTAACAGGTCAGAAGTCAATGGAGAATTTAGTGATAGACTGACTGAATTCCGTTTTTTTGAAATGTGAAGGGGGCACTGGATTGGATGAGGAGAGTGGGTAGATTATGAATCAGAACGCAGCAGCCAATCCGGTGTATCCACGCATGGGTCGTAACCCCATTCAATGAGAATTTGAATCGGGCAAAATCTCAGGCTGTTACCACCTGTTACAGAGTAATTACCATTTCCCCAAAGCCGTGAAAGCAAAGGGGCGAATGCGGTTCGCTCACTGTATCTCTTTGGGGGATTTACGGAGGAGGGACAAACAGAATGATTACGGAAAGCAAATATCCGATATTCGAGTTTGATGATAACAAAGTCGCGAAAATTAATCCCACGTCTTTTGCAGCCCAACCGTTTGAAACAGACAAGTTAATTATTACTTTTTTCCCTGAGGTGATTGACAAATTAACAGACGAGGGTAAGATCCTGCCTGAAAGAACGATTGCTGGTGAGAACCCGGTCTTCATATATCGCTTTTCAGACGATGATATTCTGATTACATTGGGGCAGGTAGGATGTCCTGCCTGTGCGGGAAATTTGGATCTGTTTCATGCCATGGGTATTACCAAGGTTATGTTCTGCGGCGGCGGTGGAGTTCTCGACAAAAACATCGAAGTGGGTCAGATACTTGTTGTGGACGGAGCAATCAGGGATGAGGGGTTTTCGTACCATTACATAGAACCTTCCAGATATATCTATACAAAATCCGAAACCACTGAAAAAATCGCCCAATATTTGGAAAAGAACTCGATTTCATACATTCGGGGACTGACATGGACAACAGATGCCTTATTCAGAGAAACTGCCGACAGAATCGCCCGTAGAAAAGAAGAAGGCGCAAAGATTGTGGAAATGGAGCAGGCAGGGTGTATTGCCGTCTCACAATTCAGAGGCTTTGAATATGGAGCATTGATATATGGCGGGGATGATGTTTCGCAGGACGAGTGGAGCAACAGGGGCTGGCGCAGCCGGGAAGGAATTCGCTATGACCTTGTGACGCTGTGTAAAAAGCTGGTTAAAATCATATAGCGCCATTTTATCCTGTTTGGTTATGAAAATCCTCCGTATGACCGAAACCATACGGAGGATTTCCTGTTTTGCGGTCACCGGTGAATGTCCGGTGGCCTTTACTTATTTTTTTACTGCGTGGCGGCGGCCGTAGAACCGGGCCAGACCGCCTTCACTGGTCTCCTTGTACTGGTGGCTTAAGCCCAGACCGGTGTCATACATGGCCTTGCACACCATATCATAGCTGATATTCCGGCTGCCGCAGAGGAAGTAGCTCAGGTTGCAGGCGTTCATGGCGCGCATGGCGGCGACGGCGTTGCGCTCGATGCACGGGATCTGCACCAGACCGCAGATGGGATCGCAGGTCAGACCCAGGTGATGCTCCATTGCCATTTCCGCGGCGTATTCCACCTGATCCAGGTTCAGCCCGTACAGCTCCGCAAGCGCGGCGGCTGCCATGGAGCAGGCGGTGCCGATCTCCGCCTGGCAGCCGGCTTCCGCGCCGGAGATGGACGCGTTCCGCTTGGTCAGGCTGCCGATGACGCCGGCGGTGGCAAGCCCCCGGAGGATCTGCCGGTCCGACAGGTGCCGGGTCTCCTGAATATACCGCAGCACCGCGGGCAGAACGCCGCAGGAACCGCAGGTGGGCGCGGTGACGATGGTGCCGTTGCCCGCATTCTGTTCGGACACGGCAAAGGCATAGGCACAGATCAGGCGGCATTCCCGCACCTGCGCCACCTCGGTGCTCAGCTCCTGGGAAATCAGGTGCTTTGCCTTGCGCTGCACCTTCAGACCGCCGGGAAGCGTCCCTTCCGCGTGGAGTCCGTCCTCAATGGACTGCTTCATGGCCTCCCAGACCTCTGCCAGAAAGTCCCAGATCTCGGGACCTTCGTTCATCTCCACATAGTCGCTGATGGTGTCAATGTAGCGCCATTTGCAGAAATCCGCGATTTCCGCGAAGGAGTTTTCGGGATAAACCTCCGGGGACTCCATGTCCTTCCGTCCGGGGATCCGGATGTCACCGCCGCCCACGGACTCCACCCGCAGGGTGCCCACCGTCTTCCCGTCCTTGATTGCTTCAAAGTCCATGGTATTGGGGTGCATACCCTCCCGGGACTCGTTGGTGAACACCACCTCCGTGGGAATGGGATCCATCACCTGCCGCAGCACCCGGTCGGTGCCGTGACCGACGCCGGTCTTGCTCAGGGAGCCGTAGAGCAGCACCCGGAAGCCGTCGGCATCGGGATGCTCGCTGCGGAACAGTCTGGCGGCCCGTTCCGGTCCCATGGTGTGGGAGGAGGACGGACCCTTGCCGATTTTGTAGATCTCACGGATGGACTTCATTGGTTTTACCCCCGTCTGCTGTATTTATGTTCAGTATAGCAAAAGCCGGGCGGGATTACAAGCGCCCCGAAAAATTTTGCAGCGATTCCAGGGACAATTCGCCTGCCAGCTTGAACAGGGCATCCCCCAGCACCTGCTCCAGTGTTTTCCCCGCCGCCTGTGCGATCCGCCCGTAGAACAGGATCACCGCCGGATCCAGAGTAAGGGTGATATGTTCCATAACAGCCTCCAATTTGAAAAAATCTTCTGTTTCATGCTATGCAGGTACTTGACACTCGTGATAAAATAAACAATATGACGATTCCCATTTTTTCGAGAGGATGAGAGAGTAATATGGCAAAAGATAAGAAAGTCGAACAGATCACGGATATGGAGGTCGACTTTGCCCAGTGGTACACCGACGTGTGCAAAAAGGCGGAGCTCATCGACTATTCCTCCATCAAGGGTATCTTTATTTACCGTCCCTACGGCTACGCCATCTGGGAGAACATCCAGCGGCTGATGGACGCGGAGTTCAAGAAGACCGGCGTGGAAAATGTCTATATGCCCATGCTGATCCCCGAATCCCTGCTGCAGAAGGAGAAGGATCATGTGGAGGGCTTCGCCCCCGAGTGCGCCTGGGTCACCTATGGAGGCAGCGAGAAGCTGGAGGAGCGCTACTGCATCCGTCCCACCTCTGAGACATTGTTCTGCGAGCATTTCCGCAATGTGATCCAGTCCCACCGGGATCTGCCCAAGATGTACAACCAGTGGTGCAGCGTCCTGCGCTGGGAGAAGACCAGCCGTCCCTTCCTGCGCC
>JBJDYP010000069.1:0-8148 GCA_051867435.1 Faecousia sp.
GCAGCCAGTCGGCGTTGTTGACCATCATGGCCTTGCCCTCGCCGAACTCGATGAAGCGTTCCATCTGCTTTTTGAAGCAGTCACAGTTGTGCTGAATGGTCTCCCGGGTCATCATGGAACGCATATCGGATCTGCCGGTGGGATCGCCGATCATGGCAGTACCGCCGCCGATCAGGGCGATGGGCTTGTTGCCCGCCATCTGAAGCCGCTTCATCAGGCACAGCGCCATGAAGTGACCCACATGGAGGGAATCGGCAGTGGGGTCAAAGCCAATGTAGAAGGTGGCCTTGCCGTTGTTGATCATTTCGCGGATTTCTTCTTCGTTGGTTACCTGAGCGATCAGCCCCCGGGCAACCAGTTCTTCATATACTCCCATTTGTCGTATCTCCTCTTATTTTTTGTGTAGCACAAGAACCTGTGCTGGGGTGTTTTCCGTCAGCTCCAGGGTGTCTCCCCCGTCCACAACGGCATCAAACAGCCCGGTGAAGTCCTCCAGGCGGGAAATCGCGTCGAAGCCGGAGGTCTCGGTGCGGTAGTGCATGGGAATGGTGACTCTGGGCTGGATCTGATCCACCATTTCCTTTGCCTGCGCGGCATCCACGGTGAAGAAGCCGCCCACGGGGATCAGCAGGCAGTCCACACTATGCAGCGCATGGATCTCGTCCGGGCGCAGCGCCCTGCCGATGTCTCCCATATGGGCGATCCGCAGTCCGCCGAAATCAAAAATCCGGACGGTGTTGGGGCCCCGCAGCGCACCGCCCTGGTCGTCGTGGTCGGTGGCAAGCTCCGTCACGGTGCAGGGCAGCTTTCCTTTGCCGGTGAGGGTGACAGCCTTGGTAAAGTTGTGGTCAAAGTGGTCATGGCTGCAGAAGACGGCTTCTGCCTCCGCGCGCAGGTTGTCCAGTCCGGGTACGGTGCCGTCCTCATAAGGATCCAGGATCATGCGGAAGTCCTCGGCCTCCAGACAGAAACAGGAATGTCCCAGATAGGTAATCGTTACTTTACGCATCATGCATCTTCCTTTCAAAAAAATAAAACCCTCCGTCCCCATAAAGGGACAGAGGGCGCAAAAAATACGCGGTACCACCTCTGAAGCGGAATCCCCTCACGGAGATCCCCTCCTGATGTCAGTGACATCGGGCTGTAACGGGCCGACCCGTTCTTCCCTACTGGGCTTCAGGAAGAAAGCTCCGGGAGGTAACTTCTCACGGCCTGCCTGCCTTCTTCCACCCACCGAAGGCTCTCTGAAAAGCAAATGCCGGGATACTTCATCCCATCGTCGCGTTTATCTATGCCATATCCTAGCAGAACCCAGGGGATTTGTCAAGAAATATCATCACCGAAGCATTTCTTCCGCGCTTTTCAGCGTGGTTTCCGTGATCTGGGCGCCGCCGATGATCCGTGCCAGCTCCCGTTTTCTGCCCTCCAGATCCAGGGGGGTCACCATGGTGAAGGTGCGTCCGCCCCGCTCTTCCTTGGAAATGAGCAGATGGGTATTGGCCAGGGCGGCAATCTGGGGCAGATGGGTCACGCACAAAACCTGCTTGCTCTGCGCCACGCTGCGCAGCTTTTCCGCAACCTTCTGGGCGGCTCTGCCGGATACGCCGGTGTCCACCTCGTCAA
Source organism: Faecousia sp. (assembly GCA_051867435.1). Classification (GTDB taxonomy): domain Bacteria; phylum Bacillota; class Clostridia; order Oscillospirales; family Oscillospiraceae; genus Faecousia. The sequence continues at coordinate 1,624 of JBJDYP010000069.1, forward strand.
AGATCAGCGTGGCGACCTGGTCCTTCTCCGCAAGCACATTTTTCAGCGCCAGCATGATCCGTGCCAGCTCACCGCCGGATGCGACCTTGCTCAGAGGCTTCAGCGCCTCACCCGCGTTGGCGGACAGATAGAACGCAACCGCGTCCGCGCCGTTTGCGGACAGCTCCGTTTCCGTGAATTGGCAGGAGAACCGCACTTTCGGCATATCCAACTGGGACAGTTCGGAGAGAATCCGATCCGACATCCGCGCGGCAGCTTCCCTGCGGGAGCCGCGCAAAGCCAGGGCAGCATCCCAAGCAGTCTTTTCCGCCTTCTGGAGCTTTCCTTTCAGCCGCTCCAGCCGGTCATCGGCAAAGGCGATCTCGTCCAGTTCGGTTTTCGCACGATCCAGATAGGCGAGAATGTCATCACAGCTCGCGCCGTACTTCCGGCGCAGCCGGTGGATGATGTCCAGGCGGCTTTCGATCTGTTCCAGTTCGTCCTCGGAGTAGGCCATGGTATCCCGAACCCCCAGGGCTTCTTCGGCGGCATCCTGCACCTGATACATGAGATCCGCCACCCGGTCATGAAGCTGGGCGATGGAATCGTCAAACCGGGAGATTCTGGCAAGGGCTTTTTCCGCCTGGGCAAGCAGCGCGGCGGCACCGTCGGACTCGTCGGAGCCGTAAAGGGCTTCCACCGCGGATACAATGCCGTCAGACAGCTTTTCCGCGTTCTGCAGCACTTTCCTGCGGGCTTCCAGGGCATCGTCCTCGCCGGATTCCAGGTTGGCACGGGAGATCTCGTCAATCTGATATTTCAGGGTTTCCATACGGCGCAGCTTCTCGCTCTCGTCCATGGAAAGCCGGTCAATCTCCCTGCGCAGCCGGGACACTTCTTCGTAGGCGGCTGCGTATGCCTCCCGCAGCGCCGTATGACCCGCGAAATCGTCCAGAAATTTCAGGTGATTCTCTTCCTCAAACAATGACGCGGAGTCATGCTGTCCGTGGATATTGATGAGCTGGATGCCCAGCTTCCGCAGAATGGACACGGACACCAGGGTTCCGTTGACCTTGCAGACATTTTTGCCGTCCTGCAGGATCTCACGGGTGATCATGGTTTCGCTGTCGTGGGGAACACCGTTCTCCTCGAACCAGGGAAGCGCCGGCACATCCGTGAATACCGCCCGAACCGATGCTTTTGCGGCGCCGGTCCGGATCATGTCCCGGTAGGCGCGTTCCCCCAGAATGGCGGAGATCGCGTCGATCACAATGGATTTGCCCGCGCCGGTTTCGCCGGTCAGCACATTGAAGCCGCTGTGAAAATCGATATCGGCGCACTCAATGACGGCGATGTTTTCGATATGAAGCAAGCTGAGCACAGCCGTCCCCTCACTTTATCCCAAAAGATTCTGGATTTCTCCGCAGAACGCGGCGGCAGCGTTACCGTCCCGCATGACAATGAACACGGTGTCGTCACCCGCGATGGTTCCCAGCACAACGCTCATGCCCATGGAGTCGATGGCGGATGCCGCGGCGTTTGCCAGACCGGGCAGGGTGTGGATCACGGTAATGTTCTGGGCATAGTCGAAGCTGATGATGCATTCCCGGAAGATGGTATTCAGCTTGGCGGAGAAGCTGTTGCCCTTCTCCTTGGTGGCGGAGGTATAGCGGTACACGCCGAAGCTGGTCAGCTCCTTGATGATGCGAAGCTCCTTGATATCTCTGGAAATGGTGGCCTGGGTACTGTTGAACCCGGCGGCACGCAGTTCCTCCAGGAGCTGCTCCTGTGTCTCAATATCCTTTACGGAGATGATTTCCATTATTTTTGCCTGTCTTTGTGCTTTCACGGGATTCAACACCTTTCTATTTACGCTCAAATTTATTATTGATTACGTCATAAAAACTGCGGTTTTTCAGACGGATCAGTCTGGTTTGCAGATCGGAACAGCGGATGGTTGCCACATCCCCCATATTCATTTTCAGCGCCTTGCCGCCGTCCACGGAGAGGAAGGCGTTCCGCCGGGCGTTGGGAGACAGCTCCACCGTGACCACACGGCGGTCCGAGGCGACCACGCTTCTGCTGATCATGTCGTGGGAGCAGATGGGGGTGATCAGAATGTTTCTGGCATCGGGCTCCACAATGGGCCCGCCTGCCGACAGGCTGTATGCCGTGGAGCCGGTAGGCGTGGCGATAATGACACCGTCGCCGCCGCAATCCATGGATTTTACCCCATCACACTTGACGGTCAGGTGTACGATCCGGGCAACCGCGCCTTTTGTGACCACCGCGTCGTTCAGGCAGATGTCATGGAAGATCATCTCCCGGTTGCGGTGGACGGAAACATCCAGCATCATGCGCTTGTCAATGGTAAAATCATCCTTCGCCAGCCGGGTGATCTGGGCAATCTCGGAGCTTTCCAGCTCCGCGATGAAGCCCATGGTACCGATGTTGATGCCCAAAATGGGCTTGCCGTGCCGGGTGGCTGCCTTTGCCATGTGCAGGATTGTTCCGTCGCCGCCGAAGCAGATCACTGCGTCGGTCTTGGGCAGTTCCAGATCCAGGCGGGAAAAGCGGATGTTTTTCGGCAGCTCAAAGCTGCGGTCCACATCAAAGGGCAGGCAGATAGACGCGTCCACACCGGCATCCCGCAGGAGCTTCTGCGCTTCCAGGACAGTATGGAACCCTTTGTCCCGGTAGGGATTGGGGGTGAGGATTACCTTTTTCATTTCATCATCCTTTCAGCGTCTCGTGTGCCTGCGCCACAACGGCAGCGATGTCCGGCCGGATTCCCACAGCGTCCGTGGATTTGGTCAGATGACCCAAAAATTCGATATTTCCCTCCGGGCCGCGAACCGGAGAGAACGTCAGACCGAGAATGGTCAGCCCCAGCCGACCGGCGAGGGCCACGAAATCGTCCAGCACCTCCTGATGAACGGCAGGCTCCCGGACAACGCCCTTCTTGCCTACCTTCTCCTTCCCCGCCTCAAACTGGGGCTTGATGAGACACAGGATCTGCCCGTCGGGCTTCAGCAGCTCTTTGATGGCGGGAAGCACGATTTTCAGTGAGATAAAGCTGACATCCACCACGGAGAGATCCAGCGGCTCCCCCAACTGCTCCGGGGTCACATAGCGGATGTTGGTGCGCTCCATGACCACGACCCTGGGGTCGGAACGGATCTTCCAGTCCAGTTGACCGTATCCCACGTCAATGGCGAAGACCTTGCTGGCGCCCTGCTGGAGCAGGCAGTCCGTAAAACCGCCGGTGGAAGCCCCGGAATCGCTGCAAACGAAGCCCTCCGGCTTCACATGGAAGTCCCGCAGCGCCTTCTCCAGCTTGAGACCGCCGCGGCTCACATAGGGACAGGCAGCGCCCCGAACCTCAATGGCAGCACTCTCCTCAAAGGAGGTGCCGGGCTTATCTTCTTTCTGCCCGTTCACATATACCATGCCGCTCATGATGATGGCCTGGGCTTTGGAACGGGTCTGGGCATATCCCTGCTCCGTCAGAAGGACATCCAGCCGTTTTTTATTTTTCATAGGACAGTCCCTCCCGGACAAGTTCGCTTATGGATACGGGATCCAGCCCGCAGTGATGATACAGCGCCTCCATAGCGCCGTGGGTCACAAATTCGGTGCCCAGATCCCTGCCAAGCACCCGGTGACCGGGCAGCTCCCAGGCGATGGCTTCCCGAAGCCCGGAGCCCCGGAGGGTTTCTTCCACCACAAAGACGGGCACTCCGTCGCCGCAGTACCGCCGGATCTCCTCCCCGGGCAGCGGATGGATCCTGGTAAGGCGCAATACAGTGGGATGGATCCCGGCCTGGGCAAGCAGATCCGCCGCGGAAAGCACGGAACGGATCAGGGATCCATAGGTAATCAGCACGGCATCCCTGCCCTGCCGATGGACGCAGACGGAGGAAGTCTCCTCCCAGCCGGAGCCGGTATAGGCACCGTCGCCGCCTCTGGGGTAACGGACGGCAACCGGGCCCGTGCAGTCCTTCACCGCCCAGCGGAGCATTTTTTGCAGCTCCATGGTGCTTGCCGGGCAAAGGATCTCCATGCCGGGTGCCTGCCGGAGGAATCCCACATCAAAAATACCGTGGTGGGTCTCCCCGTCTTCTCCCACCAGTCCGGCGCGGTCAACCGCGAAGACCACATGGAGCTTCTGCAGACAGACATCCTGCAAAATCATGTCGTAGGCACGCTGGAGGAAGGTGGAATAGATGGCAACCACAGGCTTCATCCCCTGCTTGGCAAGACCGCCCGCCATGGATACGGCGTGTTCCTCGGCGATACCCACATCGAAGCAGCGGTTGGGATAGGCTTTCTTGAAGGAAAGCAGCCCCGTGCCCCCGGGCATGGCAGCCGTAATGGCGCAGACCGTTGGATCTTCCCCGGCAAGGGCCATCATTTCCCTGCCGAAGGCATCGGAAAAGGTGAATTTGGGCTTGTCCAGGGACTGACCCGTAACGGGATCAAATTTCCCGATTCCGTGGAACCGGGAGGGATCCGCCTCAGCGGGCGCATAGCCCTTGCCCTTTGTTGTGATCACATGGAGCAGCACCGGCGCGTTCATTTCCCGGGCAATATGCAGCAGGAAAACCAGCTTGGACAGGTCGTGACCGTCCACCGGCCCCAAATAGCGGAAGCCCATATTCTCAAAAACAGTGGGCTGCAGCAGCTTGGGCTTCAGCCAGTTTTTCAGACGATGGGTAAGGCGGTAGAGATAATTGCCGCCGGGTATCATGCTGGTGATTTTCCGCCATTTTTTCTTGATGCGGTAGTAGCGCTTCCCGGTGCGAAGCCGGGACAGGTGCTTGGACATGGCGCCTACGTTGCGGTCAATGGACATTTCATTGTCGTTCAGAATCACGATCAGCGGTTCGTTGCTGTCGCCCGCGTCGTTGAGTCCCTCGTAGGCGATGCCGCCGGTGGTGGCACCGTCGCCGATCAGGGCAATCACACGGTAATCCTCTTTTTGCAGCGTCCTGGCTCGCGCCATGCCCAAAGCGATGGATACGGAGCTGGAAGCGTGACCAGCCACAAAGGCATCGGACCGGCTCTCGCGGGGTTTTGGGAAGCCCGCCATGCCGCCGAATTGCCGCAGATCGGAAAAGCCCTGCCGCCGCCCGGTGAGCAGCTTATGGACATAGGACTGGTGTCCCACATCAAAAACCAGCCGGTCCTTGTTGGTGTCAAACACCGTCTCTATGGCGACGGAAAGCTCCACAACACCCAGATTGGATGCCAGATGGCCGCCGGTTTGCGCCACCTGCTCCACCAGGAACTGCCGGATCTCCCCGCAGAGCTGCTCCCGCTGCTGATTGGAGAGCTTTTGCAGATCATCGTGGGAATGTACGTTATCTAAAATCATGGGTACACGACCTTAATGCTTGTTTTTCTTTCCCGGGCGCAGGTATTCACCCAGATGCTTCACGGTGTAGACCGTTTTGCCTGCCGCGAACACGATCTGCGTGCAGGAACGGATGGCAAAGGTCTTTCCGACAGCCTTGCCGCCTACGGTCAGCGCAGCCACCATGGAGGACAGCAGCAGCGCCACAAGAGATGGGCTGGAAAACCGGAATTTCGCCAGCATCTGAGCCGCGATGGTCGCGGAGGCCGAGCCGGATACAACGCCGCAGATATCGCCGATCACATCGTTGCAGATGGAGCTGACCCGTTCCGCGCTGCGCAGCAGACGGATGGATTCCTGGGCACCCCGAACCCGGCGGGATGCCATGGAGTGAAACGGCGTTTCGTTGGCGGAGGTCACTGCCACGCCGATCATATCGAAGAAAATGCCGATGAAAACGATGACCAGCAGCACCACAAAGGCGGCAAACATTCCGCTGACGGACATCAGTTCCTCAGACAGGAAGGAAATTGCCGCGGAAATGAAGACAGTGGCAAAAAAGACAGTGATGATCCATTTGGAAGCACTGCCTTTTTTCGATGAATTGGAACCTGATTTTGCCAAAATGATTTACCTCAAATTTCAAGAAAATGACGGTAACAGGCGGGATAAATCTTACGGCTTAGGTCGGGTTGGTTTTCCCCGTCCGGAGCCTGCCGTTGCCGTGCAGGTCGTTTCCGTTTCATCCGAACGCTCAGAAGTTGCCTGACTGAATACCCGATTGCCACTTAGTCCGTACTGCAATCCCCCGCCTGTCCTGTTACGACAGCCTAGGTGATTTCCACCACAGAGCCATCCGACTCTTAGCCTCTTTTGCAAATATGGTTTCCAGAGGCGATAACCGCAACCGATATGGCCATAAAGGTCGGCGGTTTTGTTCCCCTTTCCCCTGCATATTCACTCAAGGCAGGCTACGCTGCACGCAGCACAAAAATCGCACCGCTTTGCAGGTTCACACCCCGGCTCGTACGCAGACGGGTTATTCTTCTTGGGATAGAATAAGCCCGCTGTCGCACAATACCGGGTCTCCACGGAAGCCGGGTCGTATATCTCATGCCATTGGGATGCGCCCGGGATCCTTAACCCCCAGCATCCACCCTAAACTGGGCGTAAAAAGCAGACACCAGGGA
>JBJDYP010000070.1:0-7939 GCA_051867435.1 Faecousia sp.
ACCTTTATTTACGTTACCCACGACCAGACCGAAGCTATGACCCTGGGCGACCGGATCGTTATTATGAAGGACGGCTTCGTGCAGCAGGTCGGCACGCCCCAGGAAGTGTTCAACCATCCCTACAACCTGTTTGTGGCGGGCTTCATTGGCTCTCCCCAGATGAACCTGTTCGATGCCAAGCTCGTCAGAAAGGATGGCAAGTACGCGGTGGTTCTGGGCGGCGAGACGGTGGTTCTGTCCGATGAAAAGCAGGAGCGGCTGGCGAAGAACAATGTGTCCGAGCAGGATGTGATCCTGGGTGTCCGTCCCGAGCATATGATGCTCACCGAAACCGGCATCGGCGGCAAGGTGGATGTCAGCGAACTGATGGGCTCCACCATCCACCTCCATGTCTCGGCTCTGGACCGGGATGTGGTTATGGTCGTTTCCACCATGAACATGACCGGCGCGGAGGTTTCCGCGCTGACCGGCGGTGCCGATGTACACTTCGGCTTCGGTGGCAATGTGTGCCATGTGTTCAACAAGGAGACGGGTGTCAACCTGGAAGCGTAATTTCATAAAAGGCAACCCGGGAGGAACCGCTGCGGATTCCTCCCGGGTGATTTTTATTCCGGATCGGGGATGTCGATATAGAACCGCTCTCCCACATTGATGATCTTTGTGCCGAGATATGTATTCTCCTGCTTCAGGTTGTGGTTATACCGCAGGTGGATATGACCATGAAGCAGGTATTTGGGCTTGTACTTCTCCAGCAGGGGAAGGAAGCATTCAAACCCACGGTGCGCCGGATCATCCGCGTCACCGATGCCCCGGGGAGGCGCGTGGGTGACGACGATGTCCACACCCTTGTGCCGCCAAAGCTGAAATCTCAGCTTGCGGATCCGTTTGCGCATCTGCCGCTCGGTGTACTGATGCTCACCGGGGTGGTATTTCACGCAGCCGCCCAGACCGAGGATACGCAGCCCTTTCACAACGACAATCTTGCCGTCGATGCAGTCGCATCCCTCGGGTGGGTTCCGGGAATAGGCGGTGTCGTGATTGCCGTGGACATACAGAACGGGCGCGCGTCCCATGGTCACCAGGAAGGACAGATAATCCGCTTTCAGATCCCCGCAGGAGATGATCAGATCAATGCCGTCCAGCTTCCCGGGCGCATAATAATCCCACAATGAAAGACATTCTTCATCGGCGATTGCCAGAATTTTCAAGGCGCATTCACCTCCGGCTCCGCCGGGATTTTGTCCCGGTCAATTCCCAGAAGCCGCACGGTTTCCCGGGCCTTGGGCAGCAGCTCCTCGTAGGCGGGAATGGAGCCCTCCACATAATTGCAGAGCTTATCCATCCGCAGCAGCTCCTCCGGGGAGAAGGACGCGGTACCGTCGTTCATCACGGTGCCGTCCTGCGCCGTGATCTTTCGGCGGAAGGGATCCAGCGTGCCATCCAGGATGCCGGTGCGCAGGATTTCCGCCATGGCCCTTACGCCCTCCGGCAGACAGTCCGCCAGCGTGACATCGATCACACCGCTGCGCATTCCCCACCAGTAATTCAGTGCCCGGGCAGTGGTCTTTTCGTTGTTCCAGCTTCCGCTGAACATGGAATTCAGAATGCGGATATAGAAATTGCCCCAGATCCACCGGGGAGATGCCAGCGGCACCAGGGCGCCGGTATCGTCCAGCAGGTAGGTGCCGTAGGAGGGGAGAAACCAGTCGTTGGTGGGCATATCCCGGTTGGAAATCACACGAACCCCCTTGCCGCGCAGCTCGTCCTCGCAGCTTCCGGGCAGGCAGGACCATTGCAGATGGACTTTTGCCCGGGGATTCACCAGCCTGGCACCCAGCGCGAAAGCGTTGATGGATGCCAGCTCACCCAGGATGGGATAGGCGCCCACATAGCCGATATTGCCGTCCGGGGACATGGCGCCGGCGATGGCGCCGGTGATGAATTTCCCCTCATAGATCCGGCTGTAGTAGGTGCGGATGCTGGGGTAGGGCACATCCACGGAGCAGTTCAAAATCCGCACATTGGGATTTTTCACCGCCAGCTTCAGACTGGCATTGGAAAGCTGAACGCTGGTGGTGAAAATGACCTGGGCGCCGTCCGCAACCGCCTGGGAGAGAACGGCTTCCTGGAGCTCCGGGGTGTCCGCGTCGAAATAGCTGCGGACCGTGACCTTTTCGCCCAGAGCCTCCTCCATCTTCTTCTTGCCTTCTTCGTGGGAACGGACCCATTCGCTGGACTCGGGGTTCAGCATATGAACAAAGGCCACATTCAGATGCTCCGGCGTGGAGGAGATCAGCTTGGTCAGAAGACCGCTCTTCGGCGCGTCTACCGCCTCCGTGCGGACATCCACGGGATCCGGCTCGCTCAATGCCGCCACATCGTTCCAGAGTTCCCCCAGCGCCTTTTTCAGCTCGGAAGAGGACATGGTACAAAGCTCCTCCACCGTATGAACCTGGAGCCAAACCAGCAGCGCTTCTTCCGGGGCGATATTCGTCTGCTTGCCGCTCTGCTGATGGAAGGCTTCCTTAAAATAATGGAACGCGGCAATCAGGCTGCGTTTCTCCTGGGTCGTCCAGGGGTCTTTCAGGGTTTTGCCCATGGATTTCAGCAGCTTGGCGTAGCCGCCGGGCTTGCGGAACTGAATGTCATAGATTTTGGTGCTCTGGTAGAAGTCCAGAAATTCATAATAGGCGAGGATCTCCGGCGCTTCGCTTTTCGCGGGAAGGATCCGGTAAACGATGGCGGGGATTTTGGGAGAATCGTAGCTGCGCAGGACGCTGACGCGCTTGTTGCCCTCCTGCACATAGAAATTACCCAGGTATTCATAGCAGACGATGGGATCCCGGATGCCTTCGGGACCCAGATGCGCCATGCAAAGGTTGATCCATTTGGCGGCGAATTCCGAGTCCACACTCAGCAGCGGGAAAAAGCTGGGGCTGAACGCGGAAATACGGCCTTCGGACTTGGATCCCACGATCCGGTCCGCGGGAATCTCTGTCAGACCCACATTGACCTGGGACAGATTCTCCTGATTGGTCAGCAGATCGTCCAGAGCGGGCATCCGGGGATTGCCAAGATCATGCATTTCCTTCTGCCCGCGTTTTAACGCCGCGGTATATTGCGCGATTGCCTCCTGACGACTCATAGAGGACTCCTTTCCTGGTTACGGGTAGGTTACTTCCCGGAATGGGGTTTGTATCCGAACGCGAAGGCGCTGATGGCAGCGGTCAGCGGAACCGCGAGGATCACGCCGACAGAGCTGGCAACACCGCTGATGACTTCCAGCGAGAGAAACGCGGAGGTCATGAATTCGTGAACGGGAAGATTCAGAGAGTAAATATAGACGATCATGGTCAGACCGCTGCCGATGATTGCCAGAATCAGGGTGTTGGACATGGTTCCGACCATGTCCCGGCCGATGTTCATTCCGCTGCGGAACAGTTGCCCCGCGGTCAGGTTGCTGCCCACGGCGGAAAGCTCCTGCATGGCGGAGGCAATGCTCATGGCCACATCCATCACCGCGCCCAGGGCGCTGATCACCACACCGGCGATCACCAGACCGCTGATGCCGATTGCGCTTTCGCCGGTTTGACGGAGCTGGAGCAGCGCTTCGGCGTATTCCTGCCGGTATCCGTCAATGCGGAGGAAGTGCTGGGCAGCCATGCCGAACAGCGTGGCAAGGACGATGCCTGCCAGAGTACCCAGAATGGCGCAGAGGGTTTTCCGGTCCATACCGCCCAGGATCACAAAGCAGGTGCAGGTGAGCAGGGAGCAGACCAGCAGGGTGGTGGGCACGGTAGGCCAGCCCTGAAGCAGCAGGGGAATGAGGATCCAGATCAGAGCGACCACCGTCAGCGCCAGACCCAGCAGGGATTTCGCGCCGACCTTGCCGCCGATCAGCACGGTGAGGATCAAAAACAGGGCGACAATCCCAAAGATGGCGGTGCTGCGGTCGTATTCGTAAACGGCGGCACGGATCTCACCGCCGGAATAGGTGGAGATGGCAAGGGACACCCGATCCCCGACGCTGACGGCACTGCCGTAGATGGGGCCGACGGTACAGTCAGAGAGCAGGACTTTTCCTTTGTACTGTCCCGTCAGAACCTCCACGGTGATTTTCTGAACCCCCCGGTCGTGCCCTTCCGCGAAAGGATCCGGGGTGCAGGAGTCGGAGAGAATCTGGGTGACGACTGCTTTTTCATATTCCACATAGCCGGAAGATGGCATGGAATCCACGGTGTTTTCGGCGGGGTGGGAGAGCATATACAGAAGAACGCCGATTCCGATCAGTATCGCAAGTACAAGAATCCGAAGGATCCGGCGAAACGGAAAGCCGGAAGAAATGCTGGCCTTTTTTACCATAATCAGGGCTCCTCCCCAGAGACATAAATACAATATGTGCATATCGGCTTAAGTCAGCAAAACCGGCCGGTTGGAGCTTGAGATTCCAAAGGCCCCCTTGTGTAAAGGGGGCTGGCACCGCGAATGCGGTGACTGGGGGATTGACTCTTGCCTGACAACCCCTCCGACAGCCTGTTCTGCTGTCACCTCCCCTTACACAGGGGAGGCTTGGGCGCTCCCGCTCCAGTGTGCCAAATCCAAGCTTTCAAGTGGCTGAGTAAAACCGATAAGCACAATACAATATATATAAAGAATAACACAACTGTGCCCATTGTCAAGGCGGGAAACCCGAAGATGTGTCAGGATTTGGCATTGCCCGTCAGGTTGTCCGTATCTAGCGGACTGATGTATTCAGAATGCGACCAAATTAATAGTTCTTGTGGATTATTACAGAGAATTTCCGTATTTTCCCAGAAAAAACAAAGGGTTTTTTGGTGAAAACCATAACGCGTTTTCAGTGGATTTTTGAGGCGCTGTGTGTTATGATAATCATGCATTCTTATGGGCAGCCGTATGCCATCAAGCGGCTGATCCGCGGAATAATATATAAGGAGGAAAAAGAATGAAAGCAAAACTTTCCAGCAGAATCCTTTCCTTGCTGCTTGTGATCGCCATGGTTTTCTCGGCAGTACCCATGACGGTCTTTGCGGAAGGCGAAGGTTCTGAAGCGACCTTTACCAAGGTTACGAAAGCGGAAGAGCTGGTTTCCGGCAAGTATGTCTTGGTAACGAGTGCAGGCTATGCACCTACCTATTTCGAAGGTGAATGGGTGCTTAAAGAACAGGTGACCAGCACAGACGGCACACTTACATCCGCAACCAGCGCGGCTGTATGGACGCTGACTGTGGATGGAGCCACCGTCACACTGACGGACAGCAAGGGCACATCCATCGCGCCTGTCGGTGGCAATAACAACGGTATCACCACCGGTGACTACAAATGGAAATGGACCTATACAGATGGTACTTTCCGGTTTGCCGGTGTAGAGCCTGATACGGTGCTCTTTGCCAGCAACAAGGGTAGCCAGTACAAATTCAAGGCGTACAAACAGAATACGGTTACCAGTCAGCCCAACGGTTATCCGTGCGATTTTACCCTGTACGCGGTGAGCGGCAACATTACGGATCCCACGGATCCTTCCGATCCTTCCGATCCTTCCGATCCTTCCGATCCTTCCGTTCCTTCCGATCCTTCCGGCCCTGTGATCAGCACCATCGCAGAGGCTCTGGCAGGGGAGAAGGGCACTTCGTTCACCGTCAAGGGCGTTGTGACTCTGGTTGATGGCAAAAACATTTACATTCAGGACGCTACCGGCGGCATCGACCTGTATTTTGGAACCGCTCCCAGTGATATTGCTCTGGGAGACACGCTGATCGCTACCGGCACGAGGGACAATTTTAATGCCCTTCCCGAGCTGACTGGCCCCACATATGAGAAGTCTTCCGGTCTGACGCTGTCTGCCAGGAAGACTACGCTGTCCGCTCTCACGGATGCGGATATCTGCACCTACGTCAGGATCGAGAATCTGGAAATCACCGAGATCTTCGATAACAACGGCGGATATTCCGTCCCCAATATCACCGTGACGGACGGCACCACCACCATGCTGATGTACAAGGCCTACACGGAAAAGGTCGACGGTGCATGGGCATGGTCCGTTGGCGACAAGGTGGATGTGGTCGCTGCGGTTGGTACCAACAAGAACGTTCTGCAGCTTCGCACCTCCGCTTCCACGGACATTACCGCACACAAGGACGCACATGATCCTGTGGACGAAACCACTGTGGAAGGCGCGATCAGCGTCAAGGCAGCAAACGAAGCGGCGGATGCTTCCGTGATCACCGTTGTGGGTCAGGTTGCCTATTTCCTGCCCACCAACACCATCTTCCTGGAGGACTATGTGGACGGCGAGATCTGGGGTTTCCAGATTTATGACTATACCAACTACGCCTCCTACAACCTGGGCGATGTTGTGAAGGTCACTGGCACTGTTCAGAATTACGGCGGCGTAAACCAGATTTCCTGCCAGAAGGGTGATGTCACCATCGAAGTCCTGGATACCACCCAGGAGAAATTCCCGGCCCAGGAGCTGACCCTTGCCCAGGTTCTGGATGGCAAGGACAGCTATGTTTCCGAGTACATTGTAATCAAGGATGTTACTCTGGGAACCTACAATGGATCCGGCAATACCCCGGTTACTGACGAGACCGGAACCATGAACATTTACAAGGGCGCCGCATTCCCCACCGGCGTTGCTGCCGGCGATGTGGTTGACCTGTACTGCGCCGCATCCAAATACAAAACCACTTATCAGCTCCGTGTCGGAACTTCTTCCGACTATGTGGCCGATCAGGGCACTACGGATACGGATATTGTGAAGGAAGGCGATCGGGTCGTTCTCTACAACCTGGCCGCGAAGGGTGTCCTGGCTGCGCAGGATGACAACACCAGCCCCTCTATCGAGATGGCTCCCGCAACCGTCGCTGACGGCAAGGCGGACGTTTCCAACGGCGGTGTTGTGTTCACCGTTGGCCGCGACGGCGAATGGTACACCTTCTGCAATGAAGAGTACGGCTACCTTTGCAGCAACGGCACCGGCAACAACGCGTTCTACAGCAAGGAACTGTCCGAAGACGCCTGCTGGAAGCTGGATGCCCGCGGCACCGGCTATACCATGGAAAGCCGCACCGCGAAGTACAACGGACAGTACTCCCAGTATCTGGAGTTCTACGCGGATGCGTTCAAGACCTACAGTATGTATAATGTCACCGATTATGACATTTACACCTTCCAGTTCCTGCCCTGCGAAAACGAGACCTATCACGGCATCGTGAACGCGCCTGTGGCAGTGTTCCCCGAAGTGATTCCCAGCGCTTACGTTTCCCAGCCCTACACCATCTCCTTCACCGTCAGCGCCGTCTTCGGCGTGGACACTCTGAAGGTGACCGTGAATGATGTGGAGACCGAGTACACCGAAAACGAGGGTGTCTACACGGTTGTGATTCCCGCCGAGAAGGTTACCGGCGAGAAGCTCGTGATCACCGTCACCGGTAAGGACAAGGTCGGCGTGGATATCACCGGCTCCAAGACCATTCCCGTGATGGACGAGCCTGTCATCTCCGACATGACCCCCGCTGCCGGTTCCCAGACCGGCTCCGACAAGCGCCCTGTGATCTCCGCTACCGTGGAGAATGCAGGCGAGGGCGCAACCGTCAAGATGACCGTTGCGGATGTGGAAGTAACCCCGGCCTTCGCTGACGGCAAGGTGACCTATACGCCCGCCGAAGATCTGGCCGATGGCCGCACCACCGTCACCCTGACCGTGACCCGTGCCGACGGCGCTTCCGCCACCGTATCCTGGACGTTCGTTGTGGGCACCAGCAAGGAGCAGCTTTACTTCGGTCAGCTCCACTCCCACACCGGCGAATATTCCGACGGCTCCGGCACCCTGTCCGATGCTCTGGACTATGTGAAGAACCTGCCCGAAAGCGCCAATGTGGACTTCGTGGCCTTCACCGACCACTCCAACTACTTCGAC
>JBJDYP010000071.1:0-91958 GCA_051867435.1 Faecousia sp.
GATTTTGGCTCAGCCGAAAGTTCTGAAAGCGGAGGAATACTGTATGTATTTCCCAATTTCAGAACTGCACGGATGGGGCAAAAGATTCGCCGCCCAGCCGCAGGCGATTAATTCAGAGGTTCCCTAATACCTGCTTGTTTTCGCTGGCAGCCTCCCAGGCTTCCAGCAGCTCCATGAGTTTTTCCTCCGCGGTCTCCTTCTCCCCCAGAAGCCGGGTCAGCTCCTGATAATCCGCGGAGGCTTCCTCAATGGCGGTGTCCAGCCCGGCAATCCACTGCTCCTGCTTTTCGATCTCCCGCTCCAAACGGGCGGCCTGCTTGGCAGATTCCTTGGTGCCGCCCTTGGGGCGTTCCTTCCTGGGCTTCGCGGTGTGGATCACCGGCTCTTTCATTGCCGCCTCATGCTCCAGAATGGAGCGGTACTTGCTGTATCCGCACTTGAAATCCCGGATCTTTCCGTCCTCCAGATGCCAGATCCGCTCGGCGAACTTCTCAATGAAGTAGCGGTCATGGGACACAAACAGCAGCACGCCCTCAAATTCTTCGATGGCGGCCTCCACCCACTCCCGGGAGGCAATGTCCAGGTGGTTGGTGGGCTCGTCCAGGATCAGGAAGTTGATCTTCTCATCCATGAGCATACACAGCCGCAGCCGGGACTGCTCACCGCCGGAGAGGGTTCCCACGGTCTTGAACACGTCCTCTCCCTGGAACATAAACATTCCCAGCCGGTCCCGGGCTGTCTGGGGTGTGCAGTTCTTTTCATACAGCATGGTATCGTACAGGGTGCGCTCCGGGTGGGAGAACCGGACGATCTGGGGCAGGTATCCCCACTTCACCGTGGGCCCGAACCGAATCTTTCCCTCGCAGGGCTCCTCTCCCAGCAGGCAGCGGATGAAGGTGGTCTTTCCCGTGCCGTTGTCGCCCAGCAGGGCGATGCGCTCACCGCCCTCCACATTCAGGTCCACTTCGGAGAACAATGTGCGGTCGCCAAACCCCTTTGCCACATTCTTCATGGAGAATACCGTATCGCCGGAAAAGTCCTTTTCCCCGAAGTAGGCCTGCATGGTCCGCTCCTTTTGGGGCTTCTCGGTCTTTTTGATGCGCTCCATCCGGTGCTGAATGGACATGGCGCGGCGGAACAGGGTGCGGTTGTTGATGCCCCAGCCCTTCATCCGCTCCAGCGTAAAGCCCAACTGCTTCAGCTTGGCCTGCTCCTGCTCGTACTGCTTCATCTGCAGGTCAAATCTCGCCTGCTTTTCCTCGATGTAGAAGGAGTAGTTGCCGGAATAGAATTCTCCGTGTCCGTCCACGATCTCCACCACCCGGTCAGCCACCTGATCCAGGAAGTAACGGTCGTGGGAGATCACCAGCACCGTTCCCTTGAAAGCGTTGATATATCGCTCCAGCCACTCCACGCTGCGCAGATCCAGATGGTTGGTTGGCTCGTCCAGCAGCAGAATGTCCGTCTTCTCCAGCAGCAGCCGGGCAAGATTCATCCTGGTTTTTTCACCGCCGGACAGGCTGTCGAATTCCTGCTCCCGCTGCGCCGGGGTAATGCCCAGGCCGTTGCAGACCTTGTCGGTCTCCACATCCATGTCATAGCCGCCGCCGGACTGGAACCGGTTGCTGAGGGTGTCATACTCCCGGAGCATCTCCGGGGAAGCTCCCCCGGCCATCTCATGTTCCAGCAGCTCCATGCTGCGGCGCAGCTTCATCAGCGGCGCGAAGGCCGTGCGAAGCACATCCTCCACCGTGTATCCCGCCGGAAATTTGGGGATCTGGGAGATCAGTCCCAGCCGCTTGTTGGGGTTGACGAAAACCGTACCGTCATCGTAATCCATCTCGCCGGTAAGGATCTTGAACAGGGTGGTTTTTCCGCAGCCGTTGCGTCCCAGAATCGCGACGCACTCGCCCTCCTGCACCTCGAAGCTCAGACCCTCCAGCAGGTTTTCCCCGATCACGAAGAACTTCGTTAAATTCTGAACGGAAATATCAATCATGTTCGTTCTCCATTTTTGCCAGGAATTCCTCCCGGCTGTACATCAGATTCAGCGCCTGGAGCAGCGCGTTGGCGCTCAGATGCTCCGGCAGGCGAAGCCGCGCCTGCAGCGCTTTCCGCTTCCGGTCGCTGCCCGGTTTGCCGGAAAGACCGCAGTCAAACAGATCCTGCTTGCGGATCTCCTGCCGCGGGACTCCCGATTCCCCGTCCAGGGTGGCTCCGGCACGGCGCAGAGCTTCCAGCAGGATCTCCGGGGTCATGCCCTCCACGCCCAGCTTTCCCTCCTTGCCGGGAGAAGCCTTGCGGCGCTCCTTGCCGGGGATGTCCGGGATATAGGCGTGCTTCAAAAGATTCCCGGGGATCACGCCCTTCAGGTAATTCCGGATCACAAACCCGGCGCCATCCGAGTCCGTAAACACGATGAGCCCCTGTTTTTCCGCCACAAGCCGCAAAAACGCGACCAGCTTTTTATCTTTCATAATCCCAAAACCGTGGGTCTCCAAAATCGGCGCGTCCACGATCTGGGACAGGGTGTTCTTGTCGTAGCGTCCCTCCACCACAATGGCTTCCCGGATCTTAACCATCTTTTGCCTCCTGTGCCAGTGTGAGGATCAGGATTTCCAGAAGCCGTTCCGGGTCGTCCACGGAGGTTTTGATCATTCTGTCCGTCTCCATGACCAGCGTCACGGCCTTGTCCAGAAAAGCGTCGGAGAACCGCCTGGATGCCCGGATGGTGTCTCTGGCGGCGCTGTCCCACATGGGGTACAGCTTCATCAGATCCTCGGCGCCTCTGCCGTTGTTCTGAAGGATCTTCGCGGCGGACAGCCTGCGGAAGTGGGTCCCCACCGCGCCCAGAATAGCCAGCGGCTCCTGCTGCATCCGAAACAACTGCCGCAGCTTCTCCAGGGCCCTGCCGAACTGTCCGTCTCCCATCAGATCCGTCATCTGGAACACAACCGCATCCAGCACCGGCTCCGTAACCGCGTCAATATCCGCCCTGCAGATGGTTTCCGCGCCGGAATAGGCCACGATTTTCCTGATTTCCCCGGACAGCGCCGTCATGGTGCCGCCGGTGAGACCGATCAGGTAATTGCACAGCTCCGGGCTGATCCGCTTTCCCTGGGCGGCAAAATGCCGGGTGATCCAGGGGATCAGCTCCCTGGGATCCTGCCGGTAAAACTCCACCACGGAGGCATTTCCTTCCACGGCTTCCCACAGCTTTTTCTGCCGCTTGTCCGGCTTCCATTCCAGGGTTTCGTAGGTCAGCACCACCGTGCAATAGTCGGGAATGTCCGAAAAAACCTCCACAAGCCGGGCGCGGTCGCTCTCCCCCAGCTTGAACAGGTCGATATCGTCCACCTGCACCAGGGTGCGCTCCGCCATCATGGGCAGGTTCTCCACCGCGTCGGCAAAGGCCTGGACGGAGAAATTCTCGTTGTGGAAGCGGTGGTAGTTAAAGGCTTCCGTCAGAGCGTCCACGCATTTGTCATGGAGCTGATCCAGATAGTACCGGAGCAGGAAGGTCTCCTCCCCATGGAAAATATAGAATCTTCCCGGGTTTCTGCCGCGAATCGCGGCTTTCAGCTCCCGGAAAGGACGGTCGTCCCGTTGTTTGCCTGCCATGCCCCTCACCCCCTGATCCGAATGGTACCCTGCAGGTCTGTTCTGTAAATGACGCATCCGTATGCTTCCAGCCGCGCCAGCGTGTCCCGGGACGGATGCCCAAAGGCATTTCCCGCGCCCACGGAGATCACCACCACCTCCGGGCTGGTCCCGGCCAGCAGCGCCTCGCCGGTGGAATAGGCGGAGCCGTGGTGTCCCGCGATCAGGATTTCCAGATCCGGGATCTCCTCCCGCCGCAAAAGCCGCTCCTCCGCATAGGAATTCATGTCACCGGTTATCAGTATATCACAGTTTTCCGTCTGAAACAATACCGCAACGCAGCTTTCGTTGCCTTCTCCCGGAAATTCCGGCGCAAACAGGGTGATTTTTGACGGGCCGAAGGAGATCACCGTATTGTCCGTCACCGTTTGCGGGTGCTTTGCCTCCCGCGTCAGCGCCGGGCGCAAATTCTCACCGTCCAGGGTATCGGGAAGGAATACCTCCTCCGTGGGAATGCGGGACAGCAGCATGGCGGCACCGCCCGCGTGGTCTTTGTCGTAGTGGGTCAGAATCAGTCCGTCCAGCCGGAAAACACCCTGGCTCAGCAGCGTTTCCGCTGCCAGATCCGCGGCTTCCTCGTCAAAGTCACCGCCGCAGTCCACCACAAAGCTCTTTCCGCCGGATTGCAGGAGAATGCACTGTCCCTGCCCCACATCCAGCACCGTGATGCTGTACCGGTTCAGAAAGGGTGCCAGCCAGGAGACGCACAGGCAAAGGCACAGCGACAGCACAAGGCTCAGAAGCAGCTCCGTGCCGGGTCTGCGCAGCAAAACCCATCCGATGACCATTGCGTAGCCGGCAATCAGCCACGCAACGACCCAGGGGCTTGCCGTGTACACCGCCGCCAGCGGGAATTTGCCCCAAAACGCGGCGACGCCCAGCACATAGCGGATCAGAAATCCCGCGCCGCAGGCCACGATTTTGCCGGCAGGCAGGAAAACAAGCCCCAGCAGGCATCCGGCGGCCAGCGCGTAGAAGATCAGGCTGACCGCCCAGAGGATCAGAATGTTGCTGAGGATCCCCACCAGGCTGACGGTGCCGAAATAAATGGCCACCAGCGGTGTGGTCAGGGCTCCCGCGCCCAGCGTCACCGCGATGCTGCCTGCCAGGAATTGCTGTGCCCTGGCAAGCAGCTTCCGCCTGGGCTTCTTTGCGGGTGTGAGCGCCTGCAGAATCCCGGGTGTCAGCAGGAAGATGCCCGCCACACTGGCAACGGAGAGCTGGAAGCTGACCGAGCTAGCCGCCAGAGGATTCCGCAGCAGGATCACCATTACCGCGAAGGACAGCGCCGTAAGCGGGTCATACTCCCTGTCCAGAAGCAGCGCCAGAATCATCAGGATCTCCATCACTGCCGCTCTGGTCACCGAGGGCGTAAAGCCCGCAACGGCAGCGAACAAAAGCAGCGTGGGAATGCCGAGCAGCGCCAGGGGCAGCCGCCGTTTGCCCACCAGGAAGTACAGCATGGCAAAGAGAATGGACATATGCAGTCCCGACACCGCCACCACATGACTGATTCCGCTGACCTTCAGGTTCGTGCGGACGGCGTAGGAAAGACCGGTTTTATCGCCCAGCAGCAGCGCCCGGGCAAATGCCGCTTCCTCCTCCGGGAAAAGAACCGTCAGCATTTTCTTCACGGTATTTCGGATCTTCTCCGGCAGATACCGACCGGGAATCTCCTCCGCCCGAATGACGGAAATATCCCCTCTCTGGTAGCCCAGCAGAAAAATGCCGCTGCTGCGGTGGAAGGAGGGTTCTCCGTCCACCGGTTCCAGGGTCTGCTCCAGAGAAAAGGTTCCCTCCACCCGGTCCCCCGGCTCCAGGGAAATGTTCTCCCGGAAATAGACGCGGATGTCCCAAAGCCTGCCGCCCAGCTCGAAGCGTCCGTCTGCCACGGTTCCGTGGCTTCCCTGCCAACTGTAATCCGTGATTTCCAGGGAGAGATGCTGCTCCGTGCCGTCCTGCTGTTTCAGAGAAAAGAGCCCGAAAAGCCCAAACAGGACCAGCCACACAAATCCGGCGCAAAGCCCCAGGAGAGCAATTCCCGTCCGGGGAATGGCAGGGTGCTTTTCCCGGTTTTTCCGGCACAGCCCGGCAGCCCCAATGGCAGCGGCGGCAGGGATCAGCAGCAGCCAGCCGTAATACAGATAGGTGCCCGCCAGACAGGCGGCGCAAAATCCAATGGCGAACCACATCAGCTTCCGCAGGAAAAACACCCCCTTTGGGGAAACTCTGATTCCCTAGTAATACCGGGGTGCCGGCTTTGCCCGCACCCCGGTCAAACATATCATTTCACTCTGGAAGCCACAAAATCATCCACGGTTGCCAGCGCGTCGTCCACCTTCAGGGGATCCTTGCCGCCGCCCATGGCGGAGTCGGGCTTGCCGCCGCCGGAACCACCGCAGATGCCGCAGACCTGCTTCACCAGATCGCCGGCCTTAACGCCCCTGGCGATGGCATCCTTGCCACAGACCGCCAGGAAGGTGATCTTGCCGTCCTGCACCGCTGCCAGCACCGCAACCACATCCGATTTCTTGTCCCGCAGCAGGTCACCCATCTGGCGGAGCTTGCCGCCGTCGGCATCGGGAATCACCGCGGTGAGCACATGGAGACCGCACACTTCCTTGGCGCCGAACAGGTAGCGGTCAGCCTCGCCGGAGGCCTCACGCAGCTTGAACTGATCAATGGAGCGCTTCAGCGCCTTGATTTCTTCCACCTGGCTCTGGAGCTTCTCGGAAAGCTCCGAGGGCTTCACCTTCAGCACGGCGCTGGCGTTGTAGATCAGCTTCCGGTTCTGTGCCATATCCACCAGGCAGGCCTTGCCGGTAATGGCCTCGATCCGGCGCACGCCGGAGGCCACACTGCCCTCACTCTCAATGCGGAAGGGGCCGACCTTGGCGGTGTTGTCCAGATGGGTGCCGCCGCAGAGCTCCACGGAGTAGCCGCCCATGTTGACCACACGCACCGTATCGCCGTACTTCTCGGAGAACAGCGCCATGGCGCCCAGCTTCTTGGCCTCCCCGATGCCCATTTCCCGGGTCTCAACCGGATAGCCCTCCAGCACGGCGGCCTGCACGATGGCATCCACCTTCGCCAGCTCTTCGCCGGTCAGCGCGGAGTAATGGGTGAAGTCAAAGCGCAGGCGGTCAGGCTCCACCAGAGAGCCTGCCTGATGCACATGGTCGCCCAGAACGCTCTGCAGCGCCTTCTGCAGCAGGTGGGTCGCGGAGTGGGCACGCATGATTGCCTTGCGGCGCTCCACATCCACGGAGGCCATGACCGCGTCATCCACCTTCAGGGAGCCCCGAACCATCCTGCCGTGGTGCAGGTACTTGCCGCCCTTGTCCTTCTGGACATCGTTGACCTCAAAGCGGCTGTCGCCCATGAGCAGCACGCCGTGGTCGGCAACCTGACCGCCCATCTCCGCGTAGAAAGGTGTCTTGTTCAGGACGACAATGCCCTCCTCACCGCCGGCGATGGAGCCGGTCACCTCGTCGCCCACGCAGACCGCCAGCACCTTTGCCTCGCAGTTCATCATATCATAGCCCACAAACGCGGTGGGTGTGTTGTCAAGACCCAGGTCGATGCCCGCCCAGGCCAGATCGCCCAGCGCCTTCCGTGCCTCCCGGGCACGAACCTTCTGCTCCTGCATCAGCTTGGCAAAGGCATCCTGATTCAGCGTCATCCCCTCGTCCTCCACCATTTCGGCGGTCAGGTCAATGGGGAAGCCGTAGGTATCATACAGCTTGAAGGCATCGGCGCCGGAAAATTCCTTTTCTCCCTTTGCCTTGTGTTCTTCCAGCATATCCGCGAAGATACGCATACCGCCGTCGATGGTACGGGCGAAGTTTTCTTCCTCCACCTTGACCACACGGGTGATATATTCGGCACGCTCACGCAGGTAGCCGTAGTGTCCCTCATTCTCCCGCACCACGGTCTCCACCACCTCATACAGGAAGGGGTGATTCACACCCAGCAGCTTGCCATGACGGGCAGCCCGGCGCAGCAGCCGGCGCAGCACATAGCCCCGGCCCTCGTTGGAGGGCAGCACGCCATCCGCGATCATGAAGGTGGAAGCCCGGATATGGTCGGTAATGACCCGCAGGGACACATCGGTCTTCTGGCTCTGACCGTAGCTGGCGCCGGTGAGGGCGGTGACCTTGTTGGTGATGTTCATAACGGTGTCCACATCGAACAGGCTGTCCACATCCTGGCACACCACAGCCAGACGCTCCAGACCCATGCCGGTGTCGATGTTCTTCTGCACCAGCTCGGTGTAGTTGCCATGACCGTCGTTGTCAAACTGGGAGAACACGTTGTTCCAGACTTCCATATACCGGTCGCAGTCGCAGCCTACGGTGCAGCCGGGCTTGCCGCAGCCGTATTTCTCACCCCGGTCATAGTACACCTCGGAGCAGGGGCCGCAGGGGCCGGAGCCATGCTCCCAGAAGTTGTCGGACTTGCCGAAGCGGAAGATCCGGTCGGCGGGAATGCCGATCTCCTTGTTCCAGATCTCGAAAGCCTCCTCATCGTTTTCGTAGATGGAGGGGTACAGGCGGCTCTCGTCCAGACCCACCACCTTGGTCAGGAATTCCCAGCACCAGGCAATTGCCTCATGCTTGAAGTAGTCGCCGAAGGAGAAGTTGCCCAGCATCTCAAAGTAGGTGCCGTGGCGCGCGGTCTTGCCGATGTTCTCGATGTCGCCGGTACGGATGCACTTCTGGCAGGTGCAGACCCGGTGACGGGGAGGCTCCACCTCACCCTTGAAATAGGGCTTCATGGGCGCCATGCCGGAGTTGATCAGCAGCAGGGACTGGTCGTTCTGGGGAATCAGGGAAAAACTGGGCAGGCGCAGGTGCCCCTTGCTCTCGAAGAAAGAGAGGAACATCTCCCGCAGCTCGTTTACGCCGTAGGGCTTGTTGCTCATAGTTATCATAACCTCCAAAAAGTTATTGTTTGCAAAAAAATAAACCCCGCCCACCAGTTAGGGGCGAAGTTTCACGCGGTACCACCCTAATTTACCGGAAAATCCGGCATCTTAGCTGCCCTGTAACGGGAGCGCCCGTCCTGCTCATCGCAGGCTGCTTGGAAACGGCCCGCCGCGCGTATCTCCCGAAGGGCTCTCACCGTCCCCTTCTCGCTTTTGGAGCAGCCGCGGCTTCTTTTCCGCATTGCGTTTGCATATCGTTGCTATTTTACCACAAAAACCCGAATTGTCAACTGTTTTCCGCCAAAAACCGAAAATCCGCGGAGGGCAATTTGCCCTCCGCGGTGGTTTCAGATATGATCCTCCAGCCATGTCTTCATGGCGGCTCTGCCTTCCTCCGTCATGGGGAAGGTCTGCTTGCCTTCCATCTGGCTCTTTTCGTAGCAGAACAGGCCGTGCCAGAACTCCGCGGTGATGCTGGATTGCTCAAAATCCACTTCCTTCGGCGTTGCCATCACCACATTGGGGGCTGCCCGGAAGCGGAAATTTCCCCAGGAGCCGGTGAAGATATTGTTCATGGCAAAGGTGTGCAGCGTGGGAATAAACAGGTCCTCCATGGCTTACTCCCGGGTCAGCGCTTCCATTTCATCCAGCAGCCTGCCAAACAGCTCCAGAGCCTGGTTCACGGGTTCGGGGGTGGTCATGTCCACGCCGGCACCCTTCAGCAGCTCGATGGGGCTCTTGGAGCAGCCGCCGGACAGGAAGCCGATATAGTCCTCCACCGCTTTCTGCCCCTCGTTCAGGATCCGGCGGGACAGGGCGATGGCCGCGGAATAGCCGGTGGCATACTGGAACACATAGTAGTTGTAGAAGAAGTGGGGGATCCTTGCCCATTCCACCGCGATCTCATCGTCCACCACCATGTCAGGCCCGAAGTATTCCCGGTTCAGACGGCGGTACTCCTCGCTCAGAGCCTCGGCGGTCAGCGCCTTGCCCTCCTGGTTCATTTTCCCGATGTTCAGCTCAAACTCCGCGAACATGGTCTGGCGGTACAGCGTGCCCTTGAACTGCTCCAGGAAGTGGTTGATGAGGTAGATCCGCTCCTTTTTGTCGGTGGTCTTGTTCAGCAGGTACTCCATCAGCAACGCCTCGTTGCAGGTGGAAGCCACCTCCGCCACGAAGATCACATAGTCGGAGTCGATGTGGTTCTGGGTCTTGTTGGAGAGGTAGGAGTGCAGCGCGTGACCCATTTCGTGGGCCAAGGTGAACTGGCTGTCCAGGGTGCCGCTGTAGTTCAGCAGCACAAAGGGATGGACTCTCGCGCCGGCAGAGTAGGCGCCGGAGCGCTTGCCCTGGTTCTCGTACACGTCGATCCAGCGGTTGTCAAAGCCTTCCTTCAGAATCTTCCGGTAGCCGTCACCCATAGGCGCCAGCGCGTCATAGACCGTCTGCTTGGCCTCCGCGAAGGGGATCTTCCGGTCCACGCCTGCCACCAGGGGCGCGTAGACATCGTAAAAATGCAGCTCATCCACCCCCAGCAGCTTCTTGCGAAGGCGCACATAGCGGTGCATCTTGTCCATATTCTGATGGACGGCATCAATCAGATTCCGGTACACGGAGGTGGGCACGTTGGTCACATCCAGCGCCGCGTCCAGAGGCGATGCGTACTTTCTGGCATCGGCAAAGAACTGGAGCTGCTTGACCTGGGATGCCAGGATGGCAGCGGAGGTGTTGCGGTAGCTGTTCAGGGTGTGGTACAGGTTCTCATACGCGCTCTTGCGCAGCCCCCGGTCCGGGCTTTCCTCATACGCGACGAAGGTGCCCTGGCTCAGCGGATGCGGCTTGCCCTGGGAGTCCACCGCATCCGGGAACTTCTGGTCGGCATTGTTCAGCATACCGAAAATGTTGCCGGGAGCCTGCGCCATTTCTCCTGCCTGGGCAAGCAGCTTTTCTTCCCCGGCGGAGAGAATGTGTGCCTTTCTGCGGCGCAGGTCGGTCAGATACCGGCGGTAGCGCTCCAAAGCGGGGCAGGATTTGAAGAAGTCCTCCAGGGTTTCATCGGAAATTGCCATCACCTCGGGGGTCTCAAAGCTGCCCGCCGCGCTCAGCGCCACCGCGGTTCCCATAAAGCGGCTGCGCATGGCCTGGTAGGTGCCCACACGGGTATCCTCGTCGGCACGGCGCATACAGTAGTTACCCAGATCGGACAGCAGCGCGTCCAGCCGTTCCATTTCCCGCAGATAGCCCAGCAGGCTCTCCGCATTGTCCGCGAGATGACCGGCATACGCCGCGATTTCGGGAACCGCTGCCTTTGCCTTCTCCAGATCCGCGTCCCACAAAGCATCGGTGGCGTACATATCCTCTACCGCCCAGCGATCCTCCACGGGGATCTCACTGCGCTGACGAATTTTGTTGTCTTCCATAAATGAACCTCCATCCATGAATTTTTTCCATCTTAGCACAAAAACGCCGAAAAAGCAACCTGGTTACTTGCGTTTTCTTCCCGTCTGTGGTACAGTAGCCCACGGTGATATTATGAAAAAACAGATCAAAAGCAGCCTTTTTCTTCTGAGCGGCACGGTGATATGGGGCGCCGCTTTCGTGGCGCAGCGATCCGGCATGGCGCATATCGGCCCCTTTACCTTTCAGGCGATCCGCTGCAGTCTGGGCTGCGCTTTTTTACTGCTGCTGTCCCTGTTTACCGGGAACCGGCAGTCCGCCGCCACTAGCTGGCGCAGCAGGCAGCTCTGGCTTGCGGGCATTCTCTGCGGGTCCGCCCTGTTCGTTGCCGCGGGACTGCAGCAGGTCGGCCTGCAATACACCGCCGCGGGCAAAGCCGGCTTTCTTACCGCCATGTACATCGTGATTGTTCCCCTGAAGGATTTGTTCACCCGGAAACGGCTCCCTCTCACGCTGTGGATCAGCGTTGCCATGAGCGTGGGAGGACTGTATCTGCTGAGCTGCGTGGGCATCACGGAAATCAACCCCGGCGACCTGCTTCTGGCAGGCTGCGCCGTGGCCTTCGCGGTGCAGATCCTGCTGATCGACCGGTTTGCGCCGGGACTGGACGCGGTCAAATTCAACGCCCTCCAATCCGGTGTCTGCGCCGCCCTGTCCGCCGTTCTGATGGTCTTCGAGTCGCCCACGGTCTCCGGGATCACGGCAGCCTGGCTCCCGCTGTGCTATGCGGGTGTGCTGTCCACCGGCGTGGCATACACCTTCCAGATCATCGGTCAGCGGAATCTCCATCCTGCCGTCGCGTCCCTCATCATGAGCATGGAGTCGGTTTTTGCCGCGCTGTCCGGCTGGCTGCTGCTCCGGGAACAAATGTCGACCCCGGAGCTTCTGGGCTGCGCGCTGGTGTTCGGCGCCGTTCTTCTCTCCCAAGTGCCCGCGAAAAAATCCCGTGAGACCTGATCTCACGGGATTTTTTCATCATCTGCCGTTCTCGCGGTCCAGAAGGATCATCTTTTTCAGGGCCTCGATGCCCACACGGATGGCGCCGGAGGTATCTTCCGTCATCTTCATGAACAGTCCTGCCTTCTCCCGCTCCTGGTTCCACACGACGTGGAAGCAGCTTCCGCAGCGGACACCCAGCGCGGCTGCCACGACGAACAGCGCCGCGGACTCCATCTCGCTGGCCTTGACACCCAGCCGCTTCCATGCCTCCCACTTCTGCAGAAGCTCATAGGAAACGGGCATCTTCTCGGGGGAATGCTGACCGTAGAACGCGTCCTTGCACTGGACAACGCCCATATGGGTGCGGTAGCCCAGCTCATGGCTGGCATCCCGCAGTGCCATCGCCACATCAAAATCCGCCACGGCGGGGAACTCAATGGGCGCGTACTCCATGGAAGTATGCTCAAACCGGATCGCGCCGGTGGCAACCACCACATCACCGGGCTGCACATCCATGTCGATGCCGCCGCAGGTGCCTACGCGGATAAAGGTGTCCGCGCCGATGTTGTGCAGCTCCTCCATGGCGATGGAAGCGGAGGGGCCGCCGATGCCGGTGGAGCAGACGGAGACCTTTTCTCCCAGCAGGTAGCCGGTATAGACGTTGTATTCCCGGTTCATTCCGATATGGACGGGATTATCAAAATGGCTGGCGATGGCTTCGCACCGGCCGGGATCTCCCGGCAGGATGCAGTAACGGCCCACATCGCCCTCCGCGCAATGAATGTGAAATTGCTTTTCTGTTGCTTGCATATCAAGCACCAACCTCTCAAAAAATACACATCTATTTTAGCAAATATGTCCGATTTTGTCAAGGCACAAGTGCCTGTTTGTGTACATTTTTCTCAAAACAGGCTGACCTGGCTGGTGTCCGGCAGATTGCCAAACGCCCCCGCGTCCTTCAGCATCTGGATATGGGTCTTGGACACCTTGGGGCAGGCGGCAGCCACCTCCTCGATGGAAATGAAGCTCTTGCCCTCTCTGCCGTCCACCAGATCCCGGGCAGCGTTTTCGCCCAGACCGGAGATGGATACAAAGGGCGGCACCAGCCTGCCGTCTTTGATCAGGAATTTCGTGGCATCGCTCTCGTACAGGTCGATGGGCGCGAATTCAAAACCCCGGATGTAGTACTCGTACACCACTTCCATCGTGGTCAGCAGATCCTCGTCCTTGTCGGTTGCGTCTTCGTTGGCGGAGATCGCCCGGATATTCTCCAGAACCGCATCCAGCCCCCGGGTCATCAGCGCGGCATCAAAACCGCCCTTCTGGCTGCGGCGGTAGAAATAGGCCGAGTAGAACGCCAGGGGGTGATAGACCTTGAACCAGGCGATCCGGAACGCCATCATCACGTAGGCCACCGCGTGGGCCTTGGGGAACAGGTACTTGATCTTCTTGCAGGAGCCGATGTACCAGTCCGGCACGCCGGCGTCGATCATCTCCTGCTCCGCGCCCTCGGGCAGTCCTCTGCCCTTTCGGACAGCCTCCATGATTTTGAAAGACCGCTTCTCCGGCATTCCGCAGGAGATCAGATACAGCATAATATCATCCCGGCAGCCGATGGCCTGGTCTACCGTGGCAGTCTTGGAGAGGATCAGATCCTTCGCGTTGCCCAGCCACACATCCGTTCCGTGGGAGAAGCCGGAAAGACGCAGCAGCGTGTCAAACCGGGTGGGCATGGTGTCCATCAGCATACCCCGGGTAAACTTGGTGTTGAATTCCGGGATCGCCACGGCGCCGGTAGGCCCAAGGATGGGGTCATCCTCATAGCCCAGCACCTTGGACGAGGTGAAAATGGACATGGTTTTCTTGTCGTCCAGGGGGATGGTCTTGGCATCCACGCCGGTCATATCCTCCATCATGCGGATCATGGTGGGGTCATCGTGACCCAGCATATCCAGCTTCAGCAGGTTTTCCTCCATGGAGTGATATTCAAAATGGGTGGTGATCTGATCCGCGTTGGGATCGTCCGCGGGATGCTGCACCGGGCAGAAATCCCAGATCTCGTTCTCCTGGGGAATGACCACCAGACCGCCGGGATGCTGTCCCGTGGTGCGGCGGACTCCCACGCAGCCCGCTGCCAGCCGGCCCTCCTCTGCCCGGGATTCCTTTCGGTCCCGTTCGGACAGGTACTTCTTCACATAGCCGAACGCCGTCTTTTCCGCCACGGTACCGATGGTTCCTGCCCGGAAAACATGGGATTTTCCAAACATTTCCACACAGTACGCATGGGCTTTCGCCTGGTATTCGCCGGAGAAATTCAGGTCGATGTCCGGCACCTTATCGCCGCCGAAGCCCAGGAAGGTCTCGAAGGGGATGTTGAAGCCGTCCTTTTCAAATTTGCTGCCGCACTTGGGGCAGACCGCGTCCGGCAGATCCGCGCCGCAGCCATAGCCCTTGGGAACATCGAAGGTGGTGAACTTGCACCCGGGATTCGGGCAGCGGTAGTGGGGCGGGAAGGAGTTGACCTCCGTGATGCCCGCCATGTACGCCACGATGGAGGAGCCCACGGAGCCACGGGAGCCCACCAGATAGCCGTGCTCCAGGGAATTCTGCACCAGCTTCTGGGCAGACATATAAATCACGTCGTAGTGGCAGGAAATGATGTCGTGCAGCTCCGTTTCCACCCGCTTGGTGATCAGCTCCGGCGGATTCTCGCCGTAAAGCCGGTGGAGCTTGCCATAGACCAGCGCTTTCAGATCCTCCACGGAATTCTCGATCTTGGGCGCGAACAGATTGTGGGGCACCGGGCGCAGGGTTTCCACCATGTCCGCGATCCGGTTGGGGTTGGTGATGACCACTTCCCTTGCCTTTTCCTCTCCCAGATAGGAGAATTCCCGGAGCATATCATCGGTGGTGCGGAAATAGAGGGGATTGTCCCGGTCGCAGTCCTCAAAGCCCTTGGTGGCCAGCAGAATGTGCCGGAAGATCTCATCCTCGGGGTTCAGGAAATGCACGTCGCCGGTGGCACAGACCGGTTTGCCCAGCCGCTCTCCCAGGGAAACCACCACACGGTTGTACGAGCGAAGCTGCTCCTCATCCTCCGCCATTCCCTTTGCCAGCATGAACCGGTTGTTCGCCAGGGGCTGGATCTCCAGAAAATCGTAGAAAGACGCGATCCGTTCCAGTTCCTCCTGGCTCTTGTGATTCAGAATGGCCTGGAACAGCTCGCCTGCCTCACAGGCGGAGCCGATGATCAGACCCTCCCGGTATTTGATCAGCTCGGACTTGGGGATTCTGGGGGTTCGTTTGAAATATTCCAGATTGCTCAGGGAAATCAGATGGTACAGGTTCCGAAGACCCACCTGGTTCTTGGCAAACAGGATGATATGCCGGGCCTGCCGGTCCATCACATGCCCCTTGGAGCGCAGCGCCATCATGGCGGGGTTGATGGCCTGGATGCTGTGGATCCCCATTTCCTCCAGGCGGCGGCTGAGCCGGTCAAAGATCAGGCCGCAGGTCAGGGCATCGTCCCCTGCCCGGTGGTGGTTGAATTCCGGCAGGCTCAGGGCATTTGCCACAACATCCAGCTTGAATTTGCTCAGTTCCTTCATCAGGTTCTGGGACAGAATCAGGGTGTCAATATAGGTGGGATGGAACGGAATGTCCATCCGGCGGCAGGCAGCGGCAATAAAGCCCACGTCAAAGTCCGCGTTGTGGGCCACCAGCGGCCGGTCGCCGCAGAACGCCAGGAAATCTCCCAGCACTTCCCCGATTTTGGGCGCGCCTTTCAGCATATCCCCGGAAATGCCGGTGAGATCCGTGATTTTTGGGGTCAGCGGTCTGCCGGGATCCACAAAGGTCTGGAACCGGTCCAGCTCCTGTCCGTTTTTCAGGATCACGGCACCGATCTCGATGATTTCATCGGACTGGGAGTACAAGCCCGTGGTTTCCAGGTCAAAGGCCACATATTCCCCGTCCAGGGGCATATCGCCGGTGCCGTGGATCACCACCCGGTCGTCCACATCGTTTACATAATATCCCTCGCAGCCATAGAGGATCTTGATGTTCTCGTCGGTACCGGCAACCTTGGCCTTGGAAGCCGCTTTCATGGCATCCGGGAAGGACTGGGCCACGCCGTGATCCGTGATGGCGATGGCACGGTGCCCCCAGGCGGCAGCCTGCCTGACCGCGGCAGCGGTATCGGTCAGGGCATCCATGTTGCTCATGGTGGTGTGCAGGTGAAGCTCCACCCGCTTTTCTCCCTGGGCGGTATCCTTCCGCTGGGGCATGGAACCGGGCATCACCGCGTAGGGATTCAGAACCATCTCATTGTCAAACTTGCTGATGACCAGTTTTCCCTGTACCCGCAGCACCGCGCCCACCCGCACCGCTTCCAGCAGGGGCTTTGCCTCATTGCCCTCCAAAAAGCGGTTGACCCGGACGGCGTTGGTGTTGTCCGTCATGTCGAAATTGATGACCCAGGCATTGCGCTTTTTCAGCTCCTTGTGATCCACCGCGAAGACCTTGCCCTCTACGATGACACTGCCCATGTCCAGGTTCAGCTCCTTCATGGGCACGGGATTGCCCTTGAAGGGCTTGCCGAAGATCGCCTCCGGGTTCTGGGCCGGCGCGGGCTTCTTCTCCACCACCGCGGCAACCGGCGCATTCCGGATCATGTCGCCCCGAATCTGCTCCATGGCATCAAACAGCGCCTGTCCTTCCAGCTCGCGGCCTGCCTCAAACCGGAACTCCGGGGCAGCACCGCAGCGCCGTATGATCCGCTCCCGGACTGCCCGGGCGCTTTCCTCCAGATCCTTTTTGCCGTTGGCCCGCAGAAAAATTCCCAGCGTGTCCCCCTGCCATTCCCAGGTAGCACCGGCGAGGGCGCCTCTGTGCATGGGATTCTGCTCCACGAACAGATCCATCAGCTCCCCGAACTCCAGGCGATGAAGCTGCTCCCGGGGGAACTTTGCCAGGATGGACAGATTCCGCAGATTGTAGCGCTTCTGCACCTGCTGCTCCACCCGGCGCACCGCCGCCCAGGGCACATATTCCGCGCAGTCAAGCTCCACCGCGATGCCGCGGTTTTCCATATTCACTTCGGCGTGGATGATTTCCCCGGCGCAAAGTGCCGCCTCGGCGTCACTTTCAGGCGTGTATTGGGAAAACATCTGCAAAAAAGTCGGTGAATTCATGATATATCCTTATAAGTTCTCAATTCTGCGGAGCAGCGCGGGCAAAAGCTCGTCGTAAGGCAGCTTTTCCACCTGCTCCCCTTTCTCAAACAGCATACCCCATCCGTCACCGCCGGCAATGCCGATGTCGGCCTCCCGGGCTTCACCGGGGCCGTTGACCACGCAGCCCATGACGGCCACGGTGATGGGTTTGCCGCAATCTTTCAGCGCTTCATCCACCCGGTTCACCAGACCGATCAGATCGATCCGGGTTCTGCCGCAGGTGGGGCAGGAAATGATATTGACACCCTCTTTCCGCAGACCGGCGGCTTTCAGAATGTCCTTTGCCGCGTAGACCTCCTGCACGGGGTCGTCCGTCAGGCTGACGCGGATGGTATCGCCGATCCCGTCAAGCAGCAGCGCGCCGATGCCCATGGCGGATTTCATCAGTCCCATGCGGACAGGGCCGGTCTCGGTGACGCCGATATGCAGGGGATAATCGCATCTGGCGCGAAACAGCCGGGCAGCCTCCACCATGGTGGGCACGGATGAGGATTTCATGGACACGCAGGTGTCATAGAAGCCGCACTTCTCCAGCAGCTCCAGGTGAGAAAAGGCGCTCTCCACCAGGGCTTCCGCCGTTGGGTGGCCATACTTTTCCAGCAGCTTCCTGTCCAGGCTGCCGCCGTTGACACCGATGCGGATGGGAATGCGCTTCTCCCTGCACACATCCACCACCGCCCGCACCCGGTCCTCCCCGCCGATGTTGCCGGGGTTGATGCGGATCTTTGCCGCGCCGCCTTCCGCGGCGGCAATGGCAAGCTGATAGTCGAAGTGAATGTCCGCAACCAGCGGCAGCGGGCTTTCCCGGCAGATCTCCGCGAAGCCTCTGGCGGCTTCCATATTGGGAACCGCCAGCCGGGCAATCTGGCACCCGGCGGTTTTCAGCTCCCGGATCTGCCCCAGGGAGCCTTCCACATCCGTGGTTTTGGTATTGAGCATGGACTGGATCACCACCGGGGCACCGCCGCCGATGGGGATTCCGCCAACCAGAATTTGTCTTGTCATGGTGTTATCCTCTGAATATCACAAAAATGTCCTTGAAGGTCACAATGGCCATCAGTCCCAGCAGGATGATCATACCCGCGGAGTGGAGATAGCCCTCGTACTTGGGGTCGATCTTCCTGTGGGTCACCGCTTCCACGGCAGTGGTCAGCAGCAGGCAAACCGCCCGTCCGCCATCCAGCGCGGGGATGGGAAGCAGGTTCATCACCGCCAGGTTGACGGCGAGAAACGCGCCGAAATACAGCACATTCATCAGTCCCGCCCGCACCGTTGCCGAAGCGCTTCCGGCATCGGAAACCACCTTGACGATGCCCACCACGCCGGTCATATCCTTCAGACCCGCCCGTCCGGTAAAGAGCATTTGCAGGCTCAGGCGCACCATGCGGACGGTGTTCAGCGTGTTTGCCCAGGCATATTTCAGGTTCTCCAGGAAGGTGTTGGGCACCGTCCGGAAGAAAATGCCGAACTGCCTGTCAACGGTGCCGTCTTCCTCGGTGACCGTCTGCATTTCCAGCTTCTGACCGGCAAGGATCACCTTTTCCCCATTGCGCAGCACCGCCACATCATAGCTGTCCCTGGGATCCAGCTCCACCAGCAGCCGCAGATCCGTCGCCACATAGATCTTCTCCCCGTTCACGGACAGCACCCGGTCGCCTACCTGCAGCCCCGTCTCACCGCCCACGGTGCTCCAGGGCTGGATGGCGGTGATCTCCGGCACTACCACCTGTTCTCTGGGCGCGTACAGCAGCGCGAACATGGCAAGACCCGCCAGAAAGTTCATGGCAGCGCCCGCCACCAGCACGATCAGCCGCTTCCACCAGGCTACATTGCCGAAGGCATGGGGGTCGTCGCTGTCGTCGTCCTCGCCCTCCATGGCGCAGTACCCGCCTACGGGGAGGCACCGCAGAGAATAGGTGGTCTCCCCGATCTTCTTTTGGAAGATGGCGGGGCCCATGAACAGCGCGAACTCATTGACCCGGATACCGGAGAGCTTCGCGGTGATAAAATGTCCCAGCTCATGAATGAAAATCAGAAAGCTGAACAGCAAAATTGCAATGAGAATATACATAAAAGACCTCGCTTTGGGTTACTTCGCCTGCCGGACCGCTTCTCTCGCGGCACGGTCCGCTTCCAGGATCCGTTCCAGATCCGGGTTCTCCGCAAAGGGCACCTGCTCCATGGCGGTTTTCACCAGGCGGTAAATGTCATAGAAGCCGATCTCGTCCCGCAGGAACATGGCAACCGCTTCTTCGTTGGCACCGTTGAGGGCCGGGCAGGCTGTACCGCCCTTTTTGGCTGCCTCCATCGCCAGCGCCAGACAGGGAAATGCCTCCAGATCCGGCTTTTGGAAGCTTAAGGGGCCGCAGCTTGTGAGATCCAGCGGCTCCACCGGGCACACCGTTCGTTCCGGGTAGGTCAGGGCGAGCTGGATGGGCAGCCGCATATCCGGCGCGCCGAGCTGGGCCATGATGGCGCCGTCCCGAAATTCCACCAGGCTGTGTACGATGCTCTGCCGGTGGATCAAAACCTGCACCTGCTCCAGGGGAACCCGGTACAGCCGCATGGCTTCAATGACCTCCAGCCCCTTGTTCATCAGTGTAGCACAGTCAATGGTGATTTTTTGACCCATCTTCCAGTTGGGATGCCGCAGGGCATCCGCCTTGGTCACGGAGCGAAGCTGCTCCGGTGTTTTTCCGAAGAAGGGTCCGCCGGAGCAGGTCAGAAGGATCTTTTTGACCTCTTTCCGATCCCCGCAGCCCATCAGGCACTGGAAGATGGCGGAGTGCTCCGAGTCCACGGGCACGATTTCCGTGCCGTATTTTTCCGCTTCCGCCATGACCAGCTCACCGGCGCAGACCAGGGTCTCCTTGTTGGCAAGTCCGATGCGCTTGCCCCGGCGGATGGCTGCCAGGGTGGGCTTCAGCCCGACCATGCCCACCACCGCGGTGATCACGCAGTCCGTTTCCTCCATGGTGGCTGCAGCGAGCAGCCCTTCCTCGCCCCACAGGATCCGGATTTGGGGATCCCCCAATTCCGCCCGGAGCCGCTGCGCGGCTGCTTCCGTGGCCATGACGGCAAGCTTCGGGTGAAACTGCCGGCACTGCTGGGCCATGCGCTCCACGTTGGAGCCGGCGGTCAGCGCCGTGACCCGGATGTCCATCCGGGAAATCACATCCAGGCTCTGCCTGCCGATGGAGCCGGTGCTGCCTAAAATACTGACGGATCTGACCATATCAAATCACCGCGGGTACTGCCACGGGAATCATCAGCAGCAGGATCTCGGTCAGGGGCCCCACGGTCATCATGGAGTCAAACCGGTCCAGCACACCGCCGTGACCGGGCAGGATATTGCCATAGTCCTTGATGCCGGTCTGGCGCTTGATGACGGAGAAGCACAAATCGCCGAACACGGAGGCGACGGAGCCCGCCACGCCGTAGATCACGGCATAGCCGTAGTTCACCTGGAACTTGAAGCCGGCGCTGAGGATAAAGGCGTACAGCACCATGCAGGCCACTGCCGCCAGCACACCACCCGCAACGCCCTCAATGGTCTTTTTGGGGCTGATCACAGGTGCCAGCTTATGCCTGCCCAGGAACCTGCCGGCAAAATAGGCGCCGGTATCGGAGCTGAAGGCAAGGATGAAGGCGATGAGGATATAGTGCCTGCCGGGGGTCATGATATGGATGCGCACCAGACTGGTCAGCAGGTAGGGCACCAGCAAGCCGGCAACCAGACACATGGCAACCTTCTCGAAGGGCACCCGGATATGGGAGATCATCATCTCCGCGAACAGGGCGACCAGAAACACCAGGATTCCGATGGTCTCCAGGCTGTGGGGATAGCCATTATAACTCCAAATGGCGGTCAGAAACGCCATAATGGCGGAGTAGGCGATCAGCCGCACATTGGTCACCAGCTTGGTGACGAACAGCAGCTCATAGGCAGCGATGGCAGCCATAGCGCCAAACAGAATGGCGGTCAGCACCTTCGGCAGCGCCAGCACCACGATCAGAAGCAGCGGCAGCGCGATTGCCGCGGAAATAATACGGGTTTTCATCTTTTATGTTCCTCCAAACCGGCGGTTCCGCCGATGATATTCTGCAATGGCCTCGTCCAGGTCGCTTTCCCTGAAATCCGGCCACAATACATTCATAAACACATACTCCGAATAGGCAGACTGCCACAGCAGGAAATTGCTGGTTCTCTTTTCGCCGGAGGGACGGATGATCAGCTCCGGGTCAGGGATACCCGCGGAGTAGAGATAGCCCGACAGCAGCTCCTCGGTCAGCTCCCCGGGGGTGTGTTTCCCTGCTGCCACGTCCCCGGCAAAGGCTCTGGCGGCACGGACGATCTCGTCTCTGCCGCCGTAGTTCAGGCAGAAATTCACCTGAACCTCATGATATTCGGCGGATCTGCTTTCCGCGTCGGCGCACAGCGCCTGCAATTCCGGGCTGAGCCGGGTCAGGTCTCCGAAAAAGCGGAAACGCACATGGTTCTTTTCCATGTCCGTCAGGGCTTCCTCCAGATAGGCGCGCAGCAGGCGCATGATGCCCGCGATTTCCGTCTCGGAGCGTTTCCAGTTCTCTGTGGAGAAGGCGTAGACGGTCAGATAGCGGACGCCCAGCGTCCGGCAATAGTTGGCGATCCGGCGAAAGGTCTCCGCGCCGGCGGCATGGCCTGCCGTCCGGGGCAGACCCCGCTTTTTTGCCCAGCGCCCGTTGCCGTCCATAATAATGGCAATGTGCCTGGGCGGTTGGGGCCTTTCGGCGGGAGCGGAAGAAAAAATAGCCATATTTTACCTCTTTCTGCGTACAATGGCACAAATTGGGGGCGCTGCGCGCGCCCCCAAAAGCGGAAATCAGATCGCCATCAGTTCCTTTTCCTTTGCCGCAAGTGCATCATCTACGCGCTTGATGTACTTGTCCAGCAGATCCTGCAGATCCTTCTCGGCTTTCTTCTGCTCATCCTCGGTGATCTCGGATTTTTTCTTCAGCGCCTTGACGTAATCCATGCCGTCCCGGCGGATGTTCCGCATGGCGACCTTGGATTCCTCCGCGTACTTCTTGACCTGCTTGGTCAGATCCCGGCGGCGCTCCTCGGTGAGCTGGGGGAACACCAGACGGACCACACGGCCGTCGTTCTGGGGATTGATGCCCAGATCCGAGACCTGGATCGCCTTCTGAATGTCCTTCAGCAGCTTGCTGTCCCAGGGCTGGATCACCAGCGTGCGGGCATCGGGAGAGGAAATGGTCGCCACACCGGCAAGCGGGGTTTCTGAACCATAATATTCCACCGTAATGCGGTCAAGAACCTTGGCGTTGGCACGGCCGGCACGGACGGCGCCGAAATTATCGCCCAAAACCTCCAGGGTCTTTTCCATCTTTCTGCTGAATTCCTTAAAATCTACGCTCATGGGTTAGTCCTCCTTCACGATTGTTCCGATTTTTTCTCCGCGGAGCACGCGGATGATGTTTTGGGGGTCTTTCAGTGCGAAGCATACCATGGTCATGTGGTTGTCCATGGCAAGGGTCATAGCCGTGGTATCCGTGGCCTGCAGATGGCGGGCAAGCACCTCGTCATAGGTCAGGCTGTCGTATTTCACGGCAGTGGGGTCTTTGTTGGGGTCGGCGGAATACACGCCGTCCACATTCTTGGCAAGCAGGATCGCGTCCGCCTCGATCTCCACCGCACGAAGCACCGCGCCGGTGTCCGTGGTGAAGTAGGGATTGCCGGTGCCGCAGGCAAAGAACACGACCTTGCCCTCGTTCAGGTAGCGGTTCGCCGTATCGTAGGTGTAGTACTCCGCGAATTTGTTCATCTCCACGGCGGACAGCACCCGGGAGGGCACGCCCCGCTTCTCCAGCGCGTCGCTGACCGCGATACAGTTCATCACCGTGGCAAGCATCCCCATGGAATCCGCGTGGGTGCGCTGCATCCTGTCCGCGCCGTCCTTCACGCCTCTCCAGAAATTGCCGCCGCCGATGACAACGCCCACCTGCACGCCCATGGCTGTACACTGGGCAATGGTCTCACAGACAGTACCGATCATATCAAAATCAAGGCCCCGCCGCGCGTCACCCGCGAGAGCCTCGCCGCTGATCTTCAGCAGCACCCTTCTGTACTTCACATCTGGCAATGGGATCCTCTCCTTTCTTATCTTGTCCTATTTTATAATAAGACAGCCCAATTGACAACCATAATTTCACGGTTTTTCCGAAAAGTTTATCCTCTGTTCAAAAATTTGTTGAAAATGTCGACAAATCCCCGGCTGCGGAATCTCTTCCCCTTATCCATTCCCCCCATATTTTGGTGAAAGCCCGGGTTTTTCCCACATTCCCCTTGCAAAAAATAGTACCGTGGGATATAATACCGGGTATGATACCAATGAGAGAGGAAGTACACCCTATGGCTGAAATGACCGAAAGCAAGAACTTCATCCACGCTTTTATTGAAGAAGACATAGCGGAAGGCGGGCAGTTCGCCGGCATGAAGGTTCACACCCGGTTCCCGCCGGAGCCCAACGGCTATCTCCACATCGGTCACTGCAAGGCGCTGATCATCGACTTCGGCACTGCCGAGAAATTCGGCGGCATCTGCAACCTGCGTATGGACGACACCAATCCCACCAAGGAAGACGTGGAATTCGTGGAAGCCATCCAGGAGGACATCCACTGGCTGGGGTTTGACTGGGACGACCGTTTCTTCTTCGGCTCCGACTATTTCGAGAAGGACTACGAGTACGCCGTGGAGCTGATCCGGAAGGGGCTTGCCTATGTCTGTGAGCTGACCCCCGAGCAGTTCAAGGAGTACCGGGGCGATCTGAACACCCCCGCCGTATCCCCCTACCGGGACAGACCCATGGAGGAAAGCCTGGATCTGTTTGCCCGGATGCGTGCCGGCGAATTCCCCGACAACGCCATGACCCTCCGGGCCAAAATCGATCTGGCCTCCGGCAACTTCAATATGCGTGACCCGGTGATCTACCGCATCCGCCATATGCACCATCACCGCCAGGGTGACAAGTGGTGCATCTACCCCATGTATGACTTCGCACACCCCATCCAGGACGCGCTGGAGGGCATCACCCACAGCCTTTGCTCCCTGGAATTTGAGAACCACCGTCCCCTGTACAACTGGGTGGTGGAGCACGTTTCCGTCCCCCATCATCCCCGCCAGATCGAGTTTGCCCGCCTGGGCATCGACCACACCGTGCTCAGCAAGCGCAAGCTGAGAGCCCTGGTGGAAAACGGCTATGTCTCCGGCTGGGACGATCCCCGGATGCCCACCCTGTGCGGTCTGCGCCGCCGGGGCTACACCCCCGCCAGCATCCGCAACTTCTGCGACCGGGTCGGCGTTGCCAAATCTCCCAACACCATCGAGTTCGCCTTCCTGGAGCACTGCCTCCGGGAGGATCTGAACGAGACCGCCCAGCGTGTCATGGCGGTGCTGAAGCCCGTGAAGCTGACCATCACCAACTACCCCGAAGGGCAGTCCGAGACCTTTGAGATCGAGAACAACCCCAACGATCCCGCGGCGGGCAAGCGCGCCATCACCTTCTCCCGGAATCTGTGGATCGAGGCGGACGACTTCCTTGCCGAGCCCATTCCCAAGTACAAGCGCCTGTATCCCGATGGCCCCGAGTGCCGTCTGAAGGGCGCCTATGTCATCCGCTGCACCGGCTGCGTGCGGGACGAGGACGGCAACATCACCGAGGTTCTGGCCACCTACGATCCCGAGAGCAAGGGCGGCGACCCCGCCGACGGCCGCAAGATCAAGGGCGCTACCATCCACTGGGTGGATGCCGGCAACTGCTGCGACGCAGAGGTCCGGCAGTATTCCAATCTGTTTGATGATCCGGATCCCGATGCCTCCGGCAAGGATTTCCTGGCCTGCCTGAACCCCAATTCCCTGGAGGTTCTCACAAACTGCAAGGTGGAAGCCAGCCTGGAGGATGCAAAGGCTCCCGCATCCTACCAGTTCATGCGTCTGGGCTACTTCTGCCCCGACAGCCGGGACTGCGCCCCCGGTCATCTGGTGTTCAACCGCTCCGTCGGTCTGAAGGACAGCTTCAAGCCCGGCGTGTAAACACTGTAACCATCAAAAAATTCCTGAAAGCGTCCGCTTTCAGGAATTTTTTCTATGCTATTCTGCCTCCACCGCTTTGGTGACCACCACCGGGACGCCGGTTCCCGCCGCATTTTCGATCACC
The DNA here is from genome assembly GCA_051867435.1 of Faecousia sp. Taxonomy (GTDB): domain Bacteria; phylum Bacillota; class Clostridia; order Oscillospirales; family Oscillospiraceae; genus Faecousia. The sequence continues at coordinate 25,431 of JBJDYP010000071.1, forward strand.
ACATCCCCGATCCCAACGGGCGCGGTCACGCAGATGCCCTTGAGCTGCTCCACCACATCGAAGATCTTGCCCTTGGGCACATCAGACGCGGTCTTTACGCTGGTGACCGGTGCCTTGCCGGATACCACCCGAACCGTGCTGGTGACGATTCTGGTGGGAGCGGTCACTTCCTTCCGGGCGTACTCTTTCCCCCGGGGACAGGTGTTGCCCGTGATCTCCGTGACGGCACCGCCGTCCATGGTCACCGTGATCTGGCAGCCCAGAGGGCAGCCGATACAAGTCAGATTCCGAACGCTCATGCCCAGTCCTCCAATGTCACCAGAATCTCGCCGCAGTCCGGCAGCTTGGACAGATCCAGCTTCACCGTCTCCATCTCGCCGGGTGCCAGCACCCGCTTTTTCCGCCTGACCAGCAACGTGCCGCCTCCATAGACGCAGACCGCCTTCTGCCGGTACACATCGCCCACACGCATCCGCAGAGGGATCTCCCCTTCACCGGGATGCACTGCGCAGGGCACGGTATAGCGCACGCCGCCCGCCGCACGGATGGGGATCGCCCTGCCCTGGGGCTGCCGCTTGCCCAGCACATAATCCGCCGCGGCTCTGCCTGCCATGGCAGCTTCCTCCGAAACATAGTCCACCAGATCGTGGACATGGAGCACATTCCCGCAGGCAAACACCCCGGGGACGGAGGTCTCCAGCCGCTCATTGACGGTGGGGCCTTTGGTCACGGCACTGAGCTCCACCCCCGCGCCGACGCTCAATTCATTCTCCGGGATCAGCCCGGTGGACAGCAGCAGCGTGTCGCATTTGTAGTGGACTTCCGTTCCGGGGATGGGCCTGCGGTCCGGACCCACCTGCGCCAGGGTGATTCCCTCCACCCGGTTCTTGCCCTGAATGTCCACCACCGTATGGGACAGCTTCAGCGGTATGCCGAAATCATCCAGGCACTGCACCAGATTCCGCTTCAGACCGCCGGAATAGGGCATCAGCTCCGCGACCACCTGAACGTGGGCGCCCTCCAGCGTCAGGCGCCGTGCCATAATGAGGCCGATATCGCCGGAGCCCAGGATCACGACCTCCCTTCCGGGGAGGCAGCCCTCCATATTCACCAGCCGCTGCGCCGTACCCGCAGTGTAAATGCCTGCCGGGCGAAAACCGGGGATATTCAGCGCGCCCCTGGGCCGCTCCCGGCAGCCCATAGCCAGGATCACCGCCTTTGCGGAGAACTCCTGCAGACCATACGCCCGGCTGGTGGCAACCACCCTTCGGTTTTCCTCCAGGGACAGCACCATGGTGCCTAGCTGATACCCGATTCCCTGCTCCCGCACCCGGTCCGCGAACCGGGCGGCGTACTCGGGCCCGGTGAGCTCCTCCCGAAAGGTGTGCAGGCCGAAGCCGTTGTGAATGCACTGGTTCAGAATGCCGCCCAGCTCCTGATCCCGCTCCAGGATCAGAATGTCCTGAACGCCCCGCTCTCTTGCCGCCAGCGCAGCAGCAAGCCCGGCAGGACCACCGCCCACGATCAGCAGTTCCACATTTCTCATGTTCCGTCCTCCCCTGTCCCGGTGCCGCCCGCAAGCATGGGGCTGTCCGGCCCGGTTTTTGTGATCTCCGTCAGGGGGACTCCCAGCTCTCTTGCCAGAATCTCCATCACCCTGGGCGTGCAGAAGCCGCCCTGGCAGCGGCCCATGCCGGTTCTGACCCGGCGCTTCACACCGTCCAGGCTCTTCGCGCCCAGCGGGCGGTGGATCGCGTCCAGAATTTCCCCTTCGGTCACGCCCTCGCAGCGGCAGACGATCTGCCCGTAGGCAGGCTTCTCCCGCACCAAAGCGGCACGCTGCGCAAAGGGCAGCTCCCCGGGGTGAACAATGCCCTTCCGGGTGGTAACATAGTGGTTTTTCTCCCGCAAGCGCAGCTTTTCCCTCACGATTTCCGCAACCATCTCCCCGATGGCAGGGCAGGCGCTCAGTCCCGGGCTTTCAATGCCCGCGCAGTCAATGAATCCGGGAGCGTCCCCGACCTCACCGATGCGGAACTCATGCCCCGCATCCTTGGCGCGCAGTCCCGCGAAGGAAGTGATGACCTGCCACACCGGCAGGTTCTTCACGGTGTTTGCCGCCTTTACCGCCACCTGTGCCAGTCCCTCCGCCGTGGTCGCGGTGGATTCAAAGTCCTCCACGGGGATTGCCGTGGGGCCGACGATGGTGTTTCCATGCACCGTGGGCGACACCAGCACGCCCTTGCCCTTTTCATCGGGCAGCGTGAAGATCGTATGTCGCACAAAATTGCCGGTCTGCTTATCCAGCAGCAGATAATCTCCCCGGGTGGGGTGAATCTCCATCTTTTCCCCGGAAACCAGGTTGTGGAGCTGCCCGGCATACACTCCCGCCGCGTTTACGACCAGCCTGGTCTCAATGCTCCCCCGGTTGGTCAGCACCCGCCAGCCGCCTTCAATCTTCTCAAAGCCGGTGACGGCTGTTTGGAACTGAAATTCCACGCCGTTCTGATTGGCGTTCTCCGCCAGGGCGATATTCAGCAGGAACGGGCAGATGATGGCTCCCGTGGGCGCCCACAGCGCGGCCACCGCCCTGTCCGAAATATTCGGTTCCATGGCAGCCAGCTCCTCCCGCCCGATGATCCGCAGCCCTTCCACCCCATTGGCAACGCCGTTTTCCATCAGCGCTTCCAGTCTGGGCAGATCCGCTTCCGAAAGGCACACCACAAGGCTGCCGCAGCGATTGTAGGGAACATCCAGATCCCGGGCAAGTGTCTCCATCATCCGGCTGCCTTTTACATTCAGCTTTGCCATCCATGTGCCGTATTTGGCATCAAAGCCCCCGTGAACGATGGCGGAGTTTGCCTTGCTGGTTCCGCAGCAAACGTCCTCCTCCTTCTCGATCACCAGAATATCCGCATGGTATTTTCCCAGCGCCCAGGCACAGGCACTGCCCGAAACCCCCGCGCCGATAATGACGATATCACGCATATGTTCTCCTCTTTTTCCCTTATTTTGCCCAGCCGAAGCTGCACCGGACTGCCCGGGACCATCCGCTCAGCCGCCCGGAGCGCTCCTCCGGCGTGATGTCCGGGGTAAAGGTGCGGTCAATGACCCAGTTTTGCCGGATCTGCCCGGTGGACTCCCAATATCCCACCGCGAGTCCCGCGAGATAGGCAGCGCCCATGGCGGTGGTCTCCACGCACCGGGGTCTCAGCACAGGCGCGTTGGCCAGATCCGCCTGCGCCTGCATCAGATAGTTGTTGTTGCTGGCGCCGCCGTCCACACGGAGGGCAGACAGCTTCATCCCCGCGTCCGCTTCCATGGCACGGAGCACATCCACCGTCTGATAGGCGATGGAATCCAGGGTGGCACGGATGATATGGTACTTGTTGACGCCCCGGGTCAGTCCCACGATCACACCCCGGGCATACGCGTCCCAGTGCGGCGCGCCCAGACCCGTAAACGCGGGCACCACATAGCAGCCGTTGGTGCTTTCCACCTTCTGCGCCATGTATTCCGAATCCGCGGCGGATTCGATGAAGCGCATTTCATCCCGGAGCCACTGGATCGCCGCCCCCGCCACAAACACGGAGCCCTCCAGGGCGTAGGTCACCTTGCCGTCCAGACCCCAGGCGATGGTGGTCACCAGACCGTTGCGGGAAAAGACGGGGGTATTGCCGGTGTTCATCAGCAGGAAACAGCCGGTTCCGTAAGTATTCTTGGCATCGCCGGGCGCAAAGCAGGTCTGTCCGAACAGCGCCGCCTGCTGATCTCCCGCGGCACCCGCAATGGGGATGGGCCCGCCGAAGAAAACCGCGTTGGTGTACCCGTACACATGGCTGGAAGGCATGGGGGTGGGCAGCATGGACGCAGGAATGTCCAGCTCTCCCAGGATCTCCTCATCCCAGCGCAGGGTGTTGATGTTGAACAGCATGGTGCGGGACGCGTTGGAGTAGTCCGTCACATGAACCTTGCCTCCCGTCAGCTTCCAGATCAGCCAGGTTTCCACGGTGCCAAACAGCAGCTTGCCCTCCTCCGCCAAAGCCCTGGCCCCGGGGATGTTTTCCAGCATCCAGCGGATCTTGGTGCCGGAAAAATAGGGGTCGATGACCAGACCGGTCTTTTGGCGGATGGTCTCGGTCAGTCCCTTTTCCACAAGCTGCCCGCAGTATTCCGCGGTTCTGCGGCACTGCCAGACAATGGCTCTGCCGATGGGTTTTCCCGTCTCCCGGTTCCAGACGATGGTGGTCTCCCGCTGGTTGGTGATGCCGATGGCGGCAATGTCCGCGGCGGTGGCTCCCGCAATATGCAGCGCCTGCTGGGCAACCTCCAACTGGGTCGACCAGATCTCCTCCGCGTCATGCTCCACCCAGCCGGGGCGGGGGAAATACTGGGTAAATTCCTTCTGCGCCGCGGCGCACATCTCCCCCTGCTCATTAAACAGGATGCAGCGGTTGCTGGTGGTGCCGGAATCCAGCGCCATGACATATCGGCTCATATCGGTTCTCCTTTCGTTTCTGGAAGGGGTTTATTGTGTATTCAGTTTATAATACCACATTATTCTCCCTGTGTCATTATACAAAATATCCAAAAAAGAACGGGCAGATTTCGGATCCAAACCCGTCTCTTTTGCGGAACCGATTGCCTTTTTCCCGGTTTGCTGATAAAATAGGGAAAAACATCCGGAGGTGCGCCCCATGAGCACTGTCAGCCAATGCAATCATTGGGAGTTCTCCCGGGTCTGGTCAGAGGAATTTCCGTCCGGCGCCTGCAAATGCGAGGAGGTTCGTCTGCCCCACACGGTGCAGGAGCTTCCTCCGTCATCATCCGTTTCACTGTGACCAGGGAGGATTCCCATGGCTGATTTATCCTAAGGAAGCTCTGATTCAATCGGCAAGCCCGCCATCCGGGGGACTGTGCCTGCTGCCGCCATCTGCGCGATGCCAAACACATCCGTGTCAGCAACGACGACGGTCTTGTGGCGCGTTACACCATCGACGGCGGGGAAACGGTGCTTGTGCTCTGATGCGGAAACCCCCGGCTGATCGGCCGGGGGTTCCTTCGGTTAATCGGTTTTAATATTGGTCTGGGTGGTATACAGCTCCGCGTACAGTCCGCCCTTTGCCATCAGCTCGGCGTGGGTGCCGCTCTCCGTGATCCTGCCGTCGGCAATGGAGATGATCCGTCCGGCGCTGCGGATGGTGGACAGCCGGTGGGCAATGATCAGCGTGGTTCTGCCCTGCGCCAGGGTGTCAAAGGCACGCTGGATCTTTGCCTCGGTGACGGAGTCCAGCGCGGAGGTCGCCTCATCCAGAATCAGGATCGCCGGGTCTTTCAGGAAGATCCGGGCAATGGCAACACGCTGCTTCTGTCCGCCGGACAGCAGGGTGCCCCGCTCCCCCACATAGGTATCAAAGCCGTTGGGCATTGCCATGATATCCTCGTAGATCTCCGCTTTCTTTGTCGCCTCAACCACTTCCTCCATGGAAGCGCCGGGTCTGCCGTAGCGGATATTCTCCAGGATGGTGTCCGCGAACAGGAACACATCCTGCTGGACAATGCCGATGTTCTCGTGGATGGATTTCTGGGTCAGATCCCGCAGGTCGTACCCGTCGATCCGGATCGCGCCGGAGGTAACATCATAAAACCGGGGGATCAACTGGCAGAGGGTACTCTTTCCTCCGCCGGAAGGCCCCACGATGGCCACCGTCTCGCCGGGCGCCACCGTCAGGCTCACATTGTGCAGCACCGCCAGATCCCCGTCATAGGCGAAGGACACATCCTCCACCCGGATCTCGCCCTTTACATCCCCCAGCGCCACCGCGTCGGGCTTATCCTCCAGGCTGGGCTCCGTGCGCATGATCTCCACAAATCGGTTCAGCCCCGCGAAGCCGCTGGCAAACAGCTCCGAAAAGCTGGCAATCTTTCGCATCGGGTTGACAAATGTGCTAATATACAAGGAGAATGTGACCAGATCCCGGTAGTCCATCCGGTCCTGCATGATCAGGTAGCCGCCCATGCCGATGACCACCACATTGAGAATGCTCAGGAAAAACTCCATGGAGCTGCCGAAGCGGCCCATGGCCTTGTGAAAATTCCGCTTGGAGGTCTTGAACATTTCGTTTGCCCGGTCAAACCGGGCTGCCTCCACTTCCTCATTGGCAAAGGCCTTGGCGGTGCGGATGCCGGAGAGGCTGCTCTCAATCTCCGTGTTGATGTGTCCGGTCTTCTTTTTCACCTGGGCAGACGCGCCGGACATGGCCCTGCGCATGGTGAACACCACCGCCACGAACACCGGGATCATCGCCGCCACCACTGCCGCCAGCGCCGGCTGAATGGTCCACATGACGATCAGCGCGCCGATGATGGTCACAACGGAGGTCAGCAGATCCTCCGGGCCATGGTGGGCAAGCTCCGTCAGGTCGAACAGGTCGGTGGTCAGCCGGCTCATGAGCTGACCGGTGCGGTTGCGGTCGTAGTAGTCAAAGCCCAGCTCCTGCATATGGCGGAACAGGTCTGCCCGGATATCCGCCTCCACCCGGATGCCGAAGGTGTGGCCGAAATAGGTCACGATGTAGTTCAGCACCGCCCGCACCACATAGAAGCAGGCCACGGCGATCATCACCGTGAAAAAGGTGGTATAGGCGCCTTCCGGGAGAATATCGTACAGCGCTTTCCGGGTAATCAGCGGGAAGGACAGGTCAATCGCCGCAATCACTGCCGCGCTGCAAATATCCAGGGCAAACAGCCCCAGGTGCCGTTTGAAATAGGACAGAAAAATGGTCAAAGGGCGCTTTTTTCGGTACTCTTTCGTGGTCATCAGACTTCCTCACTTTCTTTTTTCCCTATTATACAAAAAGAAAAAACCTGTCGCAACAGGAAAACAATACAATCTTTCTGCATTTTTATTCCAGAATTTAGATATTCTGCTTTTTCGGAGGAGCCTATGGAAATTCTGTATCAGGACAGCGGAATCCTGGTCTGCGTGAAGCAGCCCGGGGTGGATTCGGAGCATGCGCTGCCCCGGCAGCTCGCGGCGCTGTTGGGCGGGGAGATCTTCCCTGTTCACCGGCTGGACAAAAATGTGGGCGGGGTGATGGTTTTTGCCCGGACGAAACAGGCCGCCGCTGCCCTGAGCACCGCCGTGCAAAACGGCAGCATGGTGAAGGAATACCGCGCCATGGTTCACGGCACGCCCCCGGAAACGGGGTTTTGGGAGGATCTTCTCTGGAAGGACAGCGCCAAAAACAAGGTGTATGTGGTCTCTCGGGAGCGCAAAGGAGTCAAAAAAGCCAAGCTGGAATACACCCGGCTCACCGATTCCGACCCTGCCCTTGTCCATATCCGGCTGTATACCGGCAGGAGCCACCAGATCCGGGTGCAATTTGCCAGCCGGGGCTTCCCTCTGGTGGGCGACCACAAGTACGGCAGCCGGGATGACACGGCTGCGCCCATGCTCTTTTCCTGCTGCCTGCGTTTCCCCTGGAACGGCAGGGAAATGGTCTTCCGGCGCTTCCCGGAATGGGGATAAATACCTTTTTGACAGTCTGCAAAACCGGCTGAAAGAGGCGCCCTCTTTCAGCCGGTTTTTTGTCAGTTGTTCGCCGCCAGCTTATCCAGATGCCGGTTGCGGAAGTACAGCAGAAGGTCTGTGGAAACAAAGCACAGGTTCAGGATGTACACAAACAGCACATACCAGTGGTAGCCGTTGGGGTTCACCAGCTTGGCGGTGATACCGCAGAGGTAGCCGGTGATGATCAGCAGCAGAAACGGCAGGCTCTTGCCCTTGGCGGTTCTGGCCTTGTAAGACTTGATGGCGTTGAAGGGCCAGGAAAAGCCGAAGCAGACCAGCATCAGGATCTCCAGAATTTCACTCATCTTATTTCACCCGATTCTCTTTTCTCGCGTAGTCCGGAAGCAGCCGGGGAGACAGGGTTTCCCCGGTCACCTCCGCGGCTTCTTTTTGCTTATCATATTCCCGCAGATGCCGCAGGGTCAACGTTCCGGTTTTCACGGATTTTGCCTTTTCGGAGGCGTTCCTGCCCGCGTTTCTGCCGAAGACGATGATATCCAGCAGGCTGTTGCCCATCAGGCGGTTGCGTCCGTGGATACCGCCCACCACTTCACCGGCGGCAAACAGGTTCTCAATATCCGTCTGGGTGTCGGATGTGATCTTCAGGCCGCCGTTCTGATAGTGCAGGGTAGGATAGACCAGAATGGGCTCCTTACGGATATCGATGCCGTGCTTGGCGAACATCCGCATCATGGCGGGAATCCGCTTTTCAATGGTGCCGGCACCGTACTTTGCCTCGATCATGGGGGTATCCAGCCACACCGCGCTGCCCTGGGGGGTCTGTACGCCGTTTCCGCGCTGGGTGCATTCCCGGATGATGGAGGCCGCGCACACGTCTCTGGTCTCCAGCGGGTTCATGAACACTTCTCCCTTGGCATTGACCAGCATGGCACCCACGCTTCTGACCTTCTCGGTGACCAGCGCGCCGTAGATCTGCGCGGGGAAGGCCGCGCCGGTGGGATGGTATTGCAGCGTGTCCGGGTACAGCAGCCTTGCGCCTGCCCGGTAGGCCAGCACCAGTCCGTCCGCCGTCGCGCCGTAATGATTGGAGGTGGGGAATCCCTGATAGTGGAGCCGTCCCGCGCCGCCGGTGGCAAGGATCACGGTCTTGGCTCTGGCAACCAGCAGCTCTTTGGTCTCCATGTTCATCAGCACCGCGCCGGCACAGCGTCCCCCATCGTCCTTGATCAGTTCGATGGCGGCGGTGAAGTCCACCACGGGAATCCCCCGGTTCAGCACTTCGTCCCGCAGAGTGCGCATGATCTCCGCGCCGGAGTAGTCCTTGGCAGCGTGCATCCGCTTCCGGGAGGTGCCGCCGCCGTGGGTGGTGATCATGGTGCCGTCGGGCGCTTTGTCAAACTCCACCCCCAGACCGGACAGCCAGCGGATGGCCTCGGGCGCTTCCGTGACCAGCTTGTAAAGCAGATCCTTCTGGGCGGCAAAATGACCGCCGCCGTAGGCATCCAGAAAATGCTGGGCAGGAGAATCGTTGGGCTTGTCGGCAGCCTGGATACCGCCTTCCGCCATCATGGTATTGGCATCGCCCACCCGCAGCTTGGTCACCAGCAGCACATTGGCGCCGTTTTTATGGGCCTCAATGGCTGCCGCGCAGCCCGCGCCGCCACCGCCGATGATCAGCACATCGGCATCATAGTGGGGATGCTCCAGATCCACCGCCGCATCCCCCAGCCGGGGTTTTCCCTCCAGCAGGGCAGCCAGTTCGGTGGGCACCTTGTCGCCTTTGTTGGGGCCGAAGCGCAGCGCCGTAAACCGGTCGTCCCGGTAGTCGGGATGGAAGGATTTCAGCACCTCTTCCTTTTCCTCCGCGGTCATCCGCCGGGGATCCAGCTTTCTGTTTTCCTCCCGCGCCGCTTCCACCAGACGGAGCGATTCCTGTATTTTCGGATCCTGATACATTGCCATGCCCTCCTTACTTCTCGATCTCACGGTTGTTGTAGAGTTCCTGCATTTCAGCCAGCGGCTTCTGCATCAGATCCTCCAGGAGCTTTTCGTATTCGCCTGCCGCGATCTCCTCCACCCGCCGGTCCAGATGGTCGCAGTGGGGTGCCAGATACTTGCCGTTCAGCCGGCGCGCCAGCATGGCGACCTGGGGATGGGAGATGCCCGCCGGGCATCTGGAGGAGCAGACACCGCACATCACGCAGTCAAAGGAGGCTTCCGCGCACTTTTCATACTCCCCGCGCTGGGCATAGGCGATATACTGCATCACATTCAGCCCCTGGGTGCAGGCCTTCGTGCAGGCATTGCAGCCCACGCAGGCGTAGATCTCGGGGTAAAGCTGCATCATGATCTGCTGGGTAGGCTTCACCTGATCGATGTCATAGACCTCCTTCACCAGAGGGAAGAAGGGCAGAGTCGCCACATACATATTATCCTCCACCTTGGTGGAGCAGGCCAGGCAGGCTTTCAGTTCCCGGTCACCGGCGATCCGGTAGATGGTGGCGCAGGCACCGCAGAAGCCGTTCCGGCAGCCGCAGCCCCGAACCAGTTGGTAGCCCGCGTATTCCATGGCCTCCATGATGGTCAGGCTGGCAGGCACGGCATATTTCTTGCCGAACAGATATACATTCACCATTTCTTCCATTTGCGTTCTCCTTAATATTCGTCCGGCAGCTCGTCAAGCTGGTCGAAGCGGAAGACCGGGCCGTCCTTGCATACATATTTACTGCCGATATTGCAGCGCCCGCATTTGCCCAGCGCGCATTTCATCTTCAGCTCCATGGTGGTATAGATGTTTTTGCGGTCAAACCCCAGCTCCATCAGACCCGCCAGGGTGAATTTGATCATAATTGGGGGTCCGCACATCACAACCGTCTTTTTGGTGTCGGGCTGCAGTTCCTTCACGAAATTCGGCACGAAGCCCACATGACCGTCCCAGGAGGGCTCCGGGTTGTCGATGGTCAGATGGACGCGGATGCCGTCCTCTCTGCACCAGACATTCAGGATCTCCTCAAAGTCCACCAGATCCGCCTTGGAGCGGGAGCCGTAGACGATGTCGATGGTGCCGTAGCTGTCCCGGTGGGCACGGCAGTAGTTGATGACGGAATGCAGCGGCGCTAAGCCGATGCCGCCGGCAATGAACAGCAGATCCTTGCCCGCGAAGTCCGTATCCACCGGGAATCCGTTGCCGTAGGGCCCGCGGATGGTGACCTGCTGCCCCGGTTCCATGGCGTGGAGCCACTCGGTGACGCAGCCGCACTTCTTGATGGAGAATTCCAGATATTCTTCCTCCGTGGGGCTGGAGGTGATGGAAAACAGCGCTTCACCCACCCCGGGGACTGACAGCATGGCGCACTGCCCGGGAATGTGGAGGAAGGGCTTTTTTCCGTCCAGACCCACCACCCGGAAGGTCTTTACATCGGGGGTGTCCACACGGATGGCAGTGACCACACCGATCATGGGGATCAAAGGTTCCGTTCTCATTGCGCTCCCTCCCCCAGTTTTCTGGCAACTTTCACAATGTTCATGTGGATGGGACATTTCTGCAGGCAGCGGCCGCAGCCCACACAGCCGAACACCCCGTCTTGATTCTCCGGGAAATACACCAGCTTGTGCATGAAACGCTGGCGGAACCGCTCTGTCTGGGTAGGTCTGGGCTGACCGGCGGACATTTTTGTGAAATCCGAGTACATACAACTGTCCCAGCAGCGGAACCGGCGGACAGTCTTGCCGTTGTCAAATTCCTGAATGTCATAGCACTGGCAGGTGGGGCAGAGGAAGGTGCAGGTGCCGCAGCCCAGGCAGCTCTGCGCCAGTTCCCGCCATTCCGGCCGGTCAAACAGCGCTTTGGTCTTTCCCGCGCCGAAGGCGGACAGATCCAGCTTGCCCAGAGGCAGCTTTTCCGCGATGGCATGGATGGCAGCCTTCCGCGGCTCCACGGCACCGTCATCGCAGTCCTCCAGCATGGGCAGCAGGGCTGTCAGGGCTTCGCCCTTTTCGGTATTGGCACGCCAGTAGAGCGCATTGTCGTCCATCCAGCAGGTCACGTCTCCCCCGGGCTCGGCGGGATCGATGCCAAAAACCGTGCAGAAGCAGGTCTCCTGGGGCGCGCCGCAGGCAAGGGTCACCACGCAGCAGTTTTCCCGGCGCCGGGCATAGTAGGTATCCTCCGGCTCGGACAGGAACACCCTGTCCAGAATATCGAAGCTCCTGCAGTCACAGGCACGAACGCCAAAGAGGGCAAACGGTTCCGAGGGATCCCGGGTTTCAATCAGCTCGATCTGTTTTCCCGTGACCTTGAAGCCCATCAGGTTCTCCACCTGGGGGAAGAAGGAATCCTTCGCGCTGCGCAGGGTATTGCCCTGGGCGCACAGTGTCTTGCCGGGTTCCCAGAGGGAAAAGGCGCACTGTCCTCCCTCTTCCACGGGGATGTAGAGCTTCCGGGTCTCCGCGATGGCGGCAAACAGCTCCTCCAGCGCGGCAAGGGCGATCTTTTTCATTTCCCGGCACCTCCTCTCGTATAGACCACAGAGGGTTCGGGGTCATCCTTGGTGAAATCCATCAGCGGAGGGCAGGAATCAAAATCCGCGCCCGCCTGGTATTCGCCGTACAGCTCGTTGATGTCCTTGATGAACTTCCGGTTGAGCAGGTGCAGCGGGATCCGCTGGGGGCAGACACGGCTGCACTCCCCGCAGTCCGTACAGCGTGCCGCCACATGGAACGCCCGGATGATGTGGAACATATTTTCCTCAAAGGAATCGGCGGCAGCCTTGTTCTGGGTACCAAGTGCCGCGTTGTCGAATACGCACTTCTCGCAACTGCAGGCGGGGCACACATTCCGGCAGGCGTTGCAGCGGATGCACCTGGAAAGCTGTCCTCTCCAGAAGGCGTAGCGTTCCTCCGGGGTCATGGCTTCCAGCTTTTCCACCTCCGCGAACCGGTCAGAGGGTGCTTCTTCTCCCTGTTCCCCGATCAGTTCGTCAAAATCCACCACGCGCTTGCTCTTGCAGGCTCTGCACTTGGTGAGCAGGCCGTCCTGCTTTTTCACCGTTTTATCGCCGTAAAGGGTATGTACGGTGAGGATCTGACCGTCTTCCACCCCGGTCAGACCGGCGCAGCCGGCTTCCCGCAGTTCTTCCGCGCCGCACATTCCGTCACACTGCACACCCACGGCATACACATGGCTGCGGTCAATGCGGTGTTCCTTCTGGAGCTGCACGAAGGAATAGGAATCACAGGGCTTCAGGAATACGGCGACCTTGCCGCCTTTTTTGGCTTCCCCGATCAGGTATTTGGAAAGGTTCGCGCCGGAAAACAGGTTATACACGAAATCCCGTTCCACTTCCTCCGCCGTGGTGAACACCGCCGGGGTCAGGTCATAGAAAAATTCGCCGGTTTTCCAGCCCAGCACCCGGTCGACCTGACCGGAGGACAGCAGCTCCAACGCTTTTTCTTTTACTCCTTGCATCTCAAGTCCTCCAGTTTCCTGTTTTCGCCCAGCGCCGTGACGGTTTGGACAAAATCATTCATGGTTGCGGCAAACTTGGCGCCTTCCGCGGCGGAGACCCACTCCACCCGGGTGCGCTCCCGCTCGATGCCCAGGTAATCCAGCATGGAGAACAGCAGCGTCATACGGCGGCGGGCATAATAGTTGCCGGTGGTGTAGTGGCAGTCCCCGGGGTGGCAGCCGCAGAGGATCACGCCGTCGGCACCCCGCTGAAACGCCCGCAGGACGAACATGGGGTTTAAGCGGCAGGAGCAGGGAATGCGGATGATCTTCACATTGGCAGGATACTGCAGCCGGTTGGTGCCGGACAGATCCGCGCCCGCGTAGGAGCACCAGTTGCAGCAGAAAGCCACGATGGTGGGTTTCCATTGGGTATTTACTTGCATATCGCGTCCACCTCCGCCATGATCTGTCGATTGGAGAAGCCCTTCAGATCCATCGCGCCGGACATACAGGCCACGGTGCAGGCACCGCAGCCCTGGCACACCGCCGGATTGACCTGTGCCACCCGGCGCAGAACGGTGGTGCGGTTGGGGCCTCTGAATTCTTTGTTCACATAGGTAATCGCGCCGTAGGGGCACACCTTTTCGCAGCTCGAGCAGCCGTTGCACATCAACTCATCCGGCTGTGCCGTGCAGGGATTGCAGGTCAGCTCGGTCTTGGAAAGCAATCCGATGACCTTGGAAGCGGCGGCGCCGGCCTGAGCCACGGTCTCGGGGATGTCCTTGGGTCCCTGGCAGGTGCCGGACAGGAAGATGCCCGCCGTGGGGCTTTCCACAGGCCGCAGCTTGGGGTGGGCCTCCGTAAAGAAATCGTTGGTATCCATGGACGCGGTGAGCATGGTGGCAAGGCTTCTGGCGCTCTTGTCCGGCTCAATGGCAGCGGCAAGCACCACCATGTCGGCATCGATATGGAGCTGGCGACCCTCCAGCAGGTCGGAGGCCTGCACCTTCAGCTTGCCGTTTTCGGGAACCACCTTGCCCACCATGCCCTTGATGTAGTGGACACCGTACTCCTCCACCGCTCTGCGGTAAAATTCGTCAAAGTTCTTGCCCGGGGTACGGACATCGATGTAGAACACATACACCTCCGTGTCGGGGTACTTTTCCCGGCAGAGCATGGCGTGCTTCGCGGTATACATACAGCAGATTTTGGAGCAGTAGGGCTTGCCCTTCTCCACGCCGTCGCAGCGGGAACCCACGCACTGCACAAACACGATGGTCTTGGGGTGGGTTCCGTCGGAAGGACGCAGCAGTGTGCCGCCGGTGGGGCCTGCCGCGTTCATGAGCCGCTCAAACTCCAGGCTGGACACCACATCCGGGCTTTGGGAATAGGCAAACTCATTGAACTTGCTCAAATCGATGGGATTGAAGCCGGTCGCCACCACGATGGCACCGTACTCCTCCTCGATCAGCCGGTCTTTCTGGGTGTAATCGATGGCATTGGCGCCGCAGACCTTGGCGCAGACACCGCATTTTCCCTTTTTCAGCATATTGCAGTAGTCCGGGTCGATGGTCGCCACCTTGGGCACCGCCTGGGCAAAAGGTATGTAGATGGCACGGCGGGTATCCAGACCCAGGTTAAACTCGTTGGGCACCTTCTTCTGGGGGCACTTTTCGGTGCAAAGGCCGCAGCCGGTGCATTTTTCCGCATCCACAAACCGTGCCTTCTTCCGGATGGTCACCCGGAAGTTGCCCACGAAGCCCTTCACATCCTCCACCTCGGAATAGGCGAAGATCCGAATCTTCTCATTCTGGGCGCAGTCCACCATTTTGGGGGTCAGGATACAGGCGGCGCAGTCCAGAGTCGGGAAGGTCTTGTCGATCTGGGTCATTTTGCCGCCGATGGTGGGCTTTTTCTCCACGATGTCCACTTCAAAGCCCGCGTCCGCAATGTCCAGCGCGGTCTGGATGCCGGCGATACCGCCGCCGATGACCAGCGCCCGCTTTTTCACCGGACTGGTACCGGCGGTGAGCGGCGCGTTCAGATGGACCTTCGCCACGGCTGCCCTGCCCAGGATAATCGCCTTTTCCGTGGCTTCGTCCCTGTCCTTGTGGATCCAGGAGCACTGCTCCCGGATGTTGGCGATTTCCACCATGTAGGGGTTCAGCCCCGCCTTTTCGCAGGTCTTTCGGAAGGTGTTTTCATGCATCCGGGGGGAACAGGAGCAGACCACCACGCCGGTAAGCCCATACTCCCGGATCTTGTCCCGGATCAGATCCTGCCCGGTCTGGGAGCACATATACTGATAGTTGGTGGAGAACACCACCCCCGGCTCCTTCGCCAGAGCCTGGGAAACAGCCTCCACATCCACCGTTGCCGCAATATTGCTGCCGCACCAGCAGACAAAAACGCCGATTCTTTCCATGGCCTCTCCTCCTTACCGCCTGTATTTCCGCAGGGCGCTGGTAATCGCCTGCTGGGGCAATTCTTCATCCAAAAGCGCCGGAATCCGGTCCGGAGTCAGATGGTTCTTCCCCTGCTGGCGGATCACCGCCACACGGACTGCTTCGATGAGCTTCGCCGGCTCCACGTTTCTGGGGCAGCGCTCCACGCAGGCAAAGCAGCTTAAGCAGGTGTAGATGCCTCTGGATGCCATCAGTTCCTCCACCCGTCCGCTTTCCACCATGGCCACAAACTGATGGGGATGGTACTCCATCTCCTCAAAGGCCGGGCAGGACGCGGTACATTTGCCGCAGCGCATACATTTCCTGGGGTTGACCCCGGACGCGTTCATAATGGTATCCATCAATGCCTGATCAGCCATGGGTCTGCTCCAATCCCAGCGCCTCTGCCAGAAGCTCTGTAAAGTATTTCACGGCAACGCTGCCGTCGGTGTTCTTTGTCAGGTTGTACATACACAGCGGGCAGGCGGTGATCAGCATTTCCGCGCTGCAGGCTCTCGCGTTGTCCACCACTTTCTGCGCCTGTTTGGAGGCATACGCGGTGCTTTCCAGGGTGGTATAGCCGCCGCAGCACTCGTTCCGCATGGCATAGACCACAGGCTCCGCGCCGAGGGCACGGAGGAAGTCCTCCAGGATCGTGGGGTTCTCGGGGTCGTCAAATCCCAATTCTCTGCTGGGCCGAAGCAGCAGACAGCCGTAATACGCGCCGATCTTTCTGCCGGTCAGCGGGTGCGTGACCCGCTTTCTCAGTTCCTCCCAGCCCACGTCATCCCGCAGGACTTCCAGATAGTGGAGCACTTCCGTCTCCCCGGTATAGGGAGTCTCCAAGTTTAAGTAGTTGTTCACCTTCTGCCGCAGGTCAGCGTCCCGGCGGATGTCGCCGTTGACCCGCTTGATCACATGGTAGCAGGCAGAGCAGAGGGTCACCAGCCTGCCGCCCTGTTCCCTCGCGTCCGCCAGCGCCCGGACGGAAGACAGCCGGGTGGCGATTTCGTCTTTCGCCATGGGATATACCGCGCCGCAGCACTGCCAGTCGGTCAGTTCTTCCAAGGGGAACCCCAGCGCCTGTGCCGCTTCTCTGCCGAATTGATCCAGTGCCGCACCCTCGGTTTTCAGGGTGCAGCCGGGGAAATAGCTGTATTTCATGGTTTTTCCCTCGTCCTTCCAATGTTCAACCATTGCCCAGCGCCATATGCTCGGGATGGAATACCTCGTCAAACTGTTCTTCCGTCAGGAACCCCAGCGAAACGCAGGCTTCCCTCAGGGAAATGTTCTCTTTATAGGCTTTTTTTGCGGTCATCGCCGCGTTTTCATAGCCGATATAGGGGTTCAGCGCCGTGACCAGCATGAGAGAATTGTGCAGATTGTGGCGCATCTTCTCCCGGTTGGCACGGATGCCCACCACGCAGTTGTCGTGGAAAGAATGCATGGCTTCCGCCAGCAGACGGGCGGACTGCAGGAAATTGTAGGCAATCACGGGCATGAACACGTTCAGCTCGAAGTTGCCCTGGCTGGCGGCGATGCCCACCGCCGTATCGTTGCCCATGACCTGTACCGCCACCATGGTCACCGCCTCGCACTGGGTGGGGTTGACCTTGCCGGGCATAATGGAGGAACCGGGTTCGTTTTCGGGAATAAAGATCTCGCCCAGACCGTCTCTGGGGCCGGAGGCCAGCCAGCGCACATCGTTGGCAATCTTCATCAGGTCGGCTGCCAGCGCCTTCAGCGCGCCGTGGGCAAACACCAGCTCGTCCTTGGAGGTCAGGGCATGGAATTTGTTGGGCGCGGTTCTGAATTCCTTGCCGGTGATCCCGGAAACCTCCTCTGCCACCCGGGTGTCAAAGCCCCTGGGGGCATTCAGTCCCGTGCCCACGGCGGTACCGCCCAGCGCCAGCTCCTTCAGCTCCGGCAGAGACAGCTCCAGAAGCTTCCTGTCCTTTTCCAGGCTGCTTCGCCAGCCGGAGATTTCCTGGGCAAAGGAGATGGGCACCGCGTCCTGCAGATGGGTTCTGCCGGACTTTACCACATCCGCGTTCTCCCCTTCCAGGCGGCGGAAGGTCTCCACCAGCCGGTCAATGGCAGGGATCACCCGATCCTCCACCGCCAGAACGGCGGCAATATGCATGGCTGTGGGGAAGGTATCGTTGGAGGACTGGCTCATGTTGATGTCGTCGTTGGGATGCAGCAGCTTCCTGCCCGCGATCTCATTGCCCCGTCCGGCAATGACCTCGTTGGCATTCATGTTGGACTGGGTGCCGGAGCCGGTCTGCCAGACCACCAGCGGGAAATGATCATTGAGCTGCCCGGAGATCACCTCGCCCACTGCCTGCTCGATCACGGTCAGCTTCTCCTGGGTCATCCTGCCGGGATTCAGCGCCCGGTTGGCACGGGCCGCCGCCAGCTTCAGGATGCCGAAAGCATGGGTGATCTCCCGGGGCATGGTCTCCACGCCCACACCAATGGGGAAATTCTCATGGCTGCGCTGGGTCTGCGCCCCCCAGTATTTGTCCGCGGGTACCTTCATCTCGCCCATGGAATCATGCTCAATGCGGTATTCCATCATGTATTCCTCCTCAGAATGTAATTGCCTGGATGGTCTCTTTCAGTTTTCTGGCGCTGTTGACCAGCTTTTCATGTTCTTCATCGGTCAGATCGTTCTGGATCTTTCCCCGAACGCCGTCGTGATCCACGATGCACAGCACGCTCAGGCACACATCGGAGATGCCGTACTCTCCGTTCATCATGGTGGAAACGGTCAGCGCCGTGCCGGAGCCGTTGAGGATGCACTTGACGATGTGGCACACGGAAAGGGCAACCGCGTAGAAGGTGGCGCCCTTTGCCTGGATCACCACGCTGCCGGAGGTACGCACCTTGGTTTCAAAGGCCGCGTAATCGCCGTTGAAGGCGATCTGCTCGCCGTGGGGCGCGTGGGACTTGTAGCGGCTGATGTGGTTGTTGGAGATGGTTGCCAGGGACCAGGGAACAAAGGAGGTATCGCCGTGTTCGCCGTAGACATGGGCGTGGACGTTCCGGGGGCTGATGTTAAACTCCCGGGCCAGCTCCGCCTGCAGTCTGGCGGTATCCAGCACCGTGCCGGAACCGATGATGCGGTTCTCGGGAATGCCGGAAATCCTGTGGAACACATAGGTCATCACATCCACGGGATTGGACACGATGATATACACCGCGTCAGGGGCGTATTTCACGATGTTGGGAGTGATCTGCTTCAGAATGTCCACATTGGTCTGCGCCAGCTCCAGCCGGGTCTGACCGGGCTTCCGGGCAACGCCGGAGGTGATGATCACAATGGAGGAGCCTGCCGCGTCCTCGTAGTGACCGGGACGAACGGTGGCAGGCGCCACAAAGCTGATTCCCTGATAAATGTCCATGGCCTCACCGAAGGCCTTCTGCTCGTTGATATCAATCAGCACGATATCCGTGGCGATGTTCATTGCCACCAGATCGTTGGCAATGGTGGAGCCAACGCTGCCCGCGCCGATGATGGTGATTTTTGTACCCAAAACAATTCCTCCAATAAATAAGGATTTTTTTATCGATATTATTTTACGAAATAACCCCAAAAAAGTGAAATTGATTTTCTTCATGGAATCCGCGACATTTTTCTATGGCACGGGCCAGGAAAAAACTCCCAAAACAGGAGTTTCCGGCACATCTGCCAAAAATCCCGTTGGGAGTTCCTCCGTTATTGATCAATCGGAGCAGAGAATCCGGGAATCGTTATGTCAGTATTGCATAACAGAATTCCAAAATGGAATCTCAATAATCTCCATAGGCCACCTCATTTTTCTGCAATGTCAGTTCGTTGATAAAGATCCGGTCCAATTTGCTGAACCGGTAGCCTGCCCGGCTGATCAGAAGATCCCTGAATTGCCCGCTGTCTTTGCATCTGCACTGGACAAGGCCGTTTCTTCTCAGCATCTCCTCCGGAAGCGGCGCCGACCACGCATACGCCAGGGGATTTGCCCGGAGCAGGTCGAACTGCATGGCCCGGTCGTAGACCAGAATCCGCTTGCTGTTGACTGCCCCGTTTCTCCCGGCACCGCTGAAGTGGACATAGGGCACGTCGTCGTCCCCAAAGGCGATCTCGATGTAGGGCGCCAGATCCGCCGCGGAAAGGGGTTTCTTCCCCGCCAGCGGGTGATCCTCCCGGGTGACCGCCACATAGTCAGACTGCCAGATCGTTTCATACTGCAAGCCCTTTTCCGCCAGATTCTTCAGGAAGTATTCCTCATCCTCCACATGGAAGCGGATCACCCCCAGCACAAAATGGCTGTTTGCCACCGCGTCGATCACCTTCAGCGAGCTGGTTTCCAGCACGTCCAGCTCCATCTCCCGGCTGTTGTCAAAGGAACACAGGAATTTTACCGCGGCCTGGGAGAGATAGCCGTCCCGGGGGATCGCCATGCTGAAAAGCTGGCCGGAGGTGTCCCTGGCCTGGAGCGCCAGCTCCATCTTCTCAATTTGGTTCACGATCTTTCTGGCGTGAGCCAGAAACTCCGATCCCTTCTGGGTGGGAACCACACCCCTGGAGGTTCTGCGGAACACGGTAAAGCCCAGGGTGGACTCCAGATCCTTGATTGCCTTGCTCAGCGTGGGCTGGGACATGAACAGATTGTCTGCCGCCTGGGTGATGGACGCGGTCTTTTCCACTTCAAGGGCGTAAGTAAAATATAAGGTATTCATGCCGATCCCTCCTCTGCCCTGATTGTACCACAGCTTGTCCCCGGATGCAATCCGAACTTGCCATTTTCCGGTTCCCCTGCTATACTGGAGAAAAAACCGGGAGGTGTGAGATCATGAAACTGCTGCTCACCGCATTTGACCCCTTTGGCGGGGAGACCGTCAATCCGGCGCTGGAGGCCGTCAGGCTCGTCCGTCCGCGGATCGGCGAAGTGGAGGTCATAAAGCTGGAGGTGCCCACCGTATTCCGCAAGTCCCTGTCCGTCACCGCGGAGGCCATCCGCCGGGAGCAGCCCGACGCGGTGCTTTGCATCGGGCAGGCAGGGGGACGGTTTGAGCTGACCCCGGAGCGTGTTGCCATCAACATGGACGATGCCCGAATCCCCGATAACGAGGGCAATCAGCCCATGGATACCCCCATCGAGCCGGACGGGGAAGCCGCTTATTTCTCCACACTGCCTGTGAAAGCCATGGTCGCAGGCATCCGTGCCGCCGGTGTACCCGCCAGCTTGAGCAACACGGCAGGCACCTTTGTGTGCAACCACCTGATGTACGGCGTGCTGCACCTGCTTGCCAGGGAGTATCCTCAAATCCGCGGCGGATTCCTGCACGTTCCCTTTGTCACCGCCCAGGTGGCAAACCGGGTGGGCGTGCCCAGTATGGGGCTTCCCGAAATCGTCAGGGGCATCGAAGCCGCCATTGCCGTCATCGGCACGGTGGAAACCGGCCTGCAAACCCCGGAGGGAAAAACGCATTGACCGGGCAGCCGGCATATCATTCTTTTCTTACAGGAACCCATCGAAAAAGCAACCGGAAATTGTGTGGTTTATCCAAAAACGAAGCAGAAATGTTGGTACTCTCGAAGGGTTGACGGTTTTTTGGGGGATTGCTATAATGAACCTGAATAACCGGCTGCGCAATCAGCGCGCAATGGGTCAATCAAAGGAGGAGTACAAATGAAAATGAAACGGAAACCCGGCTCCCGGCTGCTGGCACTGATCCTGGTGCTGGCCATGCTGGTGTCCGTCCTGCCGGTGACCGCGTCCGCCGAGGAAATGACAGACCTGATCCTGCCCAACGGCGACTTTGAAGAGGGCACCAAAAACTGGAGCCTCACCGGCTGGAGCGAGGTAACGTCCGATTCCTGGGCGAAAAACAATACCACCAACACGCTGAAGCTCTGGCTCAGCGATGACGAGGCGGCATATGGCTCCGCCTCCTACACCGTCACCCTGACCGCCGGCCAATATGTCGTCTTTTTTGACATCTCCGGTGCCTCGGGGGCCAGCGGGCTGGCAGCCAAGGTAACCGGCGCCGACGGGCAGACCCTTTCGGAGTTCAGTGAAACCGCCACCACCGGGTGGGATGTCTGGGCAACCTGTTCCTTTGACTTTGATCTGTCCGAGGAAACGGAAGTGACCTTCACCCTGTCCGGCACCATACCGAAAGGATACTGGGGCTTTCTGGACAATGTGTACATTCGGGGCACCGGCAGCATCGTTGTCAAGGACCCTGATCCTGTGGAGGCGCCCATTTATGTGCCGTACATCAAGGGCACCGACGGCGAGTTCATGCGGGGCATGGACGTGTCCTCGGTTCTGTCCATTCTGAACAGCGGCGCGAAGTTCTATGATTATGACGGCAGCGAACTGGACGGTCAGGGCTTCTTTAACCTCCTGGCTGCCAGCGGCACCAACTGGATCCGCCTGCGTGTGTGGAACAATCCCTTCGATGCCGAAGGCAACGGCTATGGCGGCGGCAACTGCGATGTAACCGCTGCCGTGACCATGGGCAAGTGGGCCACCGAAGCGGGCATGAAGGTTCTCATTGACTTCCATTACTCCGACTTCTGGGCAGACCCCGGCAAGCAGCAGGTGCCCAAGGCCTGGAAGGGCTACACCGTGGACGAGAAGGCCGCTGCCATTGAAGAGTATACCTATAAGAGCCTGAAGACCCTGCTGGATGCCGGTGTGGATGTGGGCATGGTTCAGGTGGGCAACGAAACCACCAACTCCATCTGCGGCGAAAGCACCTGGGCCAACCGGGCCACGCTGTTCTCCGCCGGCTCCAAGGCCGTCCGGACGATTGCCGCTGAATACAATCGGGATATTCTGGTTGCCATCCACTTCACCAACCCCGAGCGTTCCGGCAACTATGCCAACTTTGCCAAGCAGCTCGATACCTATAAGGTGGATTACGATGTTTTCGCCTCGTCCTGGTATCCCTACTGGCACGGCACCCTGAACAATCTGACCACCGTGCTGAAGCAGGTGGCAGACACCTACGGCAAGAAGGTCATCGTGGCGGAAACCTCCTGGGCCTACACCCTGGAAGACGGCGACGGCCATGCCAATACCGTCCGTTCGGGAAGCAACGACAGCGGCAGCTATCCCTTCAGCGCCCAGGGACAGGCCCTGCTGCTGTCCGACGTGGCCCAGGCTGTGAAAAACGTGGGCGAAGCCGGTGTGGGTATGTTCTATTGGGAATCCGCCTGGATCCCCGTCCGCAACGTTTCCCAGCTCACCGGGGACGAGTACACCGCCCAGGTGGAAGAAAACAAGAAGCTGTGGGAGCAGTATGGCTCCGGCTGGGCCTCCTCCTTTGCCGGTGAATACGATTCCAAAGACGCCGGTGTCTGGTACGGCGGCTCCGCCGTGGACAACCAGGCCCTGTTCGACTTCGACGGGCACCCCCTGGATTCTTTGAAGATTTATGCGTATATGCAGGCCGGCACCACCGGCGCGGAAATCACCATTGAAGCCGTCACCGATCCCAAGCTGTCCTTCACCGTGGGGGATACCCTGGTTCTGCCGGAAACGGTTTCCGCCATCAACAGCCTGGGTCAGACGGTGACGGTCGCCGTGACCTGGAACGCGGAGGATGTGTCCGCCGTGGATATGCAGACCCCCGGCCTCTACACTGTGAACGGTACGGTGGAGGGCGGCATCACCGTCACCTGCTCCATCACCGTGAATTATCCCAACCTGCTCCTGAACCCCAGCTTTGAATTGTCGGACATGAGTATGTACACCATCTCCGCTACCGCGAAGCGGACCACGGACGACCCAAAGACCGGCAGCTATTCCCTGCACTATTATTCCAGCGGTACGGTGGACTTCACCGTGGAGCAGCGCGTCACCCTGAAGCCCGGCACCTATGACTTCTCCCTGTTCAGCCAGGGCGGCAACGTAGGTGAAAATGCCAGCACCTATATTTATGTGAAGTACGGCGACACCGAGCTGACCCAGGACTTCGCCGTTACCGGCTGGTGCATCTGGGACAATCCCACCCTCACCTTCACCGTGAAGGAAGAAACCGCCGTTACCGTGGGCGCGAATATTACCGCTTCCCAGACCGGCGGCTGGGGCACCCTGGACGATTGGTACCTGTGCAAGTCCCTGACCCATGTACACATCCAGGAACGCCGGAACGCTGCGGAGGCCACCTGCACCGAGGACGGCTACACCGGCGACCTCTATTGCCTGGACTGCGGTGAGCTGCTGGAAAAGGGCAGTGTGATTTCCGCCCTTGGACATGGCTACACGGATACCGTTGTGGCTCCCACCTGCGAGCAGGACGGCTACACCGAGCACACCTGCAGCCGCTGCGGCTATAACTACCGGGATCAGTTTTCGGATGCTCTGGGTCATGACTACGCGTCTGTAGTCACCGATCCCACCTGCGCAGGACAGGGCTACACCACCCACACCTGCACCCGCTGCGGCGACAGCTATGTGGACGGTTATGCAGATCCCACCGGTCACACCATGGGCGAATGGACCACGGGAAAGGCGCCCACCTGCACGGAAACCGGCATCAAGACCCGAACCTGCCAGGACTGCGGCGAAAAGGAAGCGGAAATCCTTCCCGCTCTGGGTCATACTTACACGGCAGCCGTCACCGAGCCCACCTGCGAGACCATCGGCTACACAACCCATACCTGCGAGACCTGCGGTCACAGCTATGTGGACAGCATGAAGCCTGCCCTGGGTCATGACTATCAGGGTGTGGTGACCGCGCCCACCCATGAAAAGATGGGCTACACCACCTACACCTGCACCCGCTGCGATCACAGCTACATCGGCGATTATGTTGACGCCCCCGGTCATACCTATGTAGCCGCCGTGACCAAGGAGCCCACCTGCACAGAGGAAGGCGTTATGACCTTCACCTGTGACTGCGGCGAGACCTATACCCAGTCCATCCCCAAGGTGGATCATACCTATGAGGCAACCGTCACAAAGCCGGATTGCACCCACATGGGCTATACCACACACACCTGTACGGTCTGCAGTCACAGCTTCCGGGATTCCTTCGTGGACGCCACCGGTCACAACTACACGGATACGGTGATCCCCGCCACCTGTACGGAATATGGCTATACCAACCATGTCTGCACGGTCTGCAGTCATAGCTACATCAGCGATCTTGTTCAGCCTCAGGGTCACAAAGGAGAGCTTCGCAATGTCAAGCAAGCCGCCTGCACCGAGGCCGGCTACACCGGTGATCTGATTTGCGCGGTCTGCGGCGAAAAGCTGGCAGAAGGAGAGACCATCCAGCCCACCGGACACGACTGGGGCGAATGGGTCACCGTGAAGAAGCCCACCTGCACAGTCGCCGGGGAGGAAATCCACACCTGCGGCGTCTGCGGCGGGACTGAAACCCGTGAGATTGCTCCTATTGCTTGCCCGAGCAAGGACTATAAAGATGTCGGCACCGCCAACTGGTACCATGATGCCGTCGATTATATGATTCTCAACGGCTGCATGAACGGTATCGGCGGCGGTCTGTTCGGGACCTTCGAGGATATGTCCCGGGCGCAATTGATCACCATTCTGTACCGTATCGCCGGGATGCCCGGTGTCGAGGGTCTGACCCATCCGTTCCGGGATGTGGCTGAGGGCGTTTGGTACAGCGATGCCATCACCTGGGCCTATAACGAAGGCATTGTCAATGGTGTCGAGGCAGACCTGTTCGCGCCGGATGATTCCGTGACCCGTCAGCAGATGGTGGCTATCCTGTTCCGGTTTGCCGGCGGCGAGGCAGTGGAAGAGGACTGCCTGTCCGATTTCGTCGATGGAGGACAGGTTCAGAGCTACGCAAAGGATGCCATGAACTGGGCTGTGTCGACCGGTCTGATTCGGGGCGATGTGGTCAACGGCTCCGTCGTTCTGGTGCCTGATGCCATGGCATCCCGTGCCCAGGGAGCGATCATCCTGACCAGATTCCTCCAGAACATCTATAACAAGTAAACCCCTTACCGGGAAAAATACAGGTTCTATCATGCATTTTGGGGTCAGGCGATGCGCCTGGCCCCAAAGTCATAAAAAAGCAGATACCGCAACTGACACGAAAAGTATCAATTGCGGTATCTGTTATGGTGCCGCTGACCGGGCTCGAACCGGTACGGCCTTGCGGCCAAGGGATTTTAAGTCCCTGGTGTCTACCAATTCCACCACAGCGGCATATTTACCCAGATAATATAGCACAATCTTTCCAACCCGTCAAGCAAAAACCAGCCGTGCAAATTATTTACAGTGGACTTTTCAGCCGGTTTCCGTTATGATAGAACCAAACCAAAAAGGAGGTTTTTTATGATTCGACAGATCATTCAGATAGACGAAGAAAAGTGCAACGGCTGCGGTGCCTGCGCCATCGCCTGCCACGAGGGCGCCATCGGCATTGTGGACGGCAAGGCACGGCTGCTGCGGGACGACTACTGCGACGGCATGGGCGACTGCCTGCCCAACTGCCCCACCGGCGCCATCACCTTTGTGAACCGGGAAGCCGCGGCGTATGACGAAGCCGCCGTCCAGGCGTCCAAGCAGGCAAAGGCCGCTCACACCGGCTGCCCCGGCACTGCCGTAAGGCAGATGCGTCACGCGGACGCAGAATCCTGTCCCGCCCAGGAGAGCCGGCTTCGCCAGTGGCCCGTGCAGATCAAGCTGGTGCCTGTCAATGCCGGCTTCTTTGACAACGCCGACCTGCTGATCGCCGCGGACTGCACCGCCTACGCCTTCGGCGACTTCCACAACCGTTTCATCCGTGGCCGCGTCACCCTGGTGGGCTGCCCCAAGCTGGACGGCGTGGACTACGCCGAAAAGCTCACCGAGATCCTCCGCCGGAATCACATCCGCAGCATCACCGTCACCCGGATGGAAGTCCCCTGCTGCGGCGGCATGGAAATGGCGGTCAAGCGTGCAATCCTCCAGTGCGGCAAGCAAATCCCCTTCCGCGTGGCAGTGATCTCCGCCGACGGCAGAATCCTCCGGGAGTGATGCCATGGTCAGAGCGCAAAACGAGCTGATCGGCGCGCTGATTGGTCTGGGCAGAGCCGTCTGGGGCAATCCCACCTCTCCCGAGACGGATCGGGTCATGCTGGATGCCCTGGGGATCGCGGCCGGCTCCGGGGATCCCGAAGCGCTGACCCGGGCAGCCCATGCCGTCCGGGAAGAAAAGTTCAAAGCCGTGCCAAATTGCAGGACCTGCGCCGCGCCCTGCGGCAGAACCTCGGACTTTGATCTGGCGCTGCTGACCCTGGAGCCCGCCGACCGGCAGGCAGCCAAGCAGGCGCTTCTGCGTGCCATGCTGGATGCCGCAGCCGCCGGAACCGGCACCGCTGCCGCCTTTTACGACGCTCTGGCGGCAATTCCCGAGGATCTTCCTCCCGGGGAACTGATTTCCATCGCCGAAAAGCTGAAATGACCACATTGCCCCGTGGGAGATCCCCACGGGGCAAAAACTGCCGCTGCCCCACGGGCAGCGGCAGGATGTAAAACCATTACAGATATTTCTTCATTTCCTCGGAGAGCGCTTCGGGAGCCTCGGACAGGGAAATGGTAATATTCATGCAGTTGACCTCCGCGAATCTGTCGCACCAGGTTACAAATGCCTCGGCAGCAGCCACGTCCTTACCAACAATCTTGTACAGGCCGTCAATATAAACATGCGTAATGTCGAAGTTGCCGGCGTGGAGACCGCTGACCAGTCCCTTCAGCAGATCCGCATTCACAATGCCATACTCCTCCGCATCCACAAGACGGATCTTGTGCGGCAGGTCATAGGTCAGCTTCTTGCCCTTTTCGATGCAAACCACATCGCCGTTGGCAGTCCTGACGGCTTCCTGCATTGCGTCAATGAGCTTCTTCGTCTTGCCGGTGCCCTTCAGGCCCATAATCAATTTAACCATAGGATATTCCTCCCTTGAATGATACAGTTGGGGTTATAGGTATTGTACCAGTTTTTAACGGATATTTCAACTGTTTTTCCGCGAAAAACCAAAAGATTTTTACTTATCCGCATAACCGGGCTTGCCCAGCAGCTTGAACATATTGCGCTTGTAGAATTCCACACCGGGCTGGTTGAAGGGATTCACACCCAGCATATAGGCGGAAACACCGCAGCACAGCTCCAGGAAATAGAACATCTCGCCCAGCTTCTTGGCATCCAGCTCACCCATATCCATGGTGATCACGGGCACGCTGCCGTCCACATGGGCGGCCAGGGTGCCCAGGAACGCCTGCTCATCCACAAAATCCAGGGTCTTGCCTTCCAGGTAGTTGAGGCCGTCCAGGTTCTTGGGATCGCCGCCCACAACAGCCTTCTGCGCGGGAGGCGCAAAGCGAACCATGGTTTCAAAAATGTTGCGCTCACCCTGCTGGATCATCTGACCCAGAGAGTGGAGATCCGCGGTAAACTCGGCGGTGACAGGGAAAATACCCTTGCCGTCCTTGCCCTCGGACTCGCCGAAGAGCTGCTGCCACCAGCCGCCCATCATCCTGAAGCCCGGCTCAAAGGACTCAAACAGCTCAATCTTCTTCCCCCGGCGGTACAGCAGGTTCCGCACCGCGGCATACAGCCACACCGGGTTCTCAAAGGAGCGCAGATCGTAGGCTTTCTTTGCCTCAAAAGCACCCTGCATCACATCCAGAGGATCGATGCCGGCAACGGCCATGGGCAGCAGACCCACAGCGGTCAGCACGGAGTAACGTCCGCCCACATCGGGGGGGATCACGAAGGTCTCCCATCCCTCCTCCTCTGCCATCTGGCGCAGCGCGCCCTTGCAGGGATCGGTGATGGCGTAGGTACGCTTCCGCGCGCCGTCAGCGCCGTACTTGCGCTGCAGCATCCAGCGCAGAGCCCGGGTCGCGATGGCAGGCTCGGTGGTAGTGCCGGACTTGGAAATGATCACGATGGAGAAATCCTTGCCCTCCAACTGGCTGCACAGGTCATTCCACGCCCGGGTAGACAGGCCGTTGCCGGCGAAAAAGACCTGGGGGTTGCCCTTGGTGCCCTTCTTCAGGTTGTAGTTGCAGCCCTGGAGCAGCTCAATGGCGGCACGGGGCCCCAGATAGCTGCCGCCGATGCCGATGACCACAAAGGCATCGGAGGTCTCACGGATGCGCTCCGCGGCGGCACGGATCCGGCGGATCTCCTCATTTTCTTCCCCGACAGGCAGATTCAGCCAGCCCAGAAAATCGCTGCCGGCGCCGGTGCCTTCCGTCAGGGTCCTGTGTGCGGCAGAAACCTCCTTCTCCAGCGCGAGCAGGTCGGGAAGCGCCAGCTCACCCCAGACATTGGAAATGTCAACTTTGATCATATGATTACAAACTCTCCTTTTGGTGGTATAGATGCTCTGTGTCTATGTTACTCCAAAAAGGGCAAAAACGCAAGACTTATGAAAAAACTTTCAAAAAATTTCATGTTTTTTGGAAATCCGTATTTCCTTTTGCGGAGAATATGCTATAATGAATCCACCAAATCAAACGGAGGAACAGCAAAATGAGATACGGATACGGCGTGGATCTCGGCGGAACCACGGTAAAAATCGCATATTTTGACGAAAACGGCACCATGCTTTCCAACTGGGAGATTCCCACGGTGAAAGAAGACGGCGGCAGCCGGATCCTGCCGGATATCGCGGCATCCGTGCTGGCGCATCTGGAAAAAACCGGCGAAAAGAAGGAAAATATCATCGGCATCGGCATCGGCGTGCCCGGCCCTGTGGACGGCAAGGGCAATGTGAACAAATGCGTCAACCTGGGTTGGGGCAGATTCAACATTCATGATGCCCTCTCTTTCCTCACCGGGCTGCCTGTCCGGGCCGGCAACGATGCCAATGTTGCCGCGCTGGGTGAATGCTGGAAGGGCGGCGGCAACGGCTGCGAGAACATGGTCTTTGCCACCCTGGGCACCGGAGTCGGCGGCGGTATCGTGGTAGGCGGACGGGTGATCCCCGGCGTTCACGGCGGCGGCGGAGAAATCGGCCACATGGTTCTGAACCGGGACGAGACCGACCTCTGCGGCTGCGGCAAACGGGGCTGTGTGGAGCAGTACTGTTCCGCCACCGGCATTGTCCGTCTCGCGAAAAAGCACCTTGCCGGATGCCGGGGGTCTTCCCTCCACGCCGTGGAAAATCTGACCTGCAAGGATATTTTTGACGCGGGCAAGGCCGGCGACCAGGCCGCGAATCAGATCCTGGAGCAGTACTACGCCTACCTGGGAGAATTCCTGGCGGATATCTGCTGCGTGGTGGATCCCGAAGCCGTGGTACTGGGCGGCGGTGTCAGCAAGGCCGGTCAAGTGCTGATTGACGGTGCCAAGCGGTATTTTGAACGCTATGTGTTCCATGCCAACCGGGATGTTCGCTTCGCGCTGGCCTCCCTGGGCAACGATGCCGGTGCCTACGGCGCGTTCAAGCTGGTGCTGGATGCCTGATCCATTCCCATACATAAGTCTGTGCATACACAAAAATCCAAGGCGCGAAAACGCCTTGGATTTTTTACTGCACGATTTTATACCCAGAGCTGGTCGGGATACAGTCCCGATTCGGTCATCCGGCGGATCGCTTCCACCACGGAGGGCTTATCCTCCTTGTAGGTCACGCCGTACCACTTGTCTGTGGAAGAAAGCACCCGGACCGCCGCCTTTTTCTCCGTGAGAAGCCGCTCCACCACCAGCGGGATGAAATACTCCGCCTTGGTGGGGTTGTTTGCCATGGCATTCTCCAGAAATCCGGGGAAGCCCTCGATGCTCTCGTCCAAAAAGCTGCGGTGAAACCCCCACAGGTTCATGGAAACCAGGGTGTCCGGGGACAGCTCCTGCCAGGTGGCACCCTCGTCCAGGGAAAATTTGGGGTTCGGATCGCCCTTGATCACCTTGGTGCGCTCCACGATGGAGGTCAGGAAACCATTTTCATCCGCCTGGCACACGCCTCTTGCCACGGAGCCGTTCTCCGTCACGGTGTTCTTCAGAAGATAACCCACCAGGCAGTAATTGTGGCACCGGGGATCGTCCTGCGTGGTGGTCAGGAAGTCATAGACCGTCCGGAACGCGGAAACGCCGTAGTAATCGTCCGCGTTGATCACGGCAAAGGGGCCGTCCAGCACATCCCGGGCTGCCATCACCGCATGAGCTGTGCCCCAGGGCTTCACCCGGTCCGCGGGAAGGCGGTAGCCCTCCGGCAGGTCGTCGGCGCGCTGATAGGCATACTTCACATTCATGTAGGACGCGATCCGGTCGCCGATGGCGCTGCGGAACAGCTCCTCAAATTCTTTCTTGATGATAAAAACCACCGTGTCAAAGCCGGCACGGTACGCGTCATAGATCGAATAGTCGATGATGAGCTGACCGTGATTGCCCACCGGATCCAACTGCTTCATTCCGCCGTAACGGCTGCCCATGCCGGCGGCAAGCACAACAAGCGCAGGTTTTTTCATAACCGCAACAACCTCCGAATGATGTATTCTGCTCCGATATTATAGTACATTCCCGGCTTCTTTTCAACCCTTATTCGGTATTTTAATATCTTTTGCTTGACGGCACAGAAAAAACAGGCGAAAGCCGTTGCAAATTGCCGCGCTTTGCGCTACAATAGCAGAAAATAAATAAGCAGGAGGCATACTCATGGGAGACATTCTGGTGATTGGCATTGCCGGAGGCAGCGGCAGCGGAAAAACCACCCTGATGAAAAATCTGTGCGAGCGTTTCGACGGCGAGATCACGGTCGTCAGTCACGACAACTACTACCGCAGACGGGACGAGCTGACCTACGAGGAGCGCTGCGCCATCAACTACGACGAGCCCGCCGCGTTCGAGACCGACCTGATGGTGCATCAGCTTGCCCAGCTCAAGCAGGGTCACGCCATCGATTGCCCGCTCTATGACTTCACCTGCCACAACCGCAGCAACGAAACCACCCATGTGATTCCCAAAAGCGTCATCATCGTCGAGGGTATCCTGATCTTCGCGGAGAAGGAGCTTCGCGACCTCATGGACATCAAGATCTATGTGGACACCGACGCGGATGTGCGCCTGTGCCGCCGGGTCAAGCGGGATGTGACCAAGCGGGGCCGTACTCTGGAATCCGTCCTGAACCAGTACATGAAGACCGTGAAACCCATGCACGAGCGCTATGTGGAACCCAGCAAGAAGTATGCCGACCTGGTGGTTCTGGAAGGCGGCAAGAATCTGGTCGCCCTGGATATGCTGTTCCACCGCATTCAGCGCCACATTGACGAGGATTCCGTGAATCCATGAGAGCCGAGAGTCTGATTTTTGATGTGGACGGCACCCTCTGGGATGTGCGGGATATGGTTGCCCGGGCATGGAACCGGGTCATGGTTCGGGAAGGCTACCCTGACCGCTTCGTCACCGGGGAGAGCCTGACCGGGCTTTTCGGCAAGACCGCCGGTGAGATCGCGGAGATCGTCTTTCCCGGAGATCCCAGGGGCTACGATCTGCTCCTCAAGTGTCTGGCGGAGGAAGAGGCGCTGATGGCCCAGGCCGGCGTGGTCAGCGGTTATCCCGGCACCGTGGAAACCATGGAGCGGCTGGCAAAGCACCACCGCCTGTTCATCGTCACCAACGGCGGCAAGGGCTATCCCCAGCAGGTTATGGGGAAGCTGGGCATGACGCACCTGTTTTCCGGCAGCCTGTGCCACGGAGAAACCGGCACCTCCAAGGGCGAGACCATTCGGACGCTGATGGCCCGCCACAGCATCACCAGCGCCGTTTACATCGGCGACACCCTGGGCGACCAGCAGGCCAGTGATCTGGCGGGGCTTCCCTTTATCTGGGCAGCCTACGGCTTCGGCACCCCGGAGCATTATGACGCAAAGCTGGAGAAGATCACCGATCTTCCCGCACTGATGGAGGATCCCCTATGAAGCAGGAAAAACGATGGGTTCGCCCGGTATTCTACGCATTGCTCGCTTTTCTGGTGATAATCGGGCTGTTTTATACCTTCCGTCCCATGGATCTGATGAATACACCGCCGGAGACGGTGGGAAAGATCGTCCTGACGGACTGTGCGACCGCCTCCGCCGCTGAGATCACGGACCCGGAGCGGATCGAGGGCCTCATGGCTGTGCTGAACGCCGCGGGCATCACCCGTTCCGACAACGCGGAGCAGGATCCCCCGGAGCACGGCGTGCTGGTGGCGGTCTACACCACAGACGGCAATCTGGCGGATAGCTGGAACAATTTCTATGTGGTTGGCTCCACCACCATCCAGCGCAGCGGCTATGTTTTCACCGTCCGCAACGCCTCCTTCAACCTGGACGCCCTGATCGCAGCGGCAAACGGGGAATAAAAAACCGGCTGAAAGAGAACCCTCTTTCAGCCGTTCGCTATTTCATGAATTTATCCACAGCTTCGCACAGATCGTCGATGGCGCTCTGATCCCCTGCCGCCACCGCGTCCACCATGCAGTGCCGCAGATGATCCTGCAGGATCACCTTGCCGGTATTGTCCAGCGCGGAGCGGACGGCGGCAAGCTGCACCAGCACCTCGGAGCAGTCATACCCCTCCTCCACCATCCGCTTCACCTTTTCCAGATGGCCCACTGCCCGGGCAAGACGGTTGATCACCGCTTTCTGGTTCTCATGGACGTGGCCGTGGGTATGGGCAATCCCGTGGGCGTGCATATATTCGTGATCGTGAACAGAGTCATGCCCGTGTTCGTGGATGTGTTCGTCTGCCATTGGGTCTGCCTCCTTTTCCTGCTATTATAGCCTGTTTCCCCATGCCTTGCAAGCCCTCCCGGGGGATATTCAGCAAAAAATAAATATTTTGACTTTCCAATTTCTTTCGGGTATAATAACAAAAAAGCAAAAAGGAGTGTTATCCATGCATCTTGACCACGATCATCACGAGGGGGAAGTGCATTCCCACCCCCATACCCATACCTATGAGCACACCCACGCCCACAGCACCCACGAGCATACCCATGAGCACGAGCATGACCACGAACATACCCACAGCCATTGCGACCACGGCTGCGACGGCTGCGCCACACCCTGCGAGCACACCCCCATGGAGGAGCTGACCGCCCTGATGAAGTATATGGTGGGTCACAACGCTGCCCATGCCCGGGAACTGGCGGATCTCGCGAAGCAGTTGGACAACGCCGGCAACCACATGGCATTTGAGCAGGTCATGGCCGCGGTTTCCGACTTTGAAAAGGGCAACCTGCGCCTGAGCGCCGTGCTGGCCAGCATGGATGTGAAGTAAGGAGAACGCCCATGTGCCTTTCTACCGTGTATAAGAATCAGATGGCCCCGGAGTCCGTGGTCATGCGGAATGTGATGCGCATTGACTGCAGGGACGGCTGCGTAATCCTCACCGACCTGATGGAGCGTCAGGTTGCCATCGAGGGAGAGCTGCTCCAGGCCAATCTGGTGGATGGTTTTGTCATTGTGAAGGAAGCCGTCCCCGCCTGATTTCAAATGGGAGGATCCCGGGGATCCTCCCATTTTTTCGTACATTTGTTCTTAGGAAGCTCTGAACAAATCGTCTGCGGCTGAGCAGCGGATCTTTTTCTCCATCCGCGCAGTTTCAAAAGTGAGAAATACATCCAGTATTCCTCCACTTTTGAAACTTTCGGCTGAAGAAAAATCTCTCGTTGTCAGCGCTTGCCGATTTATTCAGAGCTTCCCTTGCATAACATGGCATCCTATGCTATGATTAAGGAAAAAGGAGGGAAGCGCCATGGATGACCTGTTTCACAACTTAAACGAAGCCCAGATCGAGGCCGTGACCGCCACGGAAGGGTTTGTCCGGGTGGTGGCAGGTGCCGGCTCCGGCAAAACCCGGGCGCTGTCCCACCGGTTTGCCTACCTGGTCAACGAACTGGGCATACTCCCCGGCAACATCCTCTGTGTGACCTTTACCAACAAGTCCGCCAACGAGATGCGCCAGCGGATCCACAACCTGACCGGCGACAACGACACCGGCTACATCAACACCTTTCACGGCTTCTGCGTGTCCGTTTTGCAGGAGGACAGCTACGCGGTGCAGTATCCCAGGAGTTTTCTGGTGCTGGACAACTCGGACATTGACGCCATGCTCCGCATCATCTACGAGGAACGCCAGCTTTCCATGCGGGATATGACCTTCGGCGCCGCCAGGGACATGATCGAGATCCAGAAGCTGCAGCGCAAGCCGGAATACTACCTGGATCTGATCCATATGTCCATTGAGGAGCTGCAGCGCAAGTATCTGTCTGCCTCCGGCACGGACGACATCATTTTCTACGGCTACCTTTACCAGCAGAAGAAGTGCTTCGGTCTGGACTACAACGACCTCATCAAGTTCTCCCTGTACATCTTCAAAGAGAACGAGGAGATCCGCCTGAAATGGCAGCAGCGGCTGGAATACATCATGATCGACGAATTTCAGGACATTGACGCGCTGCAGTACGAGCTGATGGAGGTGCTGTGCGCCTACCACAAGAATCTGTTCATTGTTGGCGACCCGGATCAGACCATCTACACCTGGCGCGGCGCCAATGTAAAATATCTGATGGAATTCGACAAGGCATTTCCCGATGTGAAGACCATCCTGATGATGAAAAACTACCGTTCCACCCCGCAGATCATCGAGGTTGCCAACTCGCTGATCGAAAAGAACCAGTACCGCATCCCCAAGCGGCTGCTTCCCACCCTGGACGGCGGCTGCCCCGTGATCTGCCACCACGCGGAAAACCAGGAGCGGGAAGCGGGATGGATCGCGGCGCAGATCGGGCAGTTGCGGGAGCAGGGCATCCCCTACCGGGATATGACCGTGCTGTACCGGGCCCACTATGTGAGCCGCAGCATCGAAGAAGTCTTCCTGAAGGCCAAGATCCCCTACGCGATTTACAGCGGCGTCCAGTTTTTCTGCCGCGCGGAGATCAAGGACGCCCTGTCCTACCTGCGGATGGTGGTCTGCCGGGATGACCTGTCCTTTCTGCGGATCGCCAACCTGCCCAAGCGGAATCTGGGCAAACGCAGGATGGAGTTTTTGCAGGATTACGCCGGGAAGAATCACTGCACCCTGCTGGAAGCCCTCCAGGAAACCATCGAGGATCCCATCTTCAAGGGTACCGGCGCCAGATCCTTTCTGTCGATGGTGGAGCGCTTCGGCGCGGAATATACGGCCCGTCCGGTGTCCGAGCTGCTGTCTGCCCTTCTGGACGCCAGCGGCTATGAAAAAATGCTCCGCACCGAGGGCAGCCAGGAGCGGCTGGACAATCTGGCGGAGCTGAAGCAGTCCGTTTATGAATTTGAGACCTCCTGCGGTGAGGAAGCCACCGCCGAGCATTACCTGACCCATGTTGCCCTGTTCACCAACGCAGACGCGGAGGATCACCGGGATCAGGTGAAGCTGATGACCGTCCACAGCGCCAAGGGACTGGAATTTCCCTATGTGTTCCTCTGCGGCATGAACGAGGGTGTATTTCCCACCCGCAAGACCCGCACCCTGCCCGCCATGGAGGAGGAACGGCGGCTGGCCTTCGTTGCCCTGACCCGGGCAGAAAAGGCGCTGTACCTGTCGGAAGCGGAAGGGCGGAACTTCGACGGTTCCCCCCGCTACCCTTCCCGGTTCCTGCTGGACATCGATCCCGGTCTGCTCACCTACACGGAAACACCCCGGGAGGGGCTGATCGAGGAAGCGAGAGCCTACATCCGCTATCAGACCCGGGGGCTCACGGACGGCGAAGCGCCCTCCTGTCTGGAGCCCGGCACCAGGGTGCGCCACAGTGTGTTCGGTACCGGAACCATCCAGTCGGTGGATACGGACAGAAACGCCTATCTCATTCACTTCGACACCATGCAGACCCCCCGGGTAATCACCTTCCGGGCAAAGCTGGAAACCCTGTAGCGCG
Source organism: Faecousia sp. (assembly GCA_051867435.1). Lineage (GTDB taxonomy): Bacteria > Bacillota > Clostridia > Oscillospirales > Oscillospiraceae > Faecousia. The sequence goes on from JBJDYP010000071.1 coordinate 61,724, forward strand.
GCGCAGGGATACAATCGGTTTGTCGATTTTTTCCGCAAAATGGAAGATTCCCCGAAAAAGCAAGGAAAAGCCTCGCTTTTTCGGGGAAATTTTTGTTGGGTTCGGGCGAAGCCGGTTCAAAGCGGTTGGCTTTTTACTTCTTATAGAAGCTGTTGCCGCCGATGAATTCCCGCAGCAGGCTGGTGGGCGGGATCTCGTCATCCACATCCGCTTCCTGCACATAGTTCAGGATCTTGACGATGGAACGCACCTCGTCATAGTAGGGATCCTCCGGGGTAATGGCATCCAGCAGGGGGAAAATGTGCTTTTTCAGCACCGCCAGCTCATAGACCAGGGAGCTGTTGAAGATCACATCCGCGTTCTCCTGGAAAGGGAAGATCCACCGTTCTTCTCCCCGGCGCACGGAGTCCCACATGGACAGCGTGCGGGAAACGGAGGAATTCCGGGTCTCGTAGTCCCGGACGATCCGGCGCAGCAGCCGCAGGTAGCTGGTGCCGATGCGGTTGTGATTGTCCAGATTCAGGGGGTACAGGGCGCTGACATACACCCGGAACACCAGATTCCGGTCCACATTGTCCGGCAGCATCACGGGATTCAGTCCGTGCAGACCCTCCACGATGATGATGGAGTCCTGCCCCAAATTCAGGTACTTGTCGGTCTTGACCCGCCTGCCGGTGGTGAAGTCAAACCGGGGCAGATTCACCGTCTCACCCCGAAGCAGGGCGGACAGATGTTCCCGGAACAGCTCGGTGTCGATGGTGTTGATATGCTCCAGATCCACGGTGCCGTCAGGTCCCGGCGCGATCTTGTCCCGGTCCAGGTAATAGTCGTCCAGGCTCATGAGAATGGGCTTTTTGCCGTGTACCCGGAGCTGCACCGCCAGGCGGTTGGCGCTGGTGGTCTTGCCGGAGGAAGAGGGGCCTGCCAGCAGCACCGCTTTGGCGTTCCGTTCCACGATCCGGTCCGCGATCTGGGAGAAGCTGCGCTCATGCAGCGCCTCGTTCACCCGGATCAGCTCTCCCAGCTTGCCCCTGCGCACCAGCTCGTTCAGATCCGCCACGGTATCGCAGTCCATCAGGGCGCACCAGCGCTCGCTCTCCGCAAATACCGCGGAGAAATTGGGCATTTCCTGATACCGTGCCACCTGATCCGCGTTCCGGGGATCCGGGTAGATGAGCTGCACACCGTTTTTCCCGTCGGAGATCAGATCCCACACGGAGAAATAGCCGGTGGAGGGCATCATTTCGCCGTAGAAATAGTCCATATAGTCCCCATAGCGGTACACATCGAAATAGGGCGTTTCCCGCCACTCCAGCAGCCGTGCCTTGTCCTCCTGCCCATCGGCGGCAAAGGTTTTCACCGCCTCCGCGGTGGAGATCCTGCCGCGAAGCAGGGGAATGTCTTCCTCCACCAGATCCCGCATGGCCTTCTTCAGCACAGGAACCCGGTCGGGCCCGAAAGCAGGCTCCATCGCAATGGTGGCGTTCAGGGAATTGCCCACGGTGAAGTTGATCTTGCCCACGGCGCCGGGAAACACCTTACGCAACGCGGCAAACAGCACAAACTGGGCCGTTCTGGCATACACCTGCCTGCCCCGGCTGTCCTTATAACGCAGCAGGGTGACCTTGCCGCCGGAGGCTGCCATGGCGGCACGGGTGGACACGGTACCGTCCTCCGCCGTATCCTTCAGCCGTTCGGGAATATAGTTCAGCGTGAAGGTCTCGCCGGCGATCCGGGCTGCCAGGGGTCTTTGGGAAAGGATCTCACTGTCCCATCCGTTTTCCCGCACCACATCCAGCAGGGTCTTGCCGGGCTGCACATTCACTTCATTGCCGTCGATCCATAGTTTCATAAGCGCACCTCGCAGATTTTCAACAAATTTGATGATTTATTATATCACTTTTTTGTTGAAAACGCAACACATTTCTGTAGGAAGGTTCCGAAGTCGCAGGGTACGCAAAATCTGGGGTCAGGATCCCTTTCTGGAGGGCAGCAGGAGGCTGCCGTCCTTCAGCGTCACCGTATGGGCGATGGGCTTCCACTCCCCTTTCCAGAACAGCGCAGCCAGAGAGATGGGCACATATGTCAGCATGAACAAAGGGAACGTGAACATATACAGCAGCTTTTTGACCGGGGATGCGTGGATCTTCTTCCACTCCGTCAGGGTGGTCACCGCGCCCATGACAAAAACCGTCAGTCCCATGTTCAGCACCAGTCCCAATATGGAGACTGCCGCCGCCCGCAGGTCTCCGCCCAGAATCAGCCCCCGGCAGCACAGGAACAAATTGCACACAATGGAGATAGCGGAGAGAATGTACGCCGGCATGATGGTCATGCACATATCGAAGCAGGAGAAGCTGCCCTTCCCCACGCCCTGCACCAGCCTGCCGCCGTAGCGTCCGAAGACCTGCAGATACCCCTTCGACCAGCGGAGCCGCTGATGCCAGGACTGGCTGAATTTTCTGGGCTGCTCGTCGAAGAATTCCGCCTCCGGGCAGAAGGTGATTTTCTCCCCGGCAATGATTTGGTCGATGGAAAACTCAATATCCTCCGTCAGCGTATGGAAGGGCCAGTCCCCGATGCGGTCGGAAACCTCCCTGCTGAACAGGAAGCCGGTGCCGGAAACATTGCAGCTTGTCCCCAGCAGGGTTCTGGCATAGTGCAGGTATTTGCTCTCCCGCAGGAACCAAAGCCCGTAGCCGGCGCTGATCCAGTTGTCCCCGTAGTTTTTGCTGTTGCGGTAGGAGGTGACGATGGCGTTCCCCTGGGAGAAGGTGGCGTTCATCCGCTCCACATAGTTATTCATCAGCACATTGTCCGCGTCAAAGACAAAATAGCCGTCGAAGCCCTCCGGGAAATCCCGCCGGATGTTCCGGCGGAGCGCCTCCAGCGCGTATCCCTTTCCCACATGGGTTTTGTCAAACCGGGTATAGACCCGCGCGCCCTTTTGGGCGGCGATTTCCGCCGTGTTGTCCGTGCAGTTGTCCGCCATGACGAAGACCCGGAGCAGGCTTTGATCGTAGGTCTGGGCGTGGATGCTGTCCAGCAGGTCGCCGATCACTGCCGCCTCATTTCTGGCGCAGATCAGAAAGGCGAAGCGGTTTTCCTTCGGAGTCTGGGTCTGCGCTTTTGGCTTGCGCAGCCAAACCAGCGGGATATAGGCGAACTGATAGGCATAGCACAGCAAAAACAGCAGCGCGATCAGGGTATTCAGCGCGTTGAGAGTATTCATGGTTTCTCTTCCTTTCCGGGTGAATCTGCCATTATTGTAGTCCGTCCCGGATTAAAAAAATAGTCGGAAGAAGGTTATGGTTTTCTTAAGAATGAGAATAAATCCCTCCGGCGCATTTGCTTCGTGTTCTTAACGGAGAAATGTATGGGGTGCATTACCGGAAGGTCGTTTGACCTTCCGGTTTTTGCGTTTAGGCAGCTTTCCCGTCTGCCGTCACCGCAGTGGCTGCCATCGTGGCAGTCACTGCTTTTTGTTTGGGCATCTGGAAGGTATAGTGAATCATGATGGTGTTTCCACAGGTACGGGAATACTTTTCTTCCTTCTCGTACACCTCGATGCACCGGATGAATACCCGAAGCAGTTCGGGAGTCAGCCTGGGCATCTCAATGTATACCCTTGCGTTCTCCATAAACTCTCTGACATACTGTTCCCGGAGATCCATCTCGCAGATTCTTGCCGTGATGGATTCCAGTTCCTGTTTCAGTTCTGCCTGCTCCTGTTCGTAGCCACTTGCCATGGTATCGTACCGTTCCGGGGAGATCCGACCGCAAACCCTATCCTCATAGAGACATCGGCTGATATTGTCCAGATCCTTGATTCTGGCTTGGATCTGCGCTCTCTGCCGTGCCACAGTATCGTAGAACTTCTTAGCTTCCGCTTCGCCGTTCTCCATTGCCATGGCATAGAATTCATCCGGCTTTTCTCTGGCGAATGCAGTCATTTTCTTGAGGCTACTCAGCACCACATTTTCCAGAACAGATTCCCGGATATAGTGGGCAGTGCAGTCGGTAGTCCGTCTTTGGAATCCACCGCACTGGAAGTGGTTGTTCTCCGTCTTGATGGTCTTGCCCCGGTGGAGGTATAACCGCTTTCCGCAGTCACCGCAGAAAACATAGCCAGCGAATTTGTCCACCTCACCCTGCTTATCAGGACGCTTACGGCCTGCGAAGTGCTTTTGCACCAGATCGAAGGTCTTGCGGTCAACGATGGCTTCATGGGTATTCTCGAAGATCAGAATGTTCTCCGGGTCATTCTTCAGCCGCTTCTTCAACCTGTTAGACTTGGAGTAGGTCTTAAAGTTGACCGTGTCACCCACATACTCACGGTTTGCCAGAATTTTCCGCACACTGTTTTGCGCCCAGTGATAGGGGCGATCCAGATTCGGTTGCCCGGAACGATTGCCAGTTCTCTGGAACAGGTACATGCCAGGGCAGACGATCTTTTCCGCAGACAGGGCATCGCAGATCTTTACGATCCCGATTCCGTTGGCATACATATCAAAGATCCGTCTTACCACAGGCGCTGTTTCCGGGTTGGGAACCAGCTTCTTGGGATTCTCCGGGTCACGCATGAAACCGTAAGGAGTTGCCGTACTGATTCTTTCGCCGCGCTCGCCCTTGGCTTTGATGACTGCCCGGATCTTCCGACTGGTATCTCTGGCATAGAAATCGTTGAAGTAATTCTTGATGCCGGAAAAGTCGCTGATACCGTTGGCACTGTCCACACCGTCATTGATGGCGATGAACCGCACATCGTACTGGGGAAAGGTCATCTCCATCAGCATACCCGTCTGGAGATAATCTCTGCCCAGCCGGGACTGGTCTTTGACGATGACCATTCCCACCTTACCTGCCTGGATATCTGCCATCATTTCCTGGAAGCCAGGGCGGTCAAAGTTGGCACCGCTGTATCCGTCATCCACATAGAATTTGCAGTTACGGAAACCGTGGTCATCGGCGTACTTCTGGAGGATCAGCTTCTGATTTCGGATCGAGTTGGATTCGCCTTGCAGGAGATCTTCCTGGGAGAGTCTGGCGTAGAGACCGGTGATTAAATTTTCGGTTGATTTCATAATTTTCAATAATTCCTTTCCGAACCGGGTGCGGTTCTGTAAATCAAACCGAGTAGGATGTACACCCAACATATCACTACCCGGTCTGAAAGTCTAGCGGCAATATCCACTAAGATTGCTTGCCGTTAATGAGGTATTCCAGCTTGTCCTGTACCGTTTCCGGGCGGTAATTGCCATCGGCAAAAGGTACAACGGAAATGACCTTGTAGGTTATGCCGTCCACCATCACTTCATCTTCGATGTAGCGGTGGCGGCGGCGGTATGCGGTTGAATGGATATCGCTTTGGATTTCGTCAAAAATGTTTTGATTCAATATTATCCCTTTCTCCCAAGTTTTGGGGGTGGGCAGCAGGCTTACATCGCCTGCTGCCAAGTGTGTTCTTCTTCCTCTGCTTCCAGTTGAGCCAGGAATTCATTGAAGTCCTGCTCGTCCTGGATTGCTTGTTCTTCGGTCTGGGGTTCGTCCTTGGTCAGTGCCATGGCTGCGCCGATGGCAAAACCGAGGATCGCGCCGACATTGGAGCCAGCCTGTTCCGCTTCGATACGCTTGCGGCGTTCTTCAGGATCTTCGCTGTCATCCTCAATCAGCCCACCCAGTGCTGCAAGGCCAGACAGACCAGCACGGACAGGGTTACGGAGCTGACTGCTGTGCCGATGATGATTTTCTTGAGTTTGCTTTCCAGCCGTTCCACCAGTTGCAGAATGTCTTTGCGATTTTCGGAGAGCAGATCGGATGTTCTCGAAAAATTCTGCTCTCTCACGCTCCCATCCTGTTGCAGGGTACTGCGGATGGAGCTCGTCTGCTCCCGCAGTTCCGCTCGGATGGTATGCAGTTGCCGCTCCTGCATCTGCTGGCATTCCTGCCGGGTCATCCGCTGTCGAATGAGCCGGTACAGCTCCGGCTGAAACTCGGATGCATTCTTCAGAAGTTCCATCTCTGCGTTTAGCCATTTCTCCGGGATAGCGTACACCACCGTCTGATACGGAACCTGCTCCCGGACTTCCATAGCCTGTCCGTTGGCTTGGATCAGGGCTTCCAGAGAGGTAGCGGTCATATTGTTGTTTTCGTAATCGGAATTCATTTTCAAAATTTCCTTTCAAATATCGTTCGTGGTGCAGACGGCTGCCCCTGCACTTCATTCCATTGGGACAGGTGAAGGTAATATCTTTTCTTTCGTCTGTCCACTTGACTTCATAGCCTTTGCGCTTCATTAGGATGATGAAATCTTCTTTGCTTTGACTTTTCTTCATGGCATTCCCAATGTCATACATCAGCCGGAACTTCCAGCTTTGGCCTTTATGCGCCGCACGATATTCTCGGGCAGACATTTTCTGACCGCCGCCCTCGTACTTGGGCAGTACAGAGAAGCCATGTGCCATACAGATATCATCACTGACCTGCCGCAGATACTTCAGCGTGTTTGGGTCTTGCCGCAGTTTTAGCCCAGTCTCAAAGTTCACGGAGTTGATGATGAAATGGGAATGGATGTGGCTGGCATCGCAATGAGTGGTGACGAGAACTTCCGCACCTGGCCAGGCACGCATCGCAAATTCCTTTGCTACCTCATGTGCTTGCCGGGGTGTGATATTCTCCGTAGGCTTGAAGGACTGCACATACTGATAGAAGTTGATGCCATCCATTTTGCCGTGTGCCGCCTTAGTCGCTTCAAACTCCAGAACGGAATTCAGTCCGTCACAGTTGATGCCGCTGACCAATCTGCTTTGCGATTGTTCATCCCAGGTCTTGTCTTCCCGCATGCAGTAGTCCATCACGGCTCGCATAGCACTGAGGTGCTGCTTGGTTTCCCGGATATAGGTCACAGTTGCGATGCGGCATCACCTCCCCGGCTGATGCGGTAGAGTTCCTCGTAGATATTCGTTTGCAACTCAATGACCTCCTGGAAATTGTACGAGGTGAACGCACCTGCATTGATCTTCATGGAGATCTGATTGAGATTGTTGCCAATGCGCTTCAGCTCGGTGATAAGGGGACGAGTGTCCTCGGCAACATGAATCTCCTTCAGCAGAGAAGAAGCTACGATATAGTCGGTCAGGCTCATACGAGCCTTAGCAGCATTCCTGACGATTGCATCCTTCTCCGCTGCCGTGAGTCGGATGGTGAGGGTCACATCCCTCTTGCGATTTTCGCTCATATTTACCTCCGTTTTCTTAGTAATGAGTGGGTCCGGGCTTCCGCCCGGTTCTCCCCTTTGGGGTTGGGGGTGCGGCAGGTGGACAGCCAGACGCTCTGCTTGCCCCAGACAAGGTCTGGGAAAATCTACTTCATTGGGTGGCTTTTTGCGTCCAACGGCACTGAATTTGAAGGCTAATCCCAAATGGGCAGAGAACTGGGGTAATTCTGGTTGTCCACCTCCGGTGGGGTTACTACCCTACCTCACTTGGAAAAGCCCTCAAACCGCTCGCTACGGCTTCAAATCCGGCTCACAGGGTCGCAAGGGACGCAAGTGCCGAATGTTTCAGAGCTGGGTTTTATGCGTCACTTGCGTCACTTCGGTCACGGGCAGAGAGTAGGAAACCTCTACCGAACGCAGGCCATTGCTTCGGTGATTGTGAAAGATTAAGCCCTGCTCCCGTAGCGAATACCGCCAGCGGTTCATCATCTGCTTCATTCCTTTCACGGACATATTGGAGTTTGCATATGCGTTGAACTGGGTCGCCAGTTCGGTGCTGGTGCCGTTGTAATATACTTTCTGCCTCATGAACTCCAACAGCTTTTCCATCTCCTGGGGCAGAAGATTTTCCGGAGAGTCCAGACTGTCAGAGAGCATTTCCCAGACACAGGATTCCTTATTGAACCGAAGTTCCAGCTCCCGGTGTTCGATATCCCGCCCGGTGCAGATCAGCCTTGCGAGGTTCTGATTCCGTTCATCCTTATCCAGAATGAAGATGGCATCCACCGCACCGCCGATGCCGGTGGTACCGGACAGTCGGTTGATAGGATCTCTGTCACCTTGCTTTCGCAGATGGTGTACCAGAAGAATGGAGATCCGCAGTGCGTCCGCGATCCGTTTCAGCTTTTGCAGTTCCTGATAGTCACCACCGTAGGAAGGTTCACCATTGCTGGCTCGTACCATCTGGAAGGTATCGATGACAATGAGTACCGTATCGGGGTGATCTTTCACGAACTCTATGATCTGCTGTTCCAGATCCTCAGCCAGTGTGCTTGCGGCATTGGCGAAGAATACATCGGGCGGAGCTTCATCCGTGATGCATCCCAGCCGCTGCTGGATGCGGAAGTAAGGATCTTCCAGGCAGAGATATAAAGTTGTTCCCTTCGTGGTTTCCATATTCCACATTGCTTCCCCCTTGGCAATTCGGACACACAGATCCATTACCAACCAGGACTTTCCCATCTTCGGTGCGCCGCCGAGGATGCTCAGCCCCTGGGGAAGAAAATTCTGGACACAGAATCTCGGCGCATTGAGATCCATGTCCAGAAGAGTTTCGCCATCGATGACCGACAGCTTATTCATTTCTTCCGTAACATTTCCTCCTTTCTTTCTGAGGTGTGAATCGATTCTGGAATTATTTTAACACCCCTATTGCTACTTGTAAATAGTTGTGGTATTGTATAACTACATTCACTATTCCTGGACAACTAGATTCACTATTGGAGGAAAGGCTATGGCAATGCTCGGCAAGGATCTTCTGGATTTCAGAAGACCTCTGACACATACGAAGGTGCAGTTCGGTGAAAAACTGTACTGGATCGAGGAAAATTCAAAGGGAATCCCCTACGGAACAGTTTTGACAGAGCTGCTGAACTACGATGCCACTGCCTATATTGAAGCTGCACAGCAGTTCCGGGATGCGGCAGGGAAAAAGAATGATGAGGATGTACTTCGCACACTCACTGCGCTGAAAGAAGAATTCTTAAAGCTGCCATTCTACAATGCCTATATGAAATCTCTGGGAGTGGTGGACTTGTATCTTGCCATGCCGCAGTATATCAATTCGACCTACGAGGATATTGACAAGCTTTCTTTCTTCTATCATGCTGCAGAGGACATTCCTTTGATCCAGAAACAATATGCTTGGTTCATTGATGGTGCGCTGGACGACGGCGGTCAGCGCAGAAAAAAAGGCCAGCGGAAGTTACCGCCGGCAGAGAGAATTCTAATGAACTTGATGGAAGCCTATGTGAGTGGAAAAAGTTTGGGCGGTGATACAACAGTAGACGCACCTAATATCCAGATGCAGTACGCTGTACTGCAAACCGAGGACGGTGCTGAAATCGTTGAGAAAATGTACTTTGACCGGCTTCTCGATTTCGTGTATGTGGAAATGATGAAGGGACTTCAGAAGGGATTTCTTCCCAAGCGGTGCCCCAACTGCGGCAGATGGTTCGTACAAGAGCCGGGAATGGACTTCAATTACTGCGCCAATCCTGCTCCCCAAGATCCTACGAAGTTGTGTAGAGATATCGGCGCCACAAACAATTTCCTTGATAAGAAAAAGAATCATGAGATCTGGAATATCCACCAGAGAGCATATCGGAAATACTATGCCAGAATACTAAAGAAAAACATGACGAAGGATGCGTTCTTCGCCTGGGCAGAAGAAGCGGCGGCATTGCGTGATGAGCTGCTCCCTAAATATAATGCCGCCGGTCCCGAAGAAAGGTCTGCCATGGCAGAGAGCTATCGGCAGGCGATCAACAAATTATGATTTCGTCACTTTAGCTACTTGTAATATTCGAGTTTCCAAGGTAACATCACCCAAACTATTTGGGGGTGTTACCTTGAAAACATATCTGCAAAAACCGAAAGCCTACATCATAGCCAATCCAACCAAGTTCGATGAGGACTGTCCGCTGCCTGCCCTGGATTCTCTGTACTGGCACTACACAGAATACCATACCATGACCAATGCAAAGACAAAGCAGGCAAGCCAAAATCTCAGCACCTACCTGCAATTCCTGCCGCCGAAGAAACGGGACACCATCTACTGCCTTGCCAGCACACTCTGTGCAGAGCATGAGAGTATCGCCTTTATCGCTGGACTCCAGCTCGGAGCACAGCTTATGCTGGAGTTACAGCAGAGCGACGAAACCTGAAATTCGCCTTTGTAGCCGACACAAATCTTTTCACCGATGCCTACCTCGTTCCTACTGCCGCTGTTGGCTACAAAGCCTAATCCGCAAAGAGCACCCCAAGATGCTGCGGTTATCGCACAAGCGAAACCACTACATCTTGGGGTGGATTTATACCTTATTCATAGAGAGTTGTACCACATGATGAAAACGCCTGTTCTCAGAATCATAGTACATCGTAGCTACACCGTCGTGTCGATCTACAATGCGCTGAATACTTTTTAGACCTACACCGTGAACACTTCGATCCCGCTTTCTCGTATGGAAACGCCCGTTAGAGTCTGGAATCGGAGCTGTGTCACAGGAATTAACAACGGAAATAATAACGATTTCCTGTTCTTCGTTTCTGGTAACGGAAAGCTCTACGATTCGATCAACAGAGCGTTCCGCAGCTTCAATGGCATTGGACAGCAGATTGCCATAAAGCGTCGTAATGCTGGGAGCGTCCAATGTGGTAAGGCAGTTTTCTCGAACATCACATTGGAACACGATGTTTTGTTTCTGGCATCTTTCCCTGAATTGAAGCAGTACCAAATTCAAGATAGGATCGCTGCACATTCTGGAGTACTGCTGTGGCAAAAGCGTTTTATCAAGTTTCGCAATATAGTCTGAAATTGCTTCCAAACCACTCGTTCTGGCCAGTGCATCTATGGTACATAAATGGCTCTTTATATCGTGAATCAAAATACGCTGTGATTCCGACTGTTCCTGTAACGCTTGATAATATGCCGTATTAGCTTCTTCTTGTTGCAAACTGAGCTGCATGGTCAAATGATCTGCGTGGAGTTTTCTCATCTGATTGTAGAGTGCAATAAAGATTAGATTTACAATCAGCAACGTCAAGACAATCGTTACCATCAGTATTCTAATGGGGGCAGTCATTTCAGAATAAACACCGATATATACCACAACGGCGGATATTCCAACAGATAGAACGGGCAAAACGCAAAGGATACCCATAAAAGAGGGTTCTTCTTGATCGGATTTAATTCTTGATAGAAACTCAGCAACAATGACCGTTAATGCAAAATACATGAATTTGCTTATTATGGTCATAACTATCAATATGGACAGATTGTTGGCATAAGCGTCAACAGGAAATTGGAAGGATCTAATGAATAGAGCAGCTATGCTTTCAGTAATTGCCAAAGCTGAAGTCAAAAAAGCAGAATGTAATACAGCGGTACGACCTCTACAATGATAATTCAATAGAAGCAACAAGATGTTCACGAAGAAAAATGCTGTTTCATTGATTGCGATAAGTTCAATGTAATGAATGAAAAATAAAATGATATAGCCAGCAGGAAAAGTAAGTCTCAACAAAAGCAAAGACCGTTTTCTATGGAACAGATAATCGAAATAAAGCCATGCAATAACCGCTTCTGCCAGATATAAAAACAGGTAGCTAATTTGTTCGCCCATTATTTCACGCTCTCTCTATACATCAAATAGGTATCCTTAAAGGTTGTATATTTACGTCTGGTTAAGTAGGCAGATTGTTCTTGTCCACGGTACTTTAGTAAAACCCGATCCTTGCCGATGGAACTGACAAACCGCATATTGATGATGTAGCTACGATGCGTCATGTAAAAACACGGTAAGGTCAAAGTCTGACGCCAGTGTTCCATAGGCTGTACGCTTTGTAGTACTCCATCTGTTGTGTATATCAGAACCTTTCGCTGGGAGGCTTCAACACAGACGATTTCCTCAGCCCGGCGAACAAACACCCCATCATTGGTCACAATCGGAATTTCACGGCTTTCTATGTTGTATTGATATACTGCGTCTTTCAAATTGCGGAACAGCCGATCTTTATCAATGGGCTTTGACAGATAGCGAAATACTTGAAAGCGCATGGCTTCATCCAAATAGTCCGGATAAGAGGTAACGATAAAGATTTTGATATGGGGATTCATCTCTTTTAGCATTGCGCCGAGTTGGATGCCATTGATACCGGGCATCTCAACATCAAGGAAGGCAATATCTGCCCGTGTTTCTGCGGCCAAGAGCGCGTCTCCATTGTCGTAGCAAATCAGCTCTGGATGCTGTCCGCCGTTCACCTTGAAATAATCCGAAACATAGGATCGCAACTGTTCCAAAATCACTTTATTATCATCACAGAATAGGATTCGCATCTTATCACCCGCCAAACCAGAATAAAGAAATTATATCATAGTATTTCCAACTTGTCATCTACAGCCCTGCGACCAAAACTGCTTGATTTATGTCGTTTCACGCAGCAGGCCTTGTAAATTGGTTTGCAAAAACGTATAGTGTTCCCATGAAGGAGGGAAAGAGTATGAATATCTTTTTCAAGCTAGCAACAAGAAAACCCGTCTTTACCATACTGATGGTACTGCTGCTCAGTCTGGCTATTGCACTATCCTGCATCGGTTACTCCGCCTGGACAAGTGCCAAAATGCAGCAAGGAGAGATCTCCGGTGGTTACACTACAATTGCTATTCCGTTGCAGCCAGACGTGACCAACCTGTCAGCGGATGAAATCACTTTGGTGTTGCAAAATCGTGTATATGCTGACTGGGCCGGACAGGAATCCCCTCAGCTCACTATGATCGATCGTCGATGTCTCCTTTCTGCCCATATAGCAGGTAGCAAATCGCTTTCCTCCAGCCGTATTGATCCCTCTGAATACAATATTGCATTTGACGGCGAATGCTATTCTCTTGCGGTATTTGCACTACGCTGTGAAAATATTCGAGAGCAGCCCAAAGAAGGGATGCTCCTGTACGATGCTACGTTTAGTGTCGAGGAGGTTGTGTGCCTGTCGGATGCTTACGACTGCTTCCCTGCGCCTGATACAGTACATATCTATAGTGATGTCCGTGAAGCAAACGGTGCAACACCTTTTGAAAAAGACAAAACCTATCTTGTGTTTGGGCAATATCAAGATTACCGTGTAGTTCGGGACGCTGATGGATACAGTCAAGTAACAACCGAAAATCGTTATATTGTTCCATTCCCCGAAATTCACAGCAATTTCTATGGTAATCCCGCCAGCCTCGAAATTGGAGATAGAAACGGTCAAAGCTACCACTATCCCACCGCTGGGCAGAAACCCTGGGTTTCTGAGTATAGTGGAACGGTGACGGATTTTTTGTCCAGCGATGCTGCATCAGTTTGGAATGAAGAAATCCTTCCGCTTTGTCAGCTTAACCACGAGTCTGCTCCTGTGATATTGACTGACAGCATTACAAGTATGTATTCCTTCAATACCGGTGACGCAAGTCTGCTGTCTGGTCGCTTCTTTACAGATGAAGAATACAAAGAAGGTGCCAATGTATGTATTATCAGTGCATCTTACGCCGAGCTGAACAATCTCCGACTTGGTGATACACTGCAACTGGACTACTATAATTCGTATTTTGGTGAATACAGCAATGGTGCAACTGCAAATTCCATGTTTGCAGTTGGAGATCCAGGACCTTATCGCCAGAGATATTATATGACCTCCGATGATGCTATCGGCGTATGCAAGGAATACACGATTGTCGGTATCTATACTGGCGCTCGCTTCGCGTTTGGCTCCTATCATTTTAATGCGGACACGATTTTAGTTCCCAAAGCATCTGTTCCGAATACAGAAAATTATGAAACTTGGGCAAATTCGTTGCTTAACACTTTCATTCTGGAAAACGGGTCTACTGAAGAATTTGAAAAGTATATGGAAGAACAGGGGCTTGGCGGACAATTTCTTTATTTCGATCAGGACTTTTCCTCCATGCAGGAGTCACTGGAAGCCCTTGGAACCAACGCCATGCGCTTAATGTTGCTGGGAATCGTTGTGTTCTTGCTCATTTCTGTACTGTTCCTGTTCTTAAATTTCCGGAGAATGAAGCCAACTATCAGAGGTGTGCGGCTGATGGGCAAATACGCAAAAAATGTATTTGGAGAAATCTTTTCCATTCTCCTTATCTTGGAGATCCTGGCAGTTTTGTTTGGGACTTCCACCGCTGCTATTCTATATGATACTGTTACAGAAAAAGTTCTTTCAACTACACTCGCGCTTCATCCGGAAGCAATATTAACTGCCGCTGCCGCTGCATTTGTATTTCACGCTTGTATTAGTATCACCGGTACGGCCTTCTCTGCTAACCGCAAACTGATGAAAGCGAAATAAGGTTCGAGGGGGATGGTTGCACTATGACTCAAAAGAATGGCTGCGCCCTCGTGGGTGTAACACTTATTGCGGTGTTACGCCGTTGGATAGCAAGTCTGCTGCTTGTTGCGGTTGCAGCTACAGGGGCCTTCTCTACAATGGTCTTGCAGAATCTGACAATACGACAAGAGACCGCTTTAAGCAATACGATAGCAAATTCCACTATTTCCTGCACTGTTACGGATGTAAAAGGTACTGATTCTGGCAATCTTCAAATGTTCTCAGCATTTGTGGAAATGCTGGAAGGAAAACGTCGGTTAAGAGAATGCTATCTGGACGATTATGTAAAAAATGTACGGGCAAAGGCGGAGCTACTATTGGAGCAACCAGCAGGAGTAACTCTCCGTCGTATCCTTTCCATTGATTCAGACCCGGCACTTTCGCAAGTGGAAGGAGTATCCGTTCTGTTTTTTGATGACTGGACAGAAGAATCTCTCAGGGGATTGGGACAAATCTGTTTGGTTCCATCAGATATGGTCACAGAGGACGGATATATTACGATTTCCGCCGATATGGAAGAACCTGTTCGTTTGAGAATAATAGGTACTGTTGCAAACGGTCCCAGCAATGTTATATATTGCCCTTACTTCATGCCCTGGGAAGAAGGGATCTCCGTTGCTTTTCTGACTGACAGTTGCTCTTTTGACATCCGGGATAATCAGAATCTTGAGGAAAGCAAAGAGTACATTTACAAGTGGTTCGTTCAGCCCAATCTTAGTAACCAAATTGATGGAATGACCTTTGGCGTTTTGGTACACGATGAGACTTATCAGAAGAATATATCGGAAATTCAGTCCAACTTGTCCATGCTGCGCTTGTTGCTACCGATCCTACTTGTCATGTGCGGTTGCATCGGCTTTTTCGCAAGTTTTCTGGCTACCCGTGGCAGGACAAAAGAATTTGCGGTAATGCGTTGTATCGGTATCCGGCAAAGTAAGATTTTCGGACTGATTATGGTTGAACTCGCTGTTCTCGCTTTCATAGGCTCATTCCTGGGCATTGCAAGTGGTATTCTTCTGGAAGGCGAAATACAAACAAGTGCATTGTTGAACGCTGCACTGATGACAGGGATCTTCTTACTTGGCTCTGCAATTGCTGCGCTTAGAATCACTAGCGTAAATGTTATGAAACTAATGAAGGTGGAGGACTGAATATGAATAGCTTGGTTGCAAAACAAGTAACATATGAATACAGGAATGCTGTTCAAACCGTAAAGGCCGTGAATGGTGTTAGCTGCGATTTTCAGCAGGGGCTGGTTTATGCCCTTGTTGGAGCATCCGGCAGTGGTAAGACTACATTCCTGTCCCTGCTGGCAGGACTGGATGTGCCGACCTCTGGCACCATTGAATTGGATGGAGAATCCACCGCAAACATGAACCGGGATTCTTACCGACTGAACCATGTATCCGTGATCTATCAGAATTTCAACCTGTTCCAGCACCTGACCGTTCTGGAAAATGCCGCATACCCCTTGTATGTCCGCAAAATGCCTAAGAAGAAAGCGGACGAGCTGGCGGCAGAAAAGCTGGTACAGGTCGGTCTGAAAGAGGATCAGTTCAGGCGGCTGCCCAATATGCTCTCTGGCGGTGAGCAGCAGCGTGTGGCCATCGCCCGTGCGCTGGCATCCGGCAGCGAGATCATCCTGGCCGACGAGCCAACTGGCAACCTGGACAGCACCAACAGCCAGAACATCGTGGAAATACTGCGCCAGCTCGCCCACGAAAATAACCGCTGCGTCATTATCGTCACCCACGATCCTGCGGTGGCGGAAGCCGCCGATGTGGTGCTGAAGATGAAGGATGGTAAGCTACAGAGCGAATAACGAACAAGCTACTTGATGGGCTTAATAAGTATCCAGGCATACACATATAAACAAAAAAAATAACCAGTTGGGCGTTTGCTCAACTGGTTATTCTTTTCATCCTACCCGATTTGCGTAATTATCCGTTAAGGACATCACGCTTTTGCCGGAGGGACTTGCTTATTCCACGGATTTCAGCGACTCCGCCATGTTGACGCGTTCGATTTTCCGCCTCAGCATCAGCCCGGTCACCAGGGCCATGGCAACCGTGAACCCAAAGGCCAGCAGGTAGCTCAGCCAGCCGATGCGCACGGTGAAGGACACCATCTCCACCCGGATCTGTGCCATGACAAAGGCATGGAGCCCTTTGCCCAGCGGCAGGCCAATGACAGCGCCCAGCACCGTCAGGATCAGGATCTCCCGGAACACATAGGACTGGGTCTCGCCTGCGTAGAAGCCCAGCACCTTGATGGTGGCAATCTCCCGAACCCGCTCGTTGATGGTGATGTTGCTGAGATTATAAATGACGATGAACGCCAATGCACAGGCAGAGCCGATGACCACGAACACCATGGCATTCAGGCTCTTCATCATATTGTCCACGGTCTCCCGCATGGAATTCAGCACGCTGACCATGCTGACCCAGCGGTTTTCCGCGGTCTTGCTGCCGAGGACATAGGGATCCGCCTCCGTACTCATGTAAGCGGTGCGGTAGTCCACCGGTTCGCCGAAGCAGCGCTCATAGGTTTCGGCGGACATATAGGCATAGTGGTAAAGGTGGTTGTCACAGATTGCCGCGATGGGCACCTCCACGGACTCGGTGTCGCTGACGATGATCCGGAGGCTGTCCCCCGGAGCCGCTTCCAACTGGTCAGCCAGCGCCCGGTCGATGACGGCGCCGCTGTCCGGGAAGGGAATCTCCGTGCCGTCCAGGTGAAAGCCGATCACATTGGTGATGGCAGGATCCGATGTGGCCACAATATTGACGGTGCAGATCCCGCTTTGGGTGCGCACATCATAGGCGCTGGTTCCTACAAAGACACAGTCCGTCAGCTCCTCCCCAAATTCCTCCCGGAAGCGAAGCTGCCTGGTTTCATCCATGGAAACGGAGAAGGACGCGCTGATATCGTAAACCGTGATCTCGTTAAACTGGTCATCCACAATGTTGGCGATGGAGTCCTTGATGCCAAGGCCCGTGGCAATCAGTGCCGTGCAGCCGCCGATGCCCACGAGCATCATGAACAGCCGCTTTTTATACCGCACAATATTGCGGACGGACACCTTGTAGAGGAAAGAAAGTCGGTTCCAGATCAGAGGGATCCGCTCCAGAAGGATCCGTTTGCCCGCCTTCGGCGCCTTGGGACGCATGAGCATGGCAGGCATCTTCCGCAGCTCATTGCGGCAGGCCAGCCATGTGGTGCCCACGGAGCAGGCCATGGACGCGGCCAGGGATTCCAGTGCCAGGGGCAGGCTGAAATAATACTCCAGCGGCGCGAAGCCATAGAGCATATCATAGCATTTCCAGATGACCCAGGGGAACACCCGTGTTCCCAGGAGGAAGCCGCTGACGCAGCCGATCAGCGCCGCGCTGCCGGAATAGAGCATATACTTGGTGGAAATCCTGCCGTCACTGTAGCCCATGGCTTTCAGCGTGCCGATCTGGGTGCGCTGCTCATCCACCATGCGGGTCATGGTGGTGATGCACACGAACACCGCCACCAGGAAGAAAAACAGAGGGAATACCCTGGCGATGCCGTCCACAATGCCGGAGTCGCTGCGGAAGGAAACATAGCCCGCGTTGGTTTCCCGGTCCAGCAGGTACACATCCGGGTGATCCAGCTTTTCCAGTTCCAGCTCCGCGTCTTCCAGCCGGCGCTTGCCGTCGTCCAGGGCTTCCTCCGCTTCGGCAAAGCCCCGCATGGCCTCGTCATAGGCCTTTTCGTATTCTTCCCTGCCCTCAGCCAGGGTTTTTTCCGCTGCCGAAAGCTGGGCATAGCCCCGGGAAATCTCTTCTTCGCCGTCGGCGATCTGCTGTTCCCCGTCCTGAATTGCCTGCTGCGCGGCTTCCAGTTCCTGCCACGCATGGTTCAGTTCCGCTTCCGCTTCCCGCTTTTTGGCATCCAGCTCTCCCTGGGCGGCATTTAGCTGGGCTTCCGCTGCAAGAAGCTGGAGATACTGCTGGTACGCGTCGCTTTGCTCAAAGACATCCAGGGCTTTCTGGGCAGCCTCCAGCAGCCGGACATAGCTGTCGTACCGGGGGTCTTCGGGGGTCAGCTCCTCCAGCCGTGATTGCAGCCGGTCCCGGGCAGCCACCAGAAGCTGATAATCCTCCACCAGCCCGGTTTTCCGCACCAGTTCCAGACCTTTTTCCACCTTTTCCCGGTTTTCATCGATCTGCGCCTGGGCATCCGCCAGTTGGGCGTCGGCCTCGGCCTTCTGCTTCTCGTACTCCGCCAGCCCCGCCTCGTAATCAGTCCTGCCCTGCTCCAGGTCTGCCTTTGCCTGCTCCAGTTCCTCTGAGGCTTTGGTCAGCTTCCGGCGGTTTTCCCGGATCCGGGCTTCGCCGTCCTCCAGCTCCTGCAGCGCTTCCTGCAGCGCCGCCTCGGCATCCGCCCGCTGGGTCTCATACGCGTGCAGACCGTCTTCGTATTCTTCCCGCGCATCCGACAACTGCTGCCGGGCATCCTCCACGATGGAATCGTAGCGAAGCTGGGCACGCTGCTCCAAAGCCGCCTGAATTTCCGGTTCCGCTGCCGCGATCTGCCGGTCATATTCCTCCGAATATAGGTTGCGGTCCACCTCCGCCAGACGAAGGTCGATTTCCGTGTAATAGTCCTCCGCAAAGGCTTCCTTCGGAACGCAGAGGAATCCATTCAGGCTGCCGCCGCCCAGGGATGTGGTGCCGCGGCTGACATTCAGGTATGTGGGGTTGGTGCATAGACCCACGATGGTAAATTCCTCCACCATCAGCGCTCCATCCCGGCTCAGCTCCGTCACCCGGAGGGTCTTGCCAATGTCCTCCCGGCTGAATCTGTGGGCATCTGCCAGACAGTCGTTTTCGCTCCGGGGCATCTCCCCCGCGATAAGCTGGGGCTGATTCAGCGCGGAGGTCACCGGGAGGAGCTTTAGCACCACTTCCCGATCCCCCATGGTGAGCTTTGCATCCACCGAGGACGCGCCCTCCGCGCGCTCCACCTGGGGAAGACCGGCAAAATACGCCTCATCCTCCCGGGTCAAGCCCAGCGTAGAAATCAATCGCAAATCATACAGCCCCGTATCATCCGTATACTTGCTCCCGGTGCGAAGCATGGCAGGCTGGGTCACCTTCAAACCCGCGAAGAAGCCCACGCCCAGTGCCACGATGCCCGCAATGGCAAGGTATCTGCCCAAGGTATGTCGGATTTCCCGGAGCTGGTTTTTGCTCCAAGCTGTATTTTTCACCATTCAATCTCCTCAACAGGGGTGGCGCGCTCATTGACGTACTGCTCCGCCACAGTGCCGTTTCGGATCCGGATGACCCGGTCCGCCATGGCAGTCAGCGCGGAGTTATGGGTGATGATGACCACGGTCATGCCGTTTTCCCGGCTCTGCTTCTGCAAAAGCGCCAGGATCTGCTTGCCGGTGGTGTAGTCCAGGGCGCCGGTGGGCTCATCGCAGAGCAGCAGCTCCGGCTTCTTCGCCAGGGCGCGGGCAATGGCCACACGCTGCTGCTCACCGCCGGAAAGCTGGGCGGGGAAATTCCGCATCCTGTCCCCCAGTCCCACATCCTCCAGCACCTTGGCAGGCGGCAGGGAATCCTTCACGATCTGGGAAGCCAGCTCCACATTCTCAAGGGCTGTCAGGTTGGGAATCAGGTTATAGAACTGGAACACAAAGCCGATGTCCTTGCGGCGGTAATCCGCAAGCTGGCGGCGGTTGAACGCCGAAACCTCCCGGTCGCCAAAAAACACTTTGCCGCCGGTCAGGGTATCCATACCGCCGAGAATATTGAGCAGCGTGGTCTTGCCGGCACCGGAGGGACCCACAATAATGCAGATTTCTCCTCTTTCAATGGAGAAGGTGGCATCGTGCAGCGCCAGCACGGATACTTCACCGCTTCCGTAGCGTTTTTCCACACCCTCAAACCGAATAAAACTCAATGAAATACGCCTCCGTTTTCCAAAAACACTTACATATAGTATACCGAGCAATGGAGGCCGATGCAATAGCGTTCACAGAAAGTTTACCGACAAAAGCCGCCGTTTTTTATCCCTTTTTCCCCGCTTCCCCAACTTTTTTCTCTGACCGGGCAGGCAGAATGGACGCGGCACCCCGTTGCCGGCATTGAATACCGGGCCGTAATCCAGTAAAATGGCCGATCCATCCGGCATCCGAAACCGGTTTTCGGGATAGAACAACTTCCGCCCACTGGGAGCGGAAGTTGTTCTTTCTACAGCCGAAGCAGCACCATCCCGCCATGGGATGGTGCTGCCTGCACAATGGTCAATCTTCCATATCGTTTCCATCGATGATTCTCTGAATTTCCTCCCGGGTGGGCATGACCCGCAGGGCGCCCTTGCGGGTGGTGATCATGGCTGCCGCAGCATTGGCAAACCGCAGCATCCGCGTCAGCTCAAGCCGGGAATAGGGACGCCACCCCTTTTCCAGAATGCTGTGCAGCACACCGCCGAGGAAGGTGTCCCCGGCTCCGGTGGTCTCCACCGTGTTGGGCATGGAAAAGGCGGGAACCTCCACCCGCAGGCCGTCCTGGTAGGCACGGCTGCCGTCCTTGCCCATGGACAGCAGGATCAGCGGAATATCAAACCGGGCACGGAGCCAGGCAATGCCCTCGTCATAATCCTCTTTGCCGGAAAGCCACTGGATCTCATTGTCGGAGATTTTCAAAATGCTGCAGTGCGCCATGCCGTACAGGATTTGCTCCCGGGCATCGTCCAGGCTGCGCCACAGCGGTGGACGCAGGTTGGGGTCAAAGGAAAGCAGGGCACCTGCCTCCTCCGCAAGGGCAATGGCACGCCTGGTCGCGGTACGGCAGGGCTCGTCGGTCATGGAAAGAGAGCCAAAGTGGAAGATCCGGCAGTTTTGCAGCAATGCCGTGTCCAATTCCCCTTCCGTCAGCATCATATCGGCGCCGGGGCTGCGGTAAAAGGAGAAGTCCCGGTCACCACCCGGCAGGGTATGGACAATGGCCAGGGTGGTGTGTACCCGGCTGTCACCGCGAAGGGCGTCGGTGGCAATGCCCGCTTCCCGCAGCGCCGCTTCCAGTTGGCTGCCGAAAGCGTCCTTCCCCACCTTGCCGATAAAGGCGCAGCGGTGTCCCAGCTTTGCCAGAAGCGCCAGCACATTGCAGGGCGCGCCGCCGGGATTGGCCTCCAGCAGCGGATTGCCCTGGGGACTCTGCCCGGACTGGGTAAAATCGATCAGCAGCTCTCCGAGCGCCACAATTTCCATGTCTTTCAATTTTCCATCACCTGTTCCATGTAGTAAAACCCGCAGGCGGGGACAGTCAGATTTTGCAGGGGATATGGTTTCCCGGTACGCGTTTCGGTGAACACACCCCGGTCATAAGGAAGTGTAGCACATTTTTCCCGCTGGGTAAAGGGAAAAATACCGTTTTCATCACGAAACCTCTCGCAGAGCCGTCCGCTGCCGCTCCGCGAGAGGTCTGTTCCTTCTGTTCCTTGTTTCTGCCGGAGAAACATCTCAAAATTCGTACTCAAAGGCGGCATTGGGCGCTTCAAAATCCAGCAGCACCATCCCGCGGTGTTCCAAACGGTACCTTACTTTGCAGGACGGATGCTCGTGGATCGTCCGGGCACCCAGGTAAGTGGCAAGGCAGCCCGTTTCCAAAAAAGCCACGGAAGTTCCCTTTTAATAGGACATGATGGCCCGGACCGCCTCTTTGGTGGTGGTCTTGGGTATCAGCTCGAAGCCCAGCATCCCCCGGTAACCCATGTCCTCCAGGCAGGCGAAGATGGTGTGATAGTTCATCTCCCCGGTGCCCGGTTCATGACGTCCGGGGGCATCCGCCACATGAACATGACCAAACTGGTCGCCATAGGCACGGATGGTGTCGCAGATGCTGCCCTCGTTGAGCTGCATATGATAGGCATCGTATAGCACCTTCAGCATGGGAGAGCCGATCAGGCGGGTGATCTCCGCCGCCATGCGGGTGTTTTTCAGAAAGTTGCCCACATGGTCGGTTGTGACATTCAGCGCCTCCAGATTCAGGAGGATTCCGCTGTCCTCCGCGATTTTCGCGCAATCCAGCAAAGTGCCGTACATGGCGCACAGCTTGACGGTGTCGGAGAGTTCACCGTAGTGGTTGAGGACGATGCCGCCGTCGCCCAATGCGTTGGAGTGGATGGTCAGGGACTTTGCCCCCAGCCTCCGGGCCGTTTCCACCGATTGCTTCAGAAAATCCAGGTACTTGCCTTTGTGGGCAGGGTCAACCAGCGAGTAGCCGGCATCCCCATTGAAGCCCAGGATCTCTATGCCGGCTTCCCGGGCAGCAGCGCGGGTTCTGTCCAGATCCTTGTCCGTCCAGCTCCAAAATTCCACCGCGTCAAAGCCGTCCTCCTTGGCGGCACGGAACCGGCTGTAAAAGTCCAGCTCCGAATACATGGGTTCAATACAGGCGCATTTTTTGAGTCTTGTCACGTTTTTTCCCTCCTGTGGGTTCCGCTTTTCTCTCCCGGCTTTCACTGCCCGGTCACCCCGGGAAATGGCGTGGATTCGGATCAAAGGCTGCGGATCACCCAGTCGGCAAACTGGCTTGCCGTGGCACCGTCGCTGTGTCCCGTCATGACCACGTTCTTTTCCGCGTCTTGGATGGCCGCGGCAAGCCGTTGGGCTTCCCCGGTCTTACCGATGTGCCGCAGCAGCAGCTCCAGCGCTTTCAGAATGCTGGCGGGATTGGCATATTGCCCCTCTCCCGCCTCAATCATCCGGGGTGCCGTGCCGTGGATGGCCTCAAACATGGCGTAGCGGTCTCCCACATTGGAGCTGCCCGCCGTGCCCACACCGCCCTGGATCTGGGCGGCCTCATCGGTGATAATATCGCCGTACAGATTGGGTAGCACGAACACCTGGAAGTCTCCCCGGGTCTCTCTGTTCACCAGGTTGGCAGCCATGATGTCAATGTACCAGTCCTCCGCTTCGATCTCCGGGTAGTCCTTTGCCACCCGGTTGCAGATTTCCGAGAATTTGCCGTCGGTTTTCTTCATAATGTTGGCTTTTGTGACGATGGCGACCCGCTTTTTGCCGTTGGCCCGGGCATAGTCAAAGGCCGCTCTGGCAATCCGCTCGGTGCCGCTCAGGGTCGTCACCTTGAAGTCCATGGCGAGCTTCTCCCCGATCTCGATACCACGGCTGCCGAGAACATACTCGCCTTCCGTGTTCTCCCGGAAGAAAATCCAGTCGATGCCCTCCTCGGGAAGACGCACCGGGCGCACATTGGCATACAGATCCAGCTCCCGGCGCAGCGTCACATTGGCGCTCTCCATGGTGCCGCCCTTGGGGGTAGCGGTTGGGCCCTTCAGCAGCACATCGCAGCCCTTGATCTGCGCCAGCACATCCTCCGGCACCGCCTTTCCCTGTGCCAGCCGGTTTTCGATGGTCAGGCCTTCGATGTCCCGAACGGCGATCCTGCCGGAGGCAATGTCTCCCTCCAGCAGAACATCCATGACACGCCGCGCCTGCTCCATGATGATGGGGCCGATGCCGTCACCGCCTGCCACGCCGATGGTAATGGTGTCCTTTGCCGCGAAATCGGTTTTGCCGCCTGTTTCTTCCATGCGGATTTCCCTGTCCAACTGCTCCTCCAGCAGCTTTCGGAACGCGGCTACCGCATTGTCAATCTCATGCCGGAACATCAGATGCCCTCCCTTGTGTAGTTCAGCAGTCCGCCGGCCTTCAGGACGGCTTTCTGTCTTTCCGTGAAGCTGCAGGCCAGCGGGATCCGCTTTTCGCCGGCTTTCAGCAGGATTTCTCCTCTGTCCATCCCCGCAAACACATCGCACAGCTCCAGCGTGTCGCCCTGGCGCAGCAGCGCATAGTCCTCCGGGTTTACAAAGGTCAGCGGCAGGATGCCGAAATTGATCAGATTCGCCATGTGGATCCGGGCAAAGCTCTTGGCAATCACCGCTTTTACGCCCAGGTACATGGGCACCAGCGCGGCGTGCTCTCTGGACGAGCCCTGACCGTAGTTGCTGCCGCTGACCACAATGCTCCTGCCCGCGGATCTTGCCCTGGCGGGGAATGTGGGGTCGCAGACCTCAAAGCAGTATTCGGACAGCTTTTCCACATTGGAGCGGTAGGGCAGGATCCTGGCTCCGGCGGGCATGATGTGGTCGGTGGTGATGTTGTCGCCCACCTTCAGCACCAGCTCCGCCCGGATGGTTTCCTCCATGGGCTCCTGTGCGGGGAAGCCCTTGATGTTGGGGCCTCTGACCACCTCCACGGCTGGGGCAGATCCCGGGTCCGCGGGGGCAAACACCGCGCTGTCGTCGATGGCAAACCGCTCCGGCATCCGGATCACCGGTTCCTCGCCCAGCTCTCTCGGGTCGGTAATCACGCCGCGCAGCGCCGCGGCAACGGCGGTTTCGGGGGAAACCAGGTATACCTTCGCGTCCGCAGTGCCGCTGCGTCCCTCAAAATTCCGGTTGAAGGTTCGCAGGCTGACACCGGCGGAGTTGGGGGACATTCCCATGCCGATGCAGGGGCCGCAGGCGCACTCCAGAAGCCGTGCGCCGCTGGCAAGGATGTCGGTCAGGGCACCGCAGGAGGAAAGCATGGACAGCACCTGCCTGGAGCCGGGGGATACGGATAGGGTCACATCCGGGGCAACCTGTCTGCCCTTGAGCAGCTTTGCCACCTTCAGCATATCCAGCAGGGAAGAATTGGTGCAGGAGCCGATGCAGACCTGATCCACCTTCGTTCCCGCGACGCTTGCCACCGGGACCACATTGTCGGGCATATGGGGGCAGGCGATCATGGGCTGCAATTGGGACAGATCCATGTCGATGACCCGGTCATAGACCGCGTCGGCATCGGCGCTGAGCTCCACAAAGTCTTCCTCTCTGCCCTCTGCCTTCAAAAACGCCCGGGTCACCTCATCCGAGGGGAAAATGGAAGTGGTGGCACCCAGCTCGGTGCCCATGTTCGTAATGGTCGCCCGTTCGGGGACGGAGAGGGTCTTCACGCCTTCCCCACCCCACTCGATGATGTAGCCCACGCCGCCTTTCACGGACAGGATCCGCAGGATCTCCAGGCTCACATCCTTTGCGGACACAAACGGGCGCAATCTGCCCGTCAGATTGACCCGGATCATGCCCGGCATGGTGATGTAGTAAGCGCCGCCGCCCATGGCCACCGCCACATCCATGCCGCCGGCACCGAAGGACAGCATACCGATGCCGCCGCCGGTGGGCGTGTGGCTGTCCGAGCCGATCAGGGTCTTTCCGGGGACGGCGTACCGCTCCAGATGCACCTGGTGGCAGATGCCGTTGCCCGCCTTGGAAAACCAGATGCCGTGCTTTTTTGCCACGGTGCGGATGTACTGGTGGTCATCCGCGTTCATAAAGCCGCACTGGAGGGTGTTATGGTCGATGTAGGCCACGGAACGCTGGGTTTTTACCCGGTCGATGCCCATGGCCTCAAACTCCAGATACGCCATGGTGCCCGTGGCATCCTGGGTCAGCGTCTGGTCGATCCGAAGTCCGATCTCCTGCCCGCGAACCATCTGTCCGGACAGCAGATGGCTCTGAATGATCTTCTGCGCAATCGTCATTCCCATATCATTGATCCTCCAACGCGATAATGCTTTTCCTTGCCTGTGTCACATGGTACTCCGCAAGCTGTCTTGCCTGCTCCTCGTCATGGGAACGCAGGGCATCATAAATCTTTCTGTGCTCTCTCAGGGATTCCTCCGCTCTGCCGGTCTTCCGGACGGAGGCTTTCCGGTACTTGGTCATCCGCTTGTGGAGATTGGTCAGGATGTCGCCGTAGGTGTTGCTGTGGCTGCTGCGGTACAGAAGCTGGTGGAACCGGGAATCCAGATCCTTAATGCTGTCCGAGCAGTCCGTGCCCATATTCCTCTGACGGTCAATGTAGAACTGCTGCAGGTCATTGATTTCACCCATTTCCTCCAGCTCTTCCCCGGTGATGTTTCTGGCGGACAGCGCGGCGCAGTCCCCCTCGATCCGCATACGAATGGCATACATATCCACCATATCCTGGAAGGAAATGCCAACCACTTCCAGGCCCCTGCCGGTCTCCGCCAGAATATGCTCCTGCTCCAGCGCTTTCAGCGCCTCTCTCACCGGGGTGCGGCTGACACCCAGCTCCTCGCAGAGTCTGGCTTCCGAGAGGATGGAGCCTCTCTCATACTTGCCGGACAAAATATCGCGCTCCAGATTCTCAAAGATCTGCTCCGCGATGGAAATCGTCTTATGCTCCTTACCCATTACTGCCTCCTGAATTTTCCTTCCGAAATTTCTTCGATCTTCCGCTCAATTTCTTCGGTGGACAGCGACACGGTTCTGCCGCCGGCATACTCCTCATCCACCCACTGCTTCAGCCGGATCACCAGATCGTCCTTTTTGGTGACCTGATCGTCCCCGTGGAGGCGGTAGTTCTGGTTGATCCAGTAGGCGATGCCCGCCAAGCCGGAGGTCTTGCCGATCATCACCGTCGCGGGTCTGGCAAGGATCTTCTCGGTGTTGAAGATGTTGTAGATCTCCTCGTCCTTCAGCATGCCGTCCGCGTGGATGCCGGCTCTGGTCATGTTGAAGTTTCTGCCCACAAATGGGGTCATGGGCGGGATCTTATAGCCGATCTCCTTCTCAAAATACTCCGCGATCTCCGTGATTGCCAGGGTATTCATGCCGTCCAGGCTGCCCCGGAGGGAGGCGTACTCAAACACCATGGCCTCCAGCGGCACATTGCCCGTCCGCTCACCGATGCCCAGCAGCGAGCAGTTCACGCCGCTGGCACCGTACAGCCATGCCGTAGCGGCATTGGCGACCGCCTTGTAAAAGTCGTTGTGTCCGTGCCACTCCAGCATATCGCTGGGCACGCCGGAGAACTGCTGCAGGCCGTAGATGATGCCGGGAACGGATCTAGGCAGCGCTACCTCGGTGTAGGGCACGCCATAGCCCATGGTGTCGCAGGCACGGATCCGAACCGGGATTTTGGCTTCGGCGGACAGCCGCATCAGCTCGTTGACAAAGGGCACCACAAAGCCGTAGAAATCCGCTCTGGTGATGTCTTCCAGATGGCACCTGGGCATCACACCCGCGTCAAACGCGTCCTTCACCGTCGCCAGGTAGTGATCCATGGCCTGCTTTCTGGTCATGCCCAGCTTTTTGAAGATGTGGTAATCACTGCAGGACACCAGAATGCCGGTCTCCCGGATGCCCAGATCCTTGACCAGCTTGAAGTCCTCCCGGGAGGCACGGATCCAGGTGGTGACCTCCGGGAATTTCAGCCCCAGATCCATGCAGCGGTGGATGGCCTCCTTGTCCTTCTCGCTGTAAACAAAGAACTCGGACTGCCGGATAATGCCGTAGGGGCCGCCCAGCTTGGACAGCAGCTTGAACAGGTGTACGATCTGATCCACCGTATAGGGATTCACAGACTGCTGCCCGTCCCGGAAGGAGGTGTCCGTAATCCAGATTTCCTCCGGCATTGCCATGGGCACACACCTGTGGTTGAATGCCACCTTAGGGATTTCCTGGTAATTGTAGAAATCCCGGAACAAAATGGGCTCTGCCACATCCTGCAGGGCGTATTTGTACTCATTTTCTTCCAGCAGATTGGTTTTACTTGATAATTCCAGCATGGGGATTCTCCTTCCGGGTCTCAGGTTTTGCGAATACTTGTATACTCGTATACTATTATACACATAATTCGCAAAATGTAAATAGGAAAATACGGGCTTCCCATTGCAGCAAAAAAGGTGTGGCAGCAGCCACACCTTTTTTGAGGTTCTGTTTTGTAAATCAGCCCGCGTCCGACCGCATTACCAGTCCGCCGTGGGAAGGAACACGGCGCGCAAGCCCGGATGCCAGCCGGGTCTTGTCCACCTTCAGTGTCACCACATACTCCACCAGTGCGGAGCTGATCAGGATCACCAGAATGCCGTAAATCGTCTTTGCCAGAGGCTGGCGCAGGGCCTGCATCAGGATCACCAGGCAGTCGCAGGTACGCATGACCGAGGAAACGGATACACGGATCTTCTTATTCAGCACCACGGCCAGGCAGTCGAATCCACCGCAGGAGGCACCGCTGCGCAGCACCAGCCCGGAGCCAACGCCCAGCATAACGCCGGCAGCCAGCGTCCCAAGAAAGGGGTCGCTGTCAAAGCAGCGCAACGGAAGCCGGGAGAACAGCTCCAGTACGGTGGGAAACAGCACGCTCACCGCCACGGTCTTTGCCGCGAAGCCCTTGCCCACGAAGATCCAGCCAACCGCCAGAAGAACCAGGTTGATGACCAGCACCGTGGCGGACAGCGGGAGCTTCACTACGCTGCACAGGAGCCGGGACAGACCCGTCACGCCACCCGCGGCAAATCCCTGGTGATTGATAATCATACCAAAGGCCGCAGCCGTCAGGAGGATGCCTGCCAGCATTTCCAGGATGGAGAGGATCGTGTGTAGGGTTTTGCTCCGTGTTTTCATGGTGGTTCCCGCCTCTAAATAAGTTTTTTACATTATAATCTTCGACATACCCGGTTGACAACCACATATTTCGCATAATATAATAAGAAAAACTTATTTTGTGAGGTTTTCCATCATGCATCTGAATCAACTGCGCTATTTTGCCTCCGTTGCCTCCTACCGCAGCTTCACCCAGGCAGCGGAGCGGCACTATCTGACCCAGACCGCCATCACCCAGCAGATCAAGGCGCTGGAGGACAGTCTGGGCTTGCAGCTCATCAACCGCCAGAAACGTCCCATTGAGCTGACGCCCGCGGGAAAGGTGTTTTACCAGGAGGTAAAGGCAATCCTTTCCCGGGTGGACGAGGCGGTTGCCAAGGCACAGGAGGCCTCTGCGGGCACGGTGGGCACCATCCGCATCGGCTACGAGAAGGGCTACGAGCGAAGCAACCTGTCTGACCGCCTGCGGGCATTCCACCGGGCCTTTCCCAATGTGCTGTTCACCTGCATCCGGGCAGACAGCGACCAGTTGGCAGCCATGCTGCAAACCGGCGAACTGGATGTGATCTTTTCCTGGGACAGCACCAATCTGCGCTCCAACCCGGAGGTCGGCAGCAGGCTGGATATGCGTTCCCAGCTTTCCGCCGCGCTGTACGGCAGCCACCCCTTTGCCACCCACACCTCCCTGCGCAGAGAGGATTTCCGGGAGGAAACCATCCTGTATATGTCCCCTTCCGGCGCGGGCGACTCCTTTGGAGACGTGCATTTCATGCAGCTATACGAAAAAGCCGGCTATCAGCCCCGGATCCTGCTGAAAGCCAGCGACATTGAAAGTATTCTGATGATGGTTGCCGCGGAGGAGGGAATCTCCATCGTGCCAAGCTACAGCGTCGCCAAGCTGACCAATGCCGACAACCTGATTTTCGTGCCGCTGGAAGGCGAAGAAGAACGGGAGGACATCTTCATGCTGTGGAAGCAGCAGAGCGGCAACACGGCGCTGCAATATTTCCTCTCCTTTATGGATCCGGCTGACGAAAGGTAATACCCCCGTGCGGTCAGGGGCTGTCTCACAAGTGAGGCAGCCCCATTTCGTATTATTGCAGCGCTTCCACGGTGTCCAGCTTGTCACCGCAGGCATCCAGCACGTTTTTGCCGCCGACGACGCAGATTCCCTCTGCCTCGCGCATGGCATCCAGCACCCGGCTGAACCGGCGCAGATCCTCCTTGGTGGTGTGCAGCACCCCGCTGCGCTCCGCCTGCTGCTTCTCGGCAGTATGCCCGGTCAGATACCGGGAGGCGGCAACGGCTCCCTTGGTTCTGGGGGTCATCAGCGGGTCGATCTCCGCCACGGTACTGATGATGTAGCGGTCCACGGTCTCGTCGCTGTCGCAGAAATCCCGGAGG
>JBJDYP010000072.1:0-1769 GCA_051867435.1 Faecousia sp.
GGAAAAGAGATTCCCGGGCTTACCTGGGAATCCAGCATGGAGCTGGAATTCGCCACGCAGTTTGCTGTGGACTACTACGAGGGCGGCTACGCGCTCATTGAGGTAATCGGCGACTGCCGCTATCTGGTGGTGCCGGAAGGAAGAGAAGTGCCGGAAGACTTGGATGGGAGCATCAAGGTTCTTCAGCAGCCGCTGGATACCATCTACCTCCAGGCAACCTCGGCCATGGCGCTGTTTGATCGGATTGACGGACTGGGCTCCATCCGGCTGGTGGGAACCAGGAAGGACGGCTGGTATGTGGAAGGTGCGGTTGTGGCCATGGAGGAAGGGAAAATGCTTTTCTCCGGCAGCTATTCTCAGCCGGACTATGAGCTGATGGTGGAGGAAGGCTGCGATTTGGCCATTGAATCCACCATGATTCTCCACGCGCCCAAGGTGCAGGAGATGATCGAACAGCTGGGCATTCCGGTGTTTGTGGAGCACGCCAGCTACGAAAAGCACCCTCTGGGTCGAACCGAATGGGTGAAGGTCTACGGCGTGATGCTGGACAAAGAGAAGGAAGCGGAGGACTTCTTCAAAACCCAGACGGAGGCCATTCGGCAGTTTCGGGATTTGGAGAATACCGGCAAAACGGTGGCGTTCTTTTACCTCGCGTCCAACGGAAGCGTCAATGTCCGGGCGACTACGGACTATGTTCCGAAGATGATCGAAATTGCCGGCGGAAACTATGTTTTCACGGATATTACCGACCCGGATACCAAGCGGTCCTCCATATCCCTGACTATGGAGGAGTTCTATAACACCGCAGTGGGCGCGGATTACCTGATCTACAATGCCACCATCGACGATCCTATCTATACCATTGATGAGCTGATTGCCAAGGATAGCCTGTTTGCGGATTTTAAGGCGGTGAAAAGCGGGGATGTATGGTGTACAGGGAAATACCTGTTTCAGGCAACGGATATCACCGGCGATTTGATCGTGGATTTCAATCACATGCTCACGGGACAGGAGGACATGCACTTCCTCTATAAACTGAAGTAGGAGCGGTTATGGAGCAAGAGAACAACCAAACATATCGCGCAAAAGCGCTGTACTGCGTGGTTTTTATCGCACTGCTGGCTGCGCTTTTCGTGATTACGGTGCTGAATATCAATATCGGAAGCGTGCCTATTTCCGTTGGGGAAATCGTCAGGATTCTGCTTCACAAGGAGGGAAACCCCACCCAGGTAAGCATTATCTGGAAGATTCGGCTGCCCCGGATTCTCATGGCCGCGCTGCTGGGCGGCGCCCTGAGCCTGTCGGGTTTTCTGCTGCAGACCTTCTTTGCCAATCCCATCGCGGGCCCCTTTGTGCTGGGGATTTCCTCCGGCGCGAAGATGGTGGTGGCGCTGTCCATGATTTACTTTATCGGTGCCTTTGGCGCGGTGTCCAGCTGGACGTTGATCATCGCGGCCTTCGTGGGTTCGCTGCTGTCGGTGGGCTTCATCCTGATCATGTCCCGCCGGCTCAAGGGTATGGCTATGCTGCTGGTGGCGGGCATCATGATCGGGTATATCTGCTCGGCCATCACGGATTTTGTGGTCACCTTCGCGGAGGACAGCGATATTGTCAATCTTCACGGCTGGAGCCTGGGCAGCTTTTCCGGTATGAGCTGGGATAATGTTGCCACTGCGGCCATCCTTGTGGGCGTTACGGCCCTGGCGGTGTTTCTGCTGTCCAAGCCCATCGGCGCCTATCAGCTGGGCGAAGCCTATGCCCAGAG
The DNA here is from genome assembly GCA_051867435.1 of Faecousia sp. GTDB lineage: Bacteria > Bacillota > Clostridia > Oscillospirales > Oscillospiraceae > Faecousia. Next base: position 1,766 of record JBJDYP010000072.1, read on the forward strand.
CATG
>JBJDYP010000073.1:0-1769 GCA_051867435.1 Faecousia sp.
CATGGGCACCGACGCCCAGGCTCTGGTTTACAAGGTTCCCGGCGGTATGCTGTCCAACATGATCGCCAACCTGACCGACATGAAGGCCATGGACAGATTTGAGGACGCTCTGGCGGAGATCCCCGCCGTCCGCGCGGATATGGGCTATCCTCCCCTGGTCACGCCTCTGAGCCAGATGGTGGGCAACCAGGCGGTTACAAACGTCCTGGTGGGTCAGCGCTACAAGCAGATCTCCAAGGAGATCAAGAGCTACCTGAAGGGTGAGTACGGCATTTCCCCCGCGCCGGTGGATCAGGCGCTGCAGAACCGTGTCCTCTCTGAGGCCGGTATGGACGCCCCTCTGGACTGCCGTATCGAAGACGCCAAGCGCACCGGCGAGGAATTTGCCAAGGCAATGGCCGAGCTGGGCGATCTGGCCCGGAGTTGGGAAGACGTGATGAGCTACATCTGCTTCCCCGACCAGGCCAGAACCTTCCTGGAAGGCCGCAAGGCAAAAGAGGACAATGTGGTAACTTACACCATCTGCGAGGCGTAAGGAGGGGTCACGATGCTGTTAGCAAACGAAACCATCCGGCTTGGCTTCGCGGATTCCGCGCTGGTGGCGCTTCTGGGCTACGCAATGGTGTTTTTCGGGCTGTTTCTGCTGATGCTGGTGGTCACGGTCATGGGCAAGATCTTCGTTGCCCTGGACGCACGGAAGCAGAAGACCAAGGCCGCACCCGCCGCCGCTTCCGCCGCTCCGGCTCCCGTGTCCGCAGCCGCGGAGGAATCCAAACCCGTCGCCCCCGGCTCCGCCGGTGAGCTGAAGCTCCATGATGTGGAGCCGAAAACCGCAGCTATGCTCATGGCAATCGTTGCCAATCAAATGGGCAAGCCCATCAATGAGCTTCGCTTCATTTCCATCAAGGAGGTCAAATCATCATGAAATATAAAGTGACCCTCAACGGACGCACCTATGAGGTGGAGGTCGAGGCCGGCAAGGCCATGCTTCTGGACGAGTACGAGGCCGTCGCGCCCGCCGCGCCCGCTGCTTCCGAACCCGCGGCCGCGCCTGCTGCCGCACCTGCCGCCGCACCCGCTGCCGCGCCGGTGGTCACCGGCAACGGCACCCCCGTCACCGCGCCCATGCCCGGCACCATTCTGAAGGTCAATGTGGCAGCCGGCGACAAGGTCAAGTCCGGCACCGTGCTGTGCATTCTGGAAGCGATGAAGATGGAAAACGAGATCATGGCACCTTCCGACGGAACGGTGACCCAGGTTCTGGTGAGCAAGGGCTCTTCCGTCGATACCGGCGCTCCTCTGGTCGTCCTCGCGTAAGGAGGGCTTCCGGTGATCAACATTGGTGAAATTTTACTGAAGCTGTGGAATAACAGCGGCTTTGCCACTGTGACCTCCGGCTTCCTGGATAGTGCCGGTTGGCAGAACCTGGTGATGATCGCCATTGCCTGCGTGCTGCTGTACTTTGGTATCGGCAGAAAGTTTGAGCCGCTGCTGCTGGTGGGCATTGCCTTCGGCTGTCTGCTGACCAACCTGCCCGGCGCGGGACTGTACCACCAGGAGCTGTGGACCGCGTTCATGGACGAGAGCAGCGCGGCCTACCATTCCTACGGTCAGATCCTGTCCCACGGCGGTCTGCTGGACTTCTTCTATATCGGCGTGAAAACCAGTATTTATCCCTGCCTGATTTTCATGGGCGTGGGTGCCATGACAGATTTTGGCCCCCTGCTCAGCAACCCCAAGAGCCTGCTGCTGGGCGCTGCCGCCCAGCT
>JBJDYP010000074.1:0-1738 GCA_051867435.1 Faecousia sp.
CCGTGGTAGACAGCCTCCCCCGGCATACCGCAGTTTTCCACCAGAACCGCTTCCTGCCCGCTCTCCAGAATGCTCCCGCGGACAGAAGCCATGTTTTTTCCTGTTTTCATCAGTACCTTGGTGCCCCGGAGGGCTGTGATCCCGTCACCGCTTGCGCTGTGGTAGGTACCTGGCAGAATGTGCAGGGGCTGGGCTTGCTCTGCCAGTCCCTGATTGAGTCTGGCAGCCGCCGCACAGAAGGAGGGGATTCCACTGACGATGGCGGTTTCATAGCCTCTCCCGGCGATTTTCCTGTGGATATAAAGATAGGTAGAGTAGACCGTAGGGTCGCCCAGGGTCACAAACGCCACCTGGCGGCCCTGCTCCAGCTGCCCCGCAATGGCGTTTGCGGCGGCCTCGTGGCTGCGCTCCAGGGCGGAAGGGTCCTTGGTCATGGGCATGGGAACCGGAAGCAGTTCTTTCCGTTCCAGCTCCGGACAGGCTCCCAGAGCAATTTGGTAGGCAACGCAGGATTCTTTTGTTTCTGAGGGGATGGCGATCACGTCGCTTTCCCGCAGAATTCTCAGGGCTTTCAGGGTCAGAAGCTCCGGGTCACCGGGGCCTACACCTACACCGTAAAGGATTCCACTCATTTTCCACATTCCTCTTTTCCTTCATACTGACGGCTTAGCAGCCGGATCAGTTCCTCCGCGCTTTCCGTCTGTCCCAGATAGCCCCACTGATTGGAGTAGAGCACTGCGCCCAGCAGGCAATTCGCTCCCGCGCGGCGGTTCAGGTAGTCGTGAATCCGGGTAGTGAGCTGCTCCATAACGGCATCCAGCAGTCCCTCCCGGATGACCACCGAAAGGGCCTCCTCCGTGGTGGCCGCTTCCAGAATTTCCAGTGCGGCCTCCCGGGACAGCCCGGCCCGGAGGGCGTTGGCGGCCAGAATCTCACCCCGTCCGTCGGCCCATCGGGAGTGGGTATTCATAATCCCGGCAGCCACCTTAACAAATTTGCCGATATGGGCAACAAACAGAATGCCCTTTACCCCCAGCTGCAGGGCCATATCAATGGTCTGGCCCACAAAGTTACTGCATTTGACGCTTTCCGAAAAGGGAAGGGTCATATGCTCCCGCAGGAAAGCCTCGCCGTAGTTGCCGGGGGTGACCAGCAGATAGGCATCTCCTGAGGCCACCCTTTGCCGCATTTCCACCTGGATGCTCCCCACAAGGGCATCCTCGCTCATGGGTTCCACAATGCCGGTAGTTCCTAGAATGGAGATGCCGCCCACAATGCCCAACCGGGAGTTGAAGGTCTTTCTGGCAACCTCTTCCCCGCCGGGTGCGGAAATCACAACCTCCAGACCGCCATGGTAGTCGGTGGTTCGGCACACTTCCTCCAAATTCTCACAGATCATTTTTCGGGGGACAGAGTTGATGGCGGCATTTCCCACCGGTTGATCCAGTCCGGGCTTCGTCACCCGTCCCACGCCTTCTCCGCCGTCGATGCGGATGCCGGGCGTTTCCCTTCGGGATACGGTTGCCGTAATGTGCATCCCCTTGGTTACATCCGGGTCGTCTCCGCTGTCCTTTTCGATGGCGCAGGAGACCCGCTCCGGCTCCATCCGAATGTCACAAACCTGCAGATCCAGTGTAATTCCCTTGGGCGTCCGAATCTGAATCTGTTCTTTCCGCTGCCCGGTGAGCAGCATCCAGGCAGCCGCCTTGGCTGCCGCGGCGGCGCAGGAGCCGGTGGT